>NZ_CP043930.1:2822500-3122777 GCF_009720525.1 Gimesia benthica
AAGATAATCTGTCTTTCCCTGCGCGTTCAAAACAAAGGTACAGTTAACCCAGCCTCAATCAGGAGGGCCTGCTGACGTGAGTGTTTCCCGAATTTTCTCTCTCTGCGTACTCTCAACCGTCTCTGTAATCACTGCCCCTGCACTGCTCTCAGCTGAGGACTGGTTTGAATTTCGTGGCCCGACCGGCCAGGGACATTCTTCCCAGACATCGCTGCCGACCGCCTGGAGCCCGACCGAACATGTGCTGTGGAATACCAAGATTCCCGGCGTTGGCTGGTCGTCTCCGATTATTGTCGGCGAGAAAGTATTCGTCACCACCGCTGTCCCCGAGGGGGATGGCCCCATGCCCGAGCAGTCGCTGCGGGTAGTCTGCCTGGATCTGGAGTCGGGTAAGATTCTCTGGGATAAAGAGATCTTCCAGGAAACCAAAGAGACCGTACAACGGATTCACAAGAAGAACAGCCACGCCAGCCCAACACCGATCTCAGACGGTAAAGTACTCTATGTGCATTTCGGTACGCACGGCACCGCCTGCCTGACATTGGACGGAGACGTGGTCTGGAAGACAAATGCCCTCAAATATGAGATGCAGCATGGCAACGGAGGATCGCCGATCCTGGTCGACGATAAACTGGTTGTGATCTGCGACGGTAAAGGTTCCAACTTCATCGCCGCCCTGGATCGCAAGACGGGCGAGATCGCCTGGAAGGTGGAACGGAACGTTGATGGCCGGAAAAAGTTTTCGTTCGCCACGCCGCTGCTGATCACCGTGAACGGGGAAGAACAGATTGTGGCCCCGGGCACCGATGTGATCTCGGGACATTCTCCCAAGGACGGCAAAGAGATCTGGCACCTGGATTACACTGGTTACTCCGTCATCCCCCGCCCGATTTACAGTCATGGTCTGATCTTCGTGACGACCAGCTACGACCGCCCTACTCTGCTGGCAATTCGTCCGGACGGTAAAGGGGATGTGACGGAGACGCACCTGGCCTGGTCCAACAAGAACCAGATTCCGCATACACCTTCACTGCTGGTCGTGGGCGACGAGCTATATACAGTGAGTGACAAAGGGATTGCCCAGTGTTTTGATGCCAAAACCGGCAAACTGCACTGGAAAGAACGCGTGGGCGGTAACTACTCTGCCTCTCCACTGTTCGCAGATGGCAAGATTTATTTCCAGAGCGAAGAGGGGGAAACCACGATCATCGCTCCTGGAACAACCTATAAAGAGATCAGCCGCAATCACCTGAAAGAGCCGACACTCGCGTCTTACGCCGTCGCCGGTGACACGCTGCTGATTCGCACGAAATCACAACTCTACCGGATTGGGAAGTAAGACCTCGATTCACCGTTAACCCTTTTTATTTGATCCGGCGTTCCCTGCCGATGTGAGCGGGCACTGCGGTCTCTGTTGTGTGAGATCCCTGCTCGACGCGTCCGAAGAGCGCCCCTGCACGATTGCTCGACACTAGAATTTCAAACGCATGACCGCTCCAGTACCTTCAGAAGAACCTGTTAAGAAAATTGTAGTTGCCTCCGACCACGCCGGTTATCGCTACAAACGACGAATCATCGAATACCTGACGCAACAGGGCTACCAAGTCGAAGATTTCGGCACCGATTCGACCGAGTCGGTCGATTACCCGGACTTCATCTTCCCTGCCGCTAAAGCAGTGGCTGCAGGTGAGTTCGAGCGAGGCATTGTGCTGGGAGGATCAGGAAACGGCGAAGCGATTGCCGCCAATCGGGTCAAAGGGGTGCGCTGTGCCTTGTGCTGGAACGAGAAGTCAGCCCGACTGGCACGACAGCATAACAATGCAAATATGATCTCGCTGGGCGAACGTATGGTCTCGATGCACGACGTGTATGAGATCATCGATATCTGGCTGAATACCCCCTTTGAAGGGGGACGTCACCAGAGACGCATCGAAAAACTGGACGAGTAACAACTGGACGACTTACACACAAACAGGCTGTGACACTCCCGGGTGCCACAGCCTGTTTTTTTGAATGCATCGCTCCAGTGAACGACAATCTCAAGGATTACTTTTGAGATCGAACTGGAACGAGGTGTGGTCGGCGTCGACGGTCGCTTTGAGGGTCGACTCTTGATTGTACGCCGCGGGAATCTTGCCGGGAGCCGGTTTCTGCTTGCCCCCTTCATCCGAGTTCCCTGCATCGTCGGGGGCCTCTCCCATGCCTTCGGGATTACCGGCCATCCGAATACGGACCGTTTTGTCACCGATCAGGCAACCCGATTTTTCTGTGTTGAACATCAGGTCGAAATTGCCGCTGGAGTCCGTCACACCAGCGGAGTAGGTGCCATCGGGGGCTTCGAAAGCGACCTCGGCACCGGACAGAGGCTGCCCGTCGAGGGTCACGGTTCCGGAGACATCGACCAGACCGAGCTGGCTGTAATCGGGATGGATCGAACCACCACAGCCGACCGTTGCGCTGAGCAGACAAAGGGTCGCCAGCATTCGAACCGCGCGACCGGAAATTAGAAACAGTTTCATCAGAGATCACCTTTAAAATCAATCAGCATGGATGTTACGGAGTCACGACTTCCCGGCCATTGCGTGTAGCCAGGCCGCGGTAGACGTTCAGATCCATATTCTCCGAGAGGAAATGAACCGAGCCATCCGCATAGGCCATGTGTCCGCCCCCGACGTGCCAGCTGCCGTAAGAAAGTTCCATCAGATGTCCGCTGACGGTCGGTTCGGTGCGACGGGCATTCATCCGGGGATAGGCTGAGCCGACGAACTCGGTGAACTCCGTTCCGCCTGTGCCGTTATTACAACCGCAGGGATCGGTCTGGGGAGAACCGATGACCCAGTGGTCCATGGACTGCCCGTCTTTGCCGAACTCGATGTCGGTCTGCGTTTCGCCGAGCATGAAGGTATTGGAGGTTCCGTCTTTGATATCGCGGAGCACGACGCTGCTGCAGGCGTAGAACAGACCGTTCTGCGTGGTGTCTTCCAGCGACCTGGTGCCCGTGATCTTGGTCGATTCATCATCCGAAGAAGCTTCAGACCCGGAGTTCCCGAGGTAAGTCGAGGGGGCCCGGTTCGGGATGCCGTTGAAGCTGTAGTGCTTTTTGATGGGAGCACTGGGGCAGACGAGTACGGGGAGATAGGTGCTGGCAGCGGTAGTATTGGCAGAACCGGAGTCCCAGTTGCCGTCACCTGATTCCTGGAAGATGAGGGTGTTGTAAATGTTGGCCCGGTCGATCATGGGTAGAATCATGGCACTCCAGCCGGCCCCGCGCTGATCCCAGCCGAAGGGGAGCAGACCGTGGACATCGTGGTAGTTGTGCATGCCGATGGCGAGCTGCTTGAGATTGTTTTTACATTGTGAGCGACGGGCGGCTTCGCGTGCCTGCTGAACGGCGGGCAGGAGCAAGGCGATCAGAATGGCAATGATCGCGATGACGACCAGCAGCTCAATCAGAGTGAAGCCAGTGCGTCGTCGGTGTGCGTGGGCGTTGGGTAACATTCGGTTTCCTCACATGAACGGGATAAAGCAATCACAAAATCAGGTGTGTCTGTTTGCACCTGATCGAATCAGTCTGCGAGCCTGGCAGTGAAATTGCTGAAGTTCCAGATACTGCGGCGGCGGGTTGGTGGTGTGCAGGCAGCACAACCGGAATGAGCGGGAACTCAGCCTGTAAACGCAGTACTTTATACCCGGCCTGTTGAAAGATTTAATGAAGCGCCGGTAAATACCGGGGAGCAGAGAGCACTCTTATTTTGAAAAAATGTGTTCTGCAGTCCGTGGTCCCAAGGCCACCCCACCAAACCCATAACCACTTTCAGCAAAGACACTTACAACCGAACCACAAGCTATTCCACCAGGGTATCCAGGGCGATCTATCAGCAGTCTGCAGTGCTGAAATCGAGCCATCCCGCTGCAGTAAGAAGATTTCGTGAGTTTCGTTTGAAGTCCTGATCAATCTTGCCGGAGAACTGTGCTACACAAAAAAACGCCCCGTAAAAACGGGGCGTGGTGAAGCTGTCGTTCGCTCTGCTTCAGGAGATCGCGCGGCGGATGATGTTGTGTGTAATTCGCTGCACACGTTCATCGGGTCCGTGCGGTCGGGACCAGTGTGACCAGGGAAGCATGTGCCCGGGCGGGCTGGAGAGATCCTGACACCAGAAGATGGTCGAAGCGTTAAACACGAAGTTGTTCTTCGGGCCGGGGTAAATCGTAGCGGTCCACTCTTGTGGATTCACGCCTCCCTGCAGGGCGGTTCCTTTTGCCACGACTTCGAGTCCGGGAATGTCCTGTGGTGGATCGCCGTGATATTCCCAGCCGATAAGACCGGGAATCGAGTCTCCTTTTTTCATGCCCGTCCCTTCGAAGATCCAGTGGTCGGGCAGTTCGCAGACCCAGTCGCCGCCCCCGTTGACCGGATCAACATTACGGGATCCCATCAGGTAACCTTCGTCGGGACCGCGGTGCGGGAAGGGGCCGTTGTCTCGCTCACGGTCTTCGGCGTATTTATATTTTCCGCCGTAAGGACCACCGCGGAACATGATCCGTTTGGGACGCCCGTCGGTGCTGTTCAGCAGCGGTGTGACCCAACAGACGGAATTACCAGAGAAGAAGAGCAGGTTCACGCCCGCGTCGCGCATTTTGACCGCCGACTCGTACTGGCGAATATCCCAGTATTCATCGTGGCCCACCGAGAGGAACGACTTGCATTTCAGTCCGTGATCGGGGGTGATCATGTCGCTGTTGGAACAGTAGGTCACATCGTAACCATGTTTTTCCAGCCAGTAGGCGAAGGGGAATTCAAAGCAGAGCCATTCCCCCGAGCCGAGTGACTGCGGGTTCTCATAGATCTGGGCATACTTGGCATAGGGACGGTCAAAGCTGACATCGGCCCAGGGGCCTTGGTTCCCTTTGGGATGCGTGTAGACCGAATAGTTGCTGGGCCACTTGTTATAGGCCTGCCAGGTATTGTCGGAACACTGGAAGAGGATGTCCGCAGGGCGATCGTCTTTAACGATGAAGACGACATAGCTCTGCCAGTAGCCGTGACCGGTCTTATCTTTGAGTGTGGAGAGCCGGCCCAGGTAGACGCCGCTGGGCCAGTCATCGGGAATCGTCAGTGTGACCGCGGAGTCCCAGTGGCATTCGTGCAGATTCTTTTTGCCCGGTTGGGGAACGGGCTGTGGCTTGCCCTCGAACGGGCCGAGTGTGGTCATCAGCCGGGCACCGCGACCGCCGTAATAGCCGGTGCGGAAGATTTCGATTTTGAACTCTTGCGCCGGTCGGGTGGAGACCATGATGTCAATCGGCTCGCCGGCAGCGACGCTCTGCTTCGAACAGTAGCCTTCAATCTTGGACGAACGAAATCCATTGCGGCTATCGAGCATGACGCGGGTGAGCTGCCAGTCGGTGGATCCTTCTTTGAGGTTTTCCCGATGAATTAAATCGGGGTCTGCTTTGGCGGCGTGGGCACTGTTGAGTGAGAAGTTTCCGGCGAGTGAAGCCAGCGATGTTGCGACGGCCCCTTTCAACAGATTCCGGCGATCTGCATCTATCTCTTTCATGTTGCTGATTCCTAAATTCGCTGTGGTCGATTCGGTCGCAGAAATTCGGTGTGGCGGTTTCCAATAATTATTTAGGACGCTTAATTTTCTGCTTCTGCCTTTATGATAACCTTAACTTCATTAAAATAAGAAGTACAAATAAATGCTTTTTCATATCAGCCCATGATTCATCGGCTGTCGCGCAGACGGTCTGTCGGCATCATGGCAACGACGCGGAGTACTCAGTGGCCTCATTCTCAATAGATCAGACAGAAAGCCGAGCCTTTTATCAGTCACTTACGAAACAGCTGCATGAGGAGTTGGACGAGCTCGAGCCAACACTCATTCAAACACGACGCACACTGCATCAGAAACCGGAAATCAGCGGAGAAGAAAAAGAGACTTCGCAACTGATCTGCAACACGCTGCGTGACATCGGCCTCGAACCGCAGCTGATGAATAACGACATCGGTGTGGTCGCCGACATGACGCTGGGAACGCCGGCCGAGGACGCACCGCTGATCGCGATTCGGGCCGACATTGATGCGCTGCGGATCACGGACCTCAAAGAAGTCGATTACTGCTCGCATAATCCAGGTGTCGGTCACCTGTGCGGCCACGATGCTCATACGTCGATTGCCCTGGGTGTGGCGCTCGCTGCGGGACGGGTGAAGGAGCTGTTCGAGAGCGAATGGCCGGGCCAGGGATTACGGCTGCGGTTCATTTTTCAACCGGCGGAAGAGATCTGCATGGGTGCCCGCTGGATGGTGGAACAGGGCGCCCTGGAAGGGGTGAGTGCGATCATCGGGCTGCACATGGATCCGGAAATCCAGGCGGGAACCGCGAACATCCGCTATGGCGTGATGACTGCGTTCTGCGATGAAGTCCATTTTGAAATTCATGGTCGCGGCGGACACGCTGCCCGGCCGCATCACGGAAATGATCCGATCACCACGGCAGCCCAACTGATCTCAAGCCTGTATCAGAACCTGCCCCGCTCAATTGACTCGCGCATGCCGGCGGTATTTACCATTGGTCAGATCTCCTCGGGGCTGGCACCGAATGTGATTCCCGAAATTGCGGAACTGAAAGGAAGCCTGCGTTCCACCAACGACCAGGCACGCGAAGTCCTGCACGATCGGATTCAGAATATCGCCAGCGGCGTCGCCCAGAGTACGAATACCCGGATTGAAGTGCTGTTCAAATCGCCTCTACCCGCGGTCGTGAATGACAAAACGATTTCGGCCGCACTGGAACAGGCGTCGATCGACGTACTGGGGCTTGAGCAGGTCGGACTGATCGATCTGCCCAGCATGGGGGGAGAAGATTTTTCCATTTATCTGCAGCACGTACCCGGTTCGATGTTGCGACTGGGGTGTGCCCGTCCCGATCAAAAAACGGTGTTTTTGCATTCTCCCTATTTCGATATCGATGAGCGTGTGCTTAAAATAGGAAGTCGCATCTTACTGCAGGCTGCTTTGCTGCTTTCGCTGAACCCGCAACTCATCCAAAAAGGGAATTAGTACGATGGGGACCCTCTCTTTTGCCCGTAACGATTATCCGACACTGGGTGTGGAACTGGAACTGCAGCTGGTGGATGCGGAAACCTTCGCCCTCTCCAACTCGATTACGGATCTACTGCAGGGGATGCCCCCTCATATGAAAGAGACCATCAAGCCGGAGTTAATGCAGAGCTACCTGGAAATCAACACGGGCGTCTGCCGCACGGTAGGTGACGTTCGCAAAGACCTGACACAGAAACTGGAAGCGGTGACCAATGTGACCGACCAGCTGGGGCTGAAGCTGTTCTGGGCCGCGACGCACCCCTTCTCTTCCTGGCGGGATCAGAAGATAACAGTCAACGATCGTTATTACGAACTCGTGGAACTGATGCAGGACGTGGCCCGACGCCTGGTGACCTTCGGTCTGCACGTGCATGTGGGCGTTGATTCGGGCGACAAAGCGGTGATGGTCTGCGACCGGATGCTGCGTTACCTGCCGCTGCTGCTGGCACTCTCGTCGAACTCGCCGTTCTGGGAGAACCGCAACACCGGCCTGCATTCAAACCGATCCAAGATCATGGAAGGTCTGCCCACCGCGGGATTGCCGCCGAACATGCGGAACTACAGCGAATACACGTGGCTGATCAACCACCTGATCAGCACGGGCTTCATCAATACGATCCGTGAAATCTGGTGGGACATCCGTCCGCATCATAATTTCGGGACCGTGGAAATCCGCGTGTGCGACATGCCGGCCAATCTGGAACAGGTACTGTCGATCGCCGCGTTCGTGCAGTGCCTGGTGAAATGCATTTCTGATGAAATTGATGAAGGCGCCTACCAGTTGCAGCATCACCCGATGATGGTGCAGCAGAACAAGTGGCGGGCGACCCGCTACGGCATCGACGCGAGCCTGGTTAACAGCGACAGTTACCAGCTGTATTCGGTGATCGATTCGACGACGCACCTGGTCGATCTGGTCTCTCCGATGTCAGAGCGTCTGGAGTGTACGGACGAATTACAGCGGATCTACGATCTGGTTCATAACTCCGGTGCCAAGCGGCAGTTGGCCATCATGGAGGAGACCAATGATAAACGGGAAGTCGTGAAACGGATGATCGAGGAAAATAGCCTCTTCTGATTTCATCACGCCGCTTCTATAATCGTTTAGTCCGCGATCCATTCGAACAGTCACCCCGCGTTTGCAGGAATCTGATTTCGTGTCTGATTCAGACCCTCAGTCTCCAGAAGAAACTCCCACCGTCGAAACGACGTCCGCGTCGAGCGGGGAGACTCCGCAGACACCCCACGAGAAAGTACGAACGTTTCCGACCACGCCCGGCGTGTACCTGATGAAGGATGCGCAAGGCCGCGTGATTTATGTGGGGAAAGCGGTGAACCTCAAAAGCCGCGCGTCGAGTTATTTCACCCAGGCAGCTGCGGTCGAACGCAGGACGGCGGAACTCGTAACCGAAATCGCGGACATCGATTATCTGGAGACCGAGACCGAGGTCGACGCCCTGCTGCTCGAAGCGCGGCTGATCAAGGATATTCGCCCCCGCTTCAATTCCGAACTGAAAGATGACAAGACGTTTCCCTACCTGGAGATCACCACCCGCGAAGATTTTCCCCGCGTCGAGTTCACCCGCACACCGCAGAGCAAAGGGACGAAGCTCTACGGCCCCTTCACCAACGCGAAACAGCTGCGGGGGGCGATCACGGTGCTGCAGAAGATCTTCCGGTTCCGCAACTGTTCGCTGGACATCGATGAGGGGGACGAGAAGTGGCGCTGGTTCCGTCCCTGCCTGCTGCACAGCATCAACCAGTGCACGGCGCCCTGCAATCTGCGGATCAGCAAAGAGGACTACCGCAAGGACATCAACAAGCTGAAGCTGTTCCTGGACGGCAAGAAGGACCGGCTGCTGAAAGAGATGCGGAAGGAGATGCTGGCGGCGTCCGAACAGCGACTCTACGAAAAAGCGGCCCGGCTGCGGGATGAAATCGAGCTGCTGGACAACATCAACCTGCGGGGCAACCTGGAAGACCATGCGCAACCCGAGGTGTTTTACATCGACCCGAAGAAAGGCATGCAGGGGTTGAAGAAAGTCTTCGGCCTGGCTGAACTGCCGCGACGGATCGAGGGGGTCGACATCGCACATCTGCAGGGGGGCGAAACGGTGGCCAGCCTGGTGCAGTTCATCGACGGCCTCCCCTTCAAGCATGGTTATAAGCGGTTCAAGATTCGCACCGTCAAAGGGATCGACGACTTCGCCTCGATCCGCGAAGTGGTCAGCCGACGCATCCGGCGACTGCACCAGGAGGGGGAATCGTTCCCCGACATCCTGCTGATTGACGGCGGCAAAGGTCAGCTCAACGCCGCGATGACCGCGATGCGCGAACTGGGGGTCGAGCCCCCGTTCACAATCTCCCTGGCCAAGCGCGAAGAAGAGGTCTACGTCCCGGGCGAAGTCGAACCCCGCCGCCTGAGCCGGCATTCCTACGGTTTAAGACTGCTGCAATACGTGCGCGATGAATCGCACCGGTTTGCCCAGCATTACCATCATCTGCTGCGGAAGAAATCGCACTTTGATGAGTGAGGGGGAATTTTATCCGCCATCAGTCGCCCGCCTGCATTTCATGAGCTGTCAGTTCTTCTTCGAGAAATTCTCCGAATGAATTGAACACTTTTAAAAACTGCTCTGGTTCCTCATCGCTCCATTTATAAACGGGTCCCTTCTTTTTTTCAGCCAGTCGAAAGAAGAGGATCTGTTCGCCATACCGGTCGGCAAAGACGAAGGCATCTTCAGGGAGTGAAATTGATTCGGCAATCAGTTATCTTGTCCGATCGGTTAAAGAGAGCATGGCTGGATAGAAAAAGTCCAGATCACTCATGAAATGTCCGGCATGGCAGCCAATGAGCGACAGAGTTTCCAGATAATCTGCAGGGAGTGGTGCCCCCGCACATTTTTCTATTTGCCTGAGTTGCTTCTGCGAGCATCCTCTTATTTCATCAGGAGGGCAGAGTTCTGCTTGAATCAGGCGTTCCCGTAATTGTTCTGGCTTTGACATTTGGGTTCTTTCGCGATTGGGGGCTCGGTGCAATATTACTTAGTAGAATCCAGCACACGCAAGAAGCGTGCATCCCAGTCGTCAGTCTGTTTATGTTTGCCTGTCACATAACCGCTACAATAATCGACAAAACATGGCACGGTATTCAAGTGGGGGTCGATCCGCCTGAGCTTGCTCCAGGTGGCGCCAACGGGTAAGACAGCACGACCTCTGCCCGCAGCGTATCCGGCTCCCCAGGCAATATCTTGAAATTGATAGCTTGCTTTATACCTGGTCAGAATCGCTTTACCCTTAATCTCTGTTGTGCCGAATGTGGCCCAGAGCATCCCGAATTCAGCTTTCGAGTATCCATAGGGACCAGAGTCTTTCAGCAACACTACTTCAAATTGGGGTAGCCATTCGCGATCAAGCCTAAGATCGCTGAACAGGTAAAACCAGTCTAGATTCTGTGATTGCTGATCATACAACACATCAGTGTAAAATTCGCCCATTTGGGGGTACAGCTTGAGTAACCGAGAGAGCAGATCACGCTGCAGTTCCCGGTCATTCAGGCGTTGTGCTGCGTAAAACGCAGAAAAGTAGAGATAGCAGAGATCGTTGGGACTGTTCTCGTATTCTTCCCGGCTGATGCTGTAAAGCCGTTCGCTCTGTTCCAGCAGACTATTTGATACCAGTTTTAACAGTTTTTGATCCGCGCGCAAACGCGCGGATTCCAGTGAGAGTAATACATTAAACCGCCAGAGTTCACTGTCGGGTTCCTGGAGTAGTCGTTTGAAATCTTCCGGGCTCTCTTTATATGTCTCCTTTTGCAACTGATGCAGACACACATTTACACCGGAAACAAATTGTGCTAATTCTGGTGATGCCTTTCGGCTTTCAGGTGAGATCAACTGGGATTCATTACTTGCTATTTCCGGGTAGTCTAGAAAAGATGACTGCCAGACAAGCAGCGCCTGTCCTTCATCTTGTCTGGCTAACAGCTCGATCCCCGTCTCGAAAGCAGCGTACCAACCGCGACGGACACACCCGAGGCCGAACATATCGTCAATTTGACTGGAAAGTTGTCGCAATTGAGGTGTGTGCTGCTCGGCAGGAATAATAGTAAGCATAGCCAAGCCACACTGTGCCACTTCATACCTGACGGGATGATAGTGGAGGGTATGATATCCTCCGGAGGGATACTGCTTTTGCAGAAGCTGTAACACCTGCGGCACCAGTTCAATCGCGACTGGCACCAGTTTATTCTTTTCTGCATCAGGATGATTACTCTTAAGTGCCTGGTCATAGCGGGCTGCGAACCGCAGGAGTTCTACCATGGACTGATCCTGCTTTGAGAATGGTTTCTGCTCCCGTTCCAGCACTTGTTTGATCAGTTTTTCCGGTGGTACTACCACTAGTCCAGCCATGCTGGCCAGTTTCCGGGAGAGAGGGAGATCGGTTTGTGATAAGAAGTTTAGGCCTGTCCAGTAGAGCTCATTCTCCCAGCAGATTGAAAGTTGCGATTCTGCTGAGTCCTGTTCTCCTTTCGTCCAGTGCTGTAAAAGTTGCCAATACTCTTTTTCCCGGCGTAATTTTACAAGGGCACGCAGACACTGTGATCGTCGATGGTTAAGAGACAACTCCCCCGGATCGGCCTGATCGTTGAGTATCGAACGCCCCATTTGGAACAGAACGTCTTCACCTGCCTGACTGGAAGAAGAAAAGGCAGGGATGAGCATTAAAGTCATGTTCAGGAAAAGGAGTCGGCAGTGAAATCGGAATTTCATAAATCGTTTCCCCTGGAAGTAAAGGCCCGAGTCATGTCGATGATAACACGCCATGACAGCTAACCCGCCATAAATCTTTCACTTCTCCCGCTCACCTGTCGGAATCCTGTTTCTATCTTTCAGAGCGAATCGCGAAACAGATAGGACAGATTCTCGGTCAGGAAGAGTTCCACTTTTTCGTCGGAATCGTTGATTCCCGGATAGACGCCGCAGGCCTGGTAGCGTTCGTAGAAATCGGCAGCCAGGGGATCGGGGATTTCTTTGACGGTGCCTTCCCCGGGGGTGAAGCAGTAGCCGGGTCGATGCGCTCCGATGGCGTCATCGCGTGGCTGCTGGAACGAAATCAGGCCCGTTAAGCGGGTCCAGAGCGTTTCGTCCGGCCGACGGGCGACGATCCAGCTGTTCGTGTTATACCGCAACCGATTGTGGTGCTCCAGGTAATACTGGCTAAGTGCTTCATCTTCGATCCGCAGCAGCAGTTCCGTGTTGATGTACAGCGAACGGGGATCCAGATTGGGTGAGCCGAGCAGTGTCGTTGTGCCATCAATGATGAAATACTTGCAGTGCAGGGTCGTGTGGAGTTGCTCACACTCAAAGGGATTCGCCCCAAAGCCGGAAGCCGGCTGTTCGTCCGTTTTCTGATTCTCATCCGAGAGTTGTGGAAAGCTGGGAATGACTTCGGCCACATCTTCGGGAACTGCACGAATTTCATGTAGATACGCTTGGAACCGGTTGATCAGCTTTTTTCGTTGTTTGAGTCCTGCCGCATAAGTGTAAAGGTTGTCTGTGGAAACCAGGCTGTTTGTAACAATCGAGAGCAGAAAGCCGGCGTTTTGCGCGCGCAGTTTTTCCAGTCGCTCGAACCATGCAAGAGGAAAGATCGTAATCGGCGAAGTGAGATGGATACTTTTCCGGGCTGAAGCCAGGGCCTCTTCCAGCCAGTTCCCGGTTTCGTCCGGTAACCGCGTGTCGACTTGAGGCTGATCATAACAGAATTCGATCGAGCGGGGCTCAAAGAGGCGTGCGGTATAGTCTGGGCAACGCTCTGCTGCGATGGTCGAAAACGGCTCCGGCAAATCGGCCATGGTATTTGTATCTGACTGTGCCGGGGCATCGTCTTGCTCCGTTGCGAAATCCAGCAGGTTCACACTCAGATCGTGATCCCAGAAACGTGCAAACGCGTCGTGTGCTTCGGGGACGACGGGACCGCTGACCAGAATTTCCGTATCGGTAAAACAGCGGAAACGGTGCATGTCAAAATACTCATCACCCAGATTGCGGCCCCCCACGATGACGCAGGCATCGTCAAACAAGGCGATTTTACCATGCATCCGGCGGTTCAACGTTTCTCCCGAAAGCGCACCGGCCCACATGACTTCCACATCGCCGGGTTCCATCTTCTCTACGACGGGATTAAACAACCGTACTTCAACCTCACTCGAAGCCGCGAGCTGACGCAGACGTGGTAAAATTGAGTCTTCTGATTGCAGAGTAACCCAGTGGTCGAGCAGAATTCGTACTTCCACACCTTCCCGGGCACGGCGTTCGAGTTCGTTGACCAGGAAGTTTCCCGCCCGGTCATTCCGCCAGAGGAAGGTACTGAACCAGATGCGATGCTGCGCCTGTCGGATCAGTCGTTTGCGGCAGTCAAATGCGGAAAGACCTTCGCTCAGCGGTATACATCGATGCTCGCTGGCGGGAACCAGAAAAGAGGAAAGCACGGAAGAGGCCGAACTGCTTCGACTCATTTTAAAGTTCTAATTCCACTTTGACAGGAAAATGATCAGAGGCTCGACGCGCACCCGGCGAGGTGAGTATCTGGCTGGGTTGAGGTTCCAGAGCCCCGCCCGTAAAAATACGATCTAATTGTAGCAATGGAAAACGGCTGGGGAAAGTGGCACGCGGCTTTCCTGTCGGAATGCACTCTGACATCAGGGTGCGAAGCCTTCTGATCGCCCGCGACCGCCCGGTTGTGTTAAAGTCCCCCAGCAGGATCGATGCCTCGTGTTCGGTACCGGTCTGCTGAATCAACTCACACAAGGCTTGCATCTGGAGCAGATTTTCCCGGCGGTGCACGCTTAAATGCGTGTTCAGGATCGAGATGGATTTCCCCTGCCACTCTGCCTGGATTTGAAAGACACCCCGCGGCTCGCTTAACGGACTCAGCAGGGGCAGGTGAAACTCCCGGGAATCGATCAGCCGTAAGTCTTTCCGCGACAGAAAAGCCAATCCGTAGCGTCCCTGCTTTTCATGTCGACTTTGAAACTGGGCCCAGTCCACCAGACTGAAGAAGTGCGGCGTCATCTGCAGTTGTCGACCGATCTCCTCCGCCTGATGGATTTGATCTGTGCGGGGGCAGTCGACATCAACTTCCTGCAGAGCGACCACGTCCGGCTGAGCATCACCAAGCACATTCACCACCTCATCCAGAGAAGGTTCCAGTCTGGCTGAGCGGCACGAATGAATATTGTATGACACAAAGCGGAGTGAGTCTCTCTGCACATTGTCCCTTTCAATGGAGGGCACCCTGATCTTCCGCCGGCAGAATTGCGCTGCAGTAACGGGAGACCAGCAGGTGTCTCCGGAAGTTCCTGTTAAACTTCCTCGTCGATTTCATTTTCAGCATTATCGAAGGAGTTCTCCAGATTTTCCCAGGCGGTGTCCAGATCCTGTTTGAGACCTTCCCAGGCATCGGCAGAGGCATTGTTAAACTCTTCGAGTTTCTCACTTACGTGGTCGCGCTGGACTTTCAATTCGTCCATCTGCTCATTCCATTTGACTTTCGCGTCATCTTTCAGATCGCTGCCTTTTTCCTGCAGTTGATCGATCTTGACGTTCAGTTCTCTGAGCTGCTTATCCAGCTTGGCCGCGTACTCGTCGTGTTTCTGCTGGGTGAACTTTTTAGTGGTTTCGAAGGCTTCGCCGAATTCCTTAGAAACGTCCTCTTCGGTTACCGGGTCAGCAACCGGTTTTTTCACGACGACCGTTTCAGAGGTATCCTCGTTCGCACAGGCGACCAGGAACAGACTGAGACAGAGACAACAGGGGGTTACATATTTCATGGCGTTCTCCTTTTTGTTGGTGAGGGATTCTGTTTAAAGCGGCTACAGCCGCAATCACCTCTGTGTGACAGACTGTCGCAAAACACATGCCAGTGCCCAATCGGCCCGATCTGGTGGAAATACTGGTTTCTGACCGCGCAGCCTGCTTGCTGATCTGTCAGCTGCTGTCAGAATGCGAGCCGGAAACGGAATCTGATTCATGACTAAGGAGACGTTCGCATTGGACTCAATAATCTGAGCCGAAATCTGTTCGAGACGGCCAGTGGGTGAGGTTACTTAGATTGTCCAGCCACGTACGAGTGCTCGAATCACAAGAAAATGAAACAGCAATTCTGCGCCAGCGAAGAAAACCCAAGCGGTGATTTTGGTAGACTTCTTGTCCAACCGCTTTACTAGCAGCTGGTGGAAAATGAACCCCGGCAGAACGATCACCATGCTCGCCCAGGTCAACAAAATCGAAATTGCTTCACCGTCCAGCATCATCGCGTGTGCAACCTGCGTCTTTTAAAAATGAGGACAGAGCTCGGTTGGCTCTCAGTATCATGATAGCAGTGTGAAAATCACCTGCCCAAAAGGGATTTCATAATATTCGTGATTTCCATGTTTTTTTCTTATCCCCTGGAAAGTGAATTGGATATCGTGAAAAAGTAAGAGTTTTCTGTACCCACTCCTGACACAAACTCTGAACATGGTGGCGCGCCTGATGAAGCTGATGTGCAAGGTAACACTACTTACGGTTCTACCTGGTCTGTTATTCACAACGGCTAACCTCAAAGCTCAGGGCAGGAAAACAGAGAAAGAAGCCACCTGGTACGACGGTCTGACGAATAGACCGACTGAGGTTCAACCACAGAAATTGCAGCTGCTGTCGCTGCAGGTAAGCAGGCTGCCACGCGACACGTTCGGCAATGCGAAATCTCCTGTGAATCGCTTCAGTCTGAGTTCATTTCTCGCAGCCAGTGGCACCGGCGTGTACGGTACGTTCACTCTGAATGATCCAGGTACTCTGCTCTACGAAAACGAACCGAGCTTGCTGGTGAAATTCACGGATAATCGGGGGACGGATTTAACCCGAAACCCCGGAGAAGAAAAAATCAATGACTTCTTCGAAGCCAACAAGCCACTGGTCGTACGTTTGAGCGGGAAAGATCCCCGGGCGACTTTTATCGTTCGCGGGTACTCTGCCCCTGCCCGGGGAGCGGAATCGATCAATGCGACGGCTCATCTTTTTTTCCTGTCGATGAAAGAAGTCAAATCAGCTTCCGCCAGGATACCTGCTTTCCAGGCAGACCAGCAGCATCAAATCGGGCCTGTCAGTTTTACCGTCATGAAACCCATCAACAAGCAACTCGTGCGGACGGGCCGGACGGTGAATGAATCGTTTGGCCGGGGAAAACGAGAGTGGGTTTTCACAATTAAACCCCGTCTGAAACCCCTCAAGAATATAGAACTGCTGAATGCCGAGGGAGAGGTCATCAAAACCATCAACGGTCCTTACTTTCATGGCGCCAGTTTTCAATATTTTCTGGAGCCCCTGAAAGAAAAACCGACCATGATTCGCGTGAACTGGTTTGAGAAATGGAAACTGTTGCGCGTTCCTTTGAAAATCGACACTCCCCTGGGAATTTAAAAGACAGGCCCCGGAAGAAACTCAGCTTTACCAGGTGATTACCGTCGAGCAGGATCGTCTGGTCTATCAGACTAAAACGCCTACGGGAAAACGATACGATCAATTCACGATCAACAAAGAGGGAAAAAAGTATCTGAGGATCAGGCACCGCCGCTGGAGGATTGTGGGAGGAAGAAACCGGGTGCAGTCCACAGTTTTTCAACATTCACCGCTGACGTGCGTGCCTGCTCAAACTACAATTTCAGAGGCGATCTGTATCCGCACTGTTTCTTATCTGAAATCAAGCCTGGCATGACTGAACCCGAGTCGCAACCTTTTTCTCGCCCTGACAGCACGTTGGATCGGGTTGTCGCGCGGATCACCGCTGCCATCACGCTACTGTTGTGGATCGGACTCAGTATCTGTTATGCCTGGCAACCGGATGCGTGTGCTGCGGTAACCGTTTATCCGAGCTGGTGCTGGTTTGTCTGTGGTGTGGGACTGGCGCTGATGTTGTTACGGGCGAAGCGCGGACGTTTCGCCCTGGCTTCGATCGGGCTCTGGTTGCTGTTCCTGGTGGTGTTTGCGGATACGCCGCTCAGTCTGTGGCGGGGGCTGTGGAAGAGTGCTGATCCGGCCTGGCGCACACAGGCGGGAGATCAGGTTCCGTTGCGGGTTATCTCACTCAATGCGCATGGCAGCAGTCGCGCGGTGGCGGCACTCGAACAATATGAGGCGGACCTGATTCTGATCCAGGAAACGCCGGGTGTGATTCAACTCCGCGACATCAGCCAGCCGCTCCTGGGAGAGGATGCAGGCCTGCTGGCGGGTGTGGATTCTTCGATTTTGAGTCGCACGCCGATCCAGCCGCTGGCATCGACGGTCAGCTTTCTGATCGGCAAAGTGCGTCTGCAGACCGGTCGCGAGATCGCCGTGGTTTCGCTGCGACTCACACCGCCTCCGTTTCGGTCGGATTTGTGGAACCCGGACTGCTGGCGTGCGTATCGCGATCAGCGAATTCTGCAGCGGGACGAACTGCGTACACTCAGTCGACGACTCGCAGAGCTACCTGCAGACCTGCCATTGATCGTGGGTGGGGACTTCAACGTCAACCCGCGGGATCCGATCTTCCGGGAACTGCCTCCTCAGCTGCGTGATGCTTTTACGAGCGCAGGAGCGGGCTGGGGCTGCACGATTACCAACGCGGTCCCCTTCCTGCGGATTGACCAGGTACGGTGCGACACTCACTATCAGCCGGTCCGCGTCGTAGCCCAGCGAGCCGTAGACACGGACCACCGGGCTGTGATCGTGGATCTACTGTTGGATTGAGTACACAAAAGCACACTTTCGCGTGGCCAAACCTTCTGCCTTTTTTTCGTGCATGATTTGCGCGCATTCTCGGCATCTGCTCTCCAGACTGGCACGGATTGCCTGTTGTCTTCCCAGCAAGAGACAATTTTCTCCAGATTGGGCGTCCGCAGGGTGTAAGGTCGGAAGGGCTCTATTTCCGGGGGAATAAGTGGTGAAAATCCCGTACCTCTGCTTCCGGGTGTCCAAAACATCCGTTGCGGGGTCAGCGGGGAGTCGATTGTGACAGTAAATCGGGTTATCAGCTGCGGTTTGGCACACCTTCTGCTATTGTTAAGAAATATTCTTCTTCACAGGAAGTTCTGAGCCAATCTGGTGTAAGCTCGCGGGCGAATCACCCGCCGATCGACTCCAGTTTCGAAATCAATCACATAAACACAATTAGATATAACCTCACTCAGAATCTCCGGATGCGGGTTCCCTGGAGCGGCACGTGGCAATGACTGCCCGGCGACGTGAACGGATCAGGCCGCCAGGCCCGCACTCTTGATTATCCTGGATGAATCTCCGTTTCACCGGTGATGCGCTTCACGTATGAGTGGTATCGGCCGGTTGTTTTGTCAGTCGTATTAATCGCCCTATGAAAAGGTCAAAACAGTGAA
This sequence comes from Gimesia benthica, assembly GCF_009720525.1. Classification (NCBI taxonomy): domain Bacteria; kingdom Pseudomonadati; phylum Planctomycetota; class Planctomycetia; order Planctomycetales; family Planctomycetaceae; genus Gimesia; species Gimesia benthica. The sequence goes on from NZ_CP043930.1 coordinate 2,841,019, forward strand.
CACAGCAACTTCGAGTGCGTCCACTTCGTATTCCGGTGGCAGCAATGGCACCAAAACCACCGTTGGTTCAACCCGTTCCGCCGCCATCGCCGCAGTCACCAGCTACAAGCCAAGTTATCCTCCGATGAACTACAAAGAAGAACCCACCGCACAACTTTTCAATGCCAACGTCTTCTCCAAGTCAGTTATGAAAAAACGACTGCCGAAAGAAGTCTACAAGAAACTGGTCAAAACCATCGAAGCTGGTGAGAAACTGGACTGCTCGACTGCAGACGTTGTTGCTTCCGCTATCAAAGACTGGGCCATCGAAAAAGGTGCCACTCACTACGCACACGTTTTCTACCCCCTGACCGGTTCCACCGCAGAAAAGCACGACAGCTTCCTCTCTCCCGATGGAGACGGCGGTGCGATTGCTGAATTCAGCGGTTCACAGCTGATCCAGGGTGAGCCCGATGGTTCGAGCTTCCCGACCGGTGGTATCCGCGTGACATTCGAAGCCCGTGGTTACACCATCTGGGACGTCACCAGCCCCGCTTACATTCTGGAAAACACCAACGGAACCACTCTGTGCATTCCAACGGCTTTCGTTTCCTGGACCGGAGAAGCTCTCGACAAAAAAACTCCCGTGCTGCGTTCGATGCAGGCTCTGAACGTCCAGGCACAGCGGATTCTGAAGCTGTTCGGTCACACTGACGGCAGCCTGGTTTCTTCTACCGCCGGTCCGGAACAGGAATACTTCCTGATCGACAAGAACTTCTACTACGCCCGTCCCGACCTGCTCAACGCTGGTCGTACCCTGTTTGGCGCCAAGCCTCCCAAGGGACAGGAATTTGACGATCACTACTTCGGTGCCATCCCCGACCGTGTTCTGTCTTTCATGTTTGAAGCCGAACGCGAACTGTTCAAACTGGGGATTCCCGTTAAAACCCGTCACAACGAAGTGGCACCGGGTCAGTTCGAAATTGCACCGCTGTTTGAATCTGCCAACATCGCAACCGACCATCAGCAGCTGCTGATGACCACACTGCGTCGCACTGCAGAAAAACATGGCATGGTCTGTCTGACTCACGAAAAGCCTTTCGCTGGCGTGAACGGTTCAGGGAAACACGTCAACTGGTCAATGGGTAGTTCCTCTCAGGGCAACCTGCTTGATCCCGGCGATACTCCTCACGAAAACGCCCAGTTCCTGCTGTTCTGTGGTGCCGTCATCCGTGCGGTTCACAAGTTCCAGGGCCTGCTGCGATCCGTCGTTGCATCCGCCAGTAACGACCATCGTCTGGGTGCTAACGAAGCACCTCCAGCCATCATTTCAGTCTTCCTGGGTGATCAGCTGACTGACGTCTTCGAACAGATCAAAGCCGGTGGTGCTAACTCTTCAATTCCGAAGGGCACACTGACCGTCGGCGTCGATGTACTGCCTCCGCTGCCGAAAGATGCGGGCGACCGTAACCGAACCAGCCCGTTCGCCTTCACCGGTAACCGGTTTGAATTCCGTGCTGTTGGTTCTAATCAGTCTATCGCCGGTCCGCTGGTTGCGATGAACACCATCGTCGCTGAATCACTGGATTACTGTGCGACCAAACTGGAAGAAGCCACCGGTGGCGATCCTGCCAAACTGAACTCTGCCCTGCAGACACTGCTGACCGAGATCATGAACGAACATGGTGCCGTCATTTTCAATGGCGACGGTTACAGTGACGAATGGCACGCTGAAGCGGAAAAACGGGGTCTGCTGAACCTCAAAACCACCGCAGACGCTCTGCCGATTCTGCAGACAGAAGAAGTCAAAGAACTGTTTACCAAGTACAGCGTCCTGTCGGAACGCGAACTGGAAAGCCGTCTGGAAATTTACCTTGAGCAGTACGTCATGTCGATCAAGGTCGAGTACAACCTGACACTGAAGATGGCCAAGACCATGATCTTCCCGGCTGTCATCCGTTACCAGGGCGAACTGGTTTCCAACTGTGCCAGCCTGAAAATGCTGGACTACGAGTTCGACACCAAGACCCTGGACAAGGTAACTGCACTGGTGAAAGCACTGCAGGACAGTATTGGCGAACTGGAAGCCGCTGGTGCCGAAAACGGATCAGAAGATCTGCTGGCCGAAGCGAACTACTACTGCCATACGATTCTGCCGCTGATGAACAAAGTCCGCGAATATGCAGACGAACTGGAAGGTATTGTGGCCGACGATCTGTGGCCGCTGCCAACCTACCAGGAAATGCTGTTCATCAAATAATCATCTTGATGAATAAGCTGGATTTTTCGGAACAGGAGCCGACCGGCACAGTGCTGGTGCGGCTCCGTTCCTATTTGAGCCACCGCCTTCGATTCCTTCCCGCGCGTTGACGAGCAGACGAGTCATGACGGAACCTGAATCACATATCTCGACCGCAGGGAATCAGCGCCGACCTCGACACTCGGGTCCGTTCCGCAAAATTATCACGGGGATCTCGCTGTTCTTCGCAATCTGTTTGATTGCTGTCATCGGCTATGTTGCTGCAGGCTGGAAACTCGAAGACTCAATCTACATGGTGATCATCACGATCTTCGGCGTCGGCTACGGCGAAGTGCAGCCGGTGGAATCATCGGCACTGCGCGCGTTGACCATCATGGTGATCATTGCCGGCTATGGCGCGGTGATCTATACAATCGGCGGTTTCATGCAGATGCTGATTGACGGTGAAATCAACCGGGCACTGGGAGCGAGAAAAATGGCGAAAGAAATTGAACGCATGCAGGGCCACACGATCATCTGCGGCATCGGTCGCATGGGATCGATTCTGGCCAGAAACCTGTTCGCCGCGGGAAAACCATTTGTGGTGATCGACTGTGACGAACGTCGTCTCAAGGCGGCTGAGGAACAGGGCTACTGGGTCATCTACGGCGACGCTTCGGAAGAAACGACGCTGGAACAGGCGGGCATCGCTCGCGCTGCGGTGCTGGCAACAGTACTTTCGGAAGATGCGACCAACGTATTTGTAACGATCACCGCCCGCGAGATGAATGCGGACCTGATGATCATCGCCCGGGGTGAAAATCCGAAAACCGAAAAGAAACTGCTGGGCTGTGGTGCCAACCGGGTCGTGCTGCCCACCGCGATCGGGGCAAGCAAGGTTGCGCAACTGATCATGCGACCCACCGCGGAAAATATGCTGGAAGAACTGACCAGCGAAGGCGCCATCAAAGATGAACTGGGGCACTTCGGTCTCCAGTTTGAAGAACTCCAGGTCACCGCCGGTTCCGCGTTTGTGAATAAGACGCTGGAAAAGATTGAGGTCCGCAGTGAACGAGGCTACCTGGTGGTTGCCATCCGCCGGGCCAACGGTGATGTAGAAAAAGATCTCACGCCGGATACGACACTGCAGGAAGGGGATACCGTCATCGTTTTAGTGCACGATACCGACGTGCCCCGCATGACAGAGAAGTTCGCTTCGAAGGGAATCAAGATCCGCTATCGAGGTGCGACCGCGGAGATTTGAAAGCCAGTTCTCCATTCTCTTATCCATGCGCGACTGCCCTATTTTCAGGCAGGTCTGTCGCTGGTGCGGGACCTTCGAGTGCCTCCAGTCGGGTCCGGAGTTCGTCGTTTTCTTTCTGCAGTTGCACCAGATGGAGTGTGACCAGGTTGAACAATACCAGCAGTCCGACGGCATTCAGTCCTCCGTCTCCCTGACTGAAATAGACCGCGATTGAAAAGAAGACTGTGGTCACCAGTATCATCCAGGGGTTCATTCTTTGCATTAGATTTGTATCCTCTTACTAATTTGCTGACAGGCTACTTCAGTGCAATGGTCGGACCTGCTTTGAACGACACAAAAAGTATAAGGCGAGTGTCAGGCTGGAGAGTAGTGTCACATATGCGGTAAGACCAGCAACGATTGAGGTCAGCACCAACGTGTTATGAATTGGAAGCAGCGACAACAGCCTGCCAAAGAGCCGACTCATAATGACCATTCCCACGCCTGCGATGAACATGAAGTAAGACAGGCCCAGCGCACCGAGAGCCATACTGCAGACAGTAATCAGCGTCTCTCTCCAGGTAAGACGGGCTTGCAAATCAGGTGAGAATTTCCTGCGAATGAGTTCCAGCCCGAGCCCGGGGCAAATTACAGCGAGCGTGACAGCCAACAGAGTGGCCACCTGGAAGAGATCCAGTTCCGAATGCAGACAGACGAGGAGCAGGTAAACCAGGAACATCACCGCAGTCCCCACTACGAAACTCATCAGATGTATGCTGTTCTGAAAGGGTCGCATTGCCGGGTTTCCTTTCCATTCAAGTTCTGCAGGCGAAAGACGGGACGTACCAGCCCTCTGTTTGAACACATGTTACATATCAATTATGATAACAGCCTGAGGCAGTGTGATACAGCCGAAACTGTGATCCGCCTGCCCCGTGAAACATGAATAAGGAGATTCTGTCCGATGGCAATCAAGCGATGTCTTTTTCCAGAGCGAACTACCTTCCGTGGATTGCGTTTTCCATGCGCGGTTCTGATTCTGTTAACGTGTGTCTCCACAGCCAGCCTGCAGACTGCCCGGACCGATGAGGCGGAGCCCAGGAAAACACGCCCCGAGCAAGAATGCTTTATTAAACCGCTGACGTTTTTTAATGAGGTTTCCTGGAAAGAGGCTGTTGATATTTCAGATGAGTATCAGCATGCCCTGAATCATTTTGATTCGACAAACGAGAGCATGCTCCAAAAATATCAGGCTCCGGGGTTTTCCAGTCCGGGTCCCGGGACGTTAAATCCCCCGGTTAAAAATGAAGATGCGATGATCGTGTTTCTTGGATACATGCATTCAACACATAGAACGGGGCTATTAACTAACACACTACTGGATAAAATTAACCAGAAACAAAAAACCTATTATTATGCTTCAAACAGATACAAACTATTCTGTCGTGAACAACGCCCGGCCTACGACGCTCTCTCTAGAATGGGGCCCAATGTAGTCCATGCCACTTTAAGAATAATCGGTCAGGAACCGGACAAAGAAAACCGCTACTACATGGCCAAGTTATTATGCCTGGTTTTACGCAAAAAGTTTGCGTTGCTCTATCTGGAAGACCGGCAGGAGCAGGTGACTGCGGATGACAAGCTCACGGCCTCACAGAAAACGGAAGCGCTAGCCCGCTACGGCGAAGCGATTGCGGCGGTGAAAGAGATGGAAGACAGAGTACGCCACTGATGTTTCTGTTGCACTAAAAAATAAATAACTAATTTCCAGGGATATAGATCAATGGCCCCTTTCACACAATTCATGTCGGCGACGCTCAATGTTTTTGAAGCCCAGAAGCAGATGGCGGAACGGGCGGTGGCACAGGTTTCTGACGAGGGGCTCCGCACGGCTCTCGACGAGCACACGAACTCGATTGCGGTGATCATGAAACATGTCGCCGGGAATCTGATTTCGCGGTGGACCGATTTCCTGACAACCGACGGCGAGAAATCGGACCGGAACCGGGACGACGAATTTGTGGATACGTTCTCCACCCGCGAAGAACTGCTGGCCTACTGGGAGCGGGGCTGGGGTGTGCTGTTTGATTCTCTCAACAGTCTCCAGCCCGACGATCTGGAAACGACCGTCTATATCCGCGGTGATGCCCACACCGTGCCGCTGGCGATCCAGCGTTCCCTGGGACACACCTGTTATCACGTGGGACAGATCGTGCAAGTCGCCCGAATTCAGGCCGGCGATGAATGGAACACGCTGACGATTCCCCGCGGCCAGTCGGAACAGTTTAATCAAGAACGCTGGGGAGAGGGGAAGCCCGGGAAATAAGTTGAGTGGGATTGCGCTCCTCGTACTGCTCAGATTTTAGAGAGCAACAAACCACGAAGAAGAATGGGTGGGCCCGAATATAATTCGGGCCGAGCGCAGCGAGCAGGAGGTCGCAGCTACCGCGTCGAACCTCGAACCGATTTTCCACTGTAAAACTGATTACAGATTAAAGCACATTACAGAACCGGTCTTCGCTCACTACGCAACCTCCTGTTGTCTGCGACAACCACGAATTGCATTCGCGGCCACCCGATGCTGGTTCTGGAAACCGCGTTTTACATTTTACCGGTGGCGAGCGCCATTCTGCTCACTCGATTGGAGCGTTGTCTCCCTGTTCGATTTCCAGCAGTCGTTTTTTGCGCCAGAGGCCGCCGCCGTAACCGGTGAGGGTGCCGTCGGCTCCGATGACGCGGTGGCAGGGGATCAGAATCGCGATACGGTTGTCGCCGTTGGCGCGGGCCACGGCTCTGACTGCGGTGGGCTGTCCGATGATCTGGGCCTGTTCGGAATAGGAACGGGTGGCACCAAACGGAATGGTCCGCAGGGCGTTCCAGACTCGTTCCTGAAACTCAGTTCCCGCCAGGACCAGGGGGAGATCGAAGTCGGTCCGCTTACCGGCGAAGTAAGCCTGGAGCTGGCCGTCGAGTTGCGGGAACCAGGGGCTGTCGCCGGGGAGTGCGCGGGCGTTGAGTCGTTTCTGCAGGCGGTTGAGCTGCGTTTCGAGCATCCGCCGATCGGTGAATTCGAGCAGGCAGATCCCCTGCTCCGTCGCGCCGGCCAGCATCGGTCCCAGGGGGGTCAGCAGGCGACTGACGTTGATCACCTGCCGGTCATTACTTTTGGCGGGCGCGTTGCCCATCGCTTTCTTGAAGCTCTCGCCGAACCCGCTCAGCGATTCGTAGCCGCTGTCGAGGGCGGCGTCGGTTACCGTGGATTTGTGCTGCAGCTGGCTGAAAGCCTGGTTGATCCGCCGCATCCGGAGGTAGGAGGCGAAGCTCATACCGTGCAGTTTCTGAAACCAGCGGCGGACGCGGACCGGGTCGAGGCCCCGTTCCCGCAGGTCGTCAGCGGTGAGGCGAAGCGTGGCGTCCTGATCGACCTCTTCGATCAACGGCTGCAGCCAGTCGGGGGTGGAGCCGAGGGAGACGAGCGGGCGACAAACCTTGCATTCCCTGTAGCCGTGCGCGAGGGCGGTTTTCGCATCGGCGAAGTATTCGACATTCTCCGGTCTGGGTTTGCGGGCCGAACAGGAGGGCCGGCAGAAAATCCCGGTGGTGCGGATCGCGGCAACGAAGACGCCTTCAAAGCTGCTGTCCCGCTGGACCAGGGCGGCATACATCGTCTCCCGGTCCGGCAGCGATTCGGTTTCGGTAACTGGTTGATCTGTCTGTTTCATCTCGGGAAGTCCTGTAATATCTGGTGACTGTGCTATCATGGTATCGGTTCACCAGAGTGTGACAACCGGGAAATGAACAGGGAATTGGGATTTTGGGATCAGCTGAAGTCTCTATTGATGGTCCCTGTCCGTGAATTATTTGATGAGTTGAAGTACAGATATTTAGCTTTTGAATGAAAGCCGCACCATGAATTCCCCTCTCACACGTCGTCAGTTTCTGCAAACCGCAGTCGCGGCTACTACGCTGCCTGCGGTGGGGTGGGCTGCGGAATCGGAAATTTCCTCTATCGGTTCTGAACGGCAGCTGTTTCTGGATGATCTGCTCGTTGATACCGGGCGGAGCCACGGCGTGACGCGGCGGTTGAATTCGCCGACTGCGATTGAGCGGGTTTTGAAACCGGAGCAGCCTTCCGAAGCGCTGGGGTTCATCTTTTACTGCAGCGTCGTGGATGATAACGGGACTGCGAAACTGTTTCATGGGAGTTATGACGCGGAGAAGAAGAAACATTTCGCCCTGGCGACCAGCGAAGACGGCATTCACTGGGAACGTCCGCACCTGGGGCTGAAGGAATACCAGGGGAGCCGGGAGAACAACCTGCTGCCTGTCGAGGCGGTGGAAGCGAGCGTGTTCCTCGATCCGCGTGCCCCGGCGGAGAAGCGGTATCGGCTGCTGTATTCCCGGTACTGGCCCGATCCCCAGAAGGCGGGCGTGTATGTGGCTTCGTCGTCGGACGGGGTGCACTGGAGTGAATCGGAAACGCGGATGCTCCCCTTCGTGCCCGACAGTCAACATTGCGGCCTGTGGGACGAGGCGTTACAGAAGTATGTGATCTATACCCGCTGCTGGAATCCGGTGCGAGCCGTTGCGCGGGTGGCGGTGAAAGATCTCGAAACGCCTTGGCCTTATGATGCGTCCGTTCCGCCGCACCATATCTGGGGCAAAGCCAAGGTTCCCACGTTGAGTCGTGAACTGGCAACGGTGATGGCCCGCGGCGATGACGATCCGCCGGGCGTGCAGCTCTATACGAGTGCCGCGGTGAAGTATCCCTTCGCCCCGCACGTGTATCTCGCCTTTCCCGCCGCCTACCAGACATTCAAAGGACCGGACTGGCAGGACCGCGCGCTGAACGGCAATGACGGGACGTTTGATGTGCTGTTTGCCGCGAGCCGCGACGGCGTCAACTGGCACCGCTGGCGAACGCCTTATATTCCCGCGGGCTTTTACGACGGACTGGACCTGCGGCTGGTGAGTATGGGACAGGGGCTGATCCGCCGGGGCCGCGAGTTGCATCAGTATTTTGTCGGCTGGCCGCACACGCATGGCCGGCCCGTGGTCTGGGACCGTGATCTCAAAGACCGGGCCGCATGGCTGAAGAAGGATCTGGGAGGCATCTATCGGGCAACGCAGCGAGTGGACGGTTTTGTCTCGCTGGACGCAGGTTATCCTGGCGGCGTGGTCACGACAAAACCGCTGCGATTTACCGGCGATGAACTGTGGGTCAATCTGAGCACTGCCGGCGCGGGAGGTGTGCGGGTGGCGCTGCTGGATCTTGAAGGGACTCCCCTGCCCGGTTTTGGACGCGAGGATTGTGCGTGGATCAACGCGGACGAGATCGATCACCGGGTGGAATGGAAGTCCGGCAGTGATCTGAGCCGACTGGCGGGGCAGCCGGTACGTGTGGAATTTACCATGCGGAACGCGCGGCTGTTTGCGTTTGAGTTTGGTGAGGCCGGGTGACGCGGAGTCTGATTTCATTTGAGCGGAATGGCGCTAGCCACCGGTATGTGCGTTGATATCGAACTCATTACCGGCGGCCAGGTAGCGTTTCTTAATTCAGATGCTATATACCAAAGACGTTTCAACCGGGGCTAACGCCCTGCGGCTAATTTTCTTTTCTGCTGTTGAAGTCCTGAAAACAAGAGTAACAGCATACCCTCGGCCACGGTAGAAACTTACATAGCTAACGCTGTCGACCTTATGATCACGTAGAAAACTATTAAATAAACGCTACCTGGCGCCCTGCCGCTCAGGAGGGAACAGATTCGACGAACTACTGATCGCTTACCCTGACTGTTTCCTGCTCGCTGCGCTCGGCCCGAATTTTATTCGGGCCCACCCATCAATCTAGTTCTCAGTATCAGAGATCCGCCTGAGTGCCTTCACTCTGCCGCTCAGGTGCTGGTGGCCTGTGCGTTGGAGAGGCATGTGAGTAATTCTGAATTTCGAGCTGGAATGGTTGCAAAAGATTCGTCTCCCGGATTGTTCCCTGTTATGCTGTTGCTGATGCCATTGATTCGGAAACCTCTGGATGAATATAACAGGTGTGCCATGTCTTTGCGAAAGATTCTGACGACGACACTTCCCCTGGTCACGGCCCTGGTAACGACCCTGTTGCTGTCTGTGACGGCTGATGCCCAGTCGCGGAGCCTGCCTGCTGAGCCGGTTGAGATTGGCTCTGAGCCTCAATTCGTGTTCGATGGCTATATTGTCGATAATCATTATGCCTTGAAATACAAGCAGCAGGCGGTGGAGCGGGTATTTCATCCGCCAAAGAAGCATGCCCGCAATCCGCTGATCGCTGGTGAGGGTGGCTATGTCACCGTCCGCTGCGATCCCGACAGCGGACGATTCCAGATGTGGTATCAGACGCATACACCCCGGCTGGATGCCCAGGGAAAGCACAAGGGGTCGGATTATGCGATTGCTTATGCCGAATCCACAGACGGTCTGAACTGGGAGCGACCCGAGTTGGGACTGTTTGAATGGAAGGGAACGAAGCAGAACAACATTATCTATAAAGGGATCACGGACCAGCGTGCCAGCGGCCCGTGTCTGATTGAGGCCCCTGAAGCGGATCGGCGGGGATATCGCTTTATCATGTCTTACCACACGGGGGGTGTGAAAAAAGGGATGAATGGCATCCGCGTGGTTGGGTCGCAGGATGGAATTCACTGGGATAAAGCGAGCGACTCCCTGCTGGCGGAACTGCACAGCGATACCTTGAACAGCATTGTGTATGATCCGGTCGAGAAACAGTATGTGATGTACTGCCGGGCCAAACATATCTATCGCACCTTTCGCGGCGACATTCTGGATACGGGTGCCTCGCGGCGGGTGGCCCGGATGACGGGGTCTTCGCTCTGGGAAGAATGGACGAGTGAGCCACAGAACATTCTGATTCCGGATGAGCTGGACAGTGCAAAGCAGTTCAACTTCTTTTATGGCATGCCCGTGCGGTACCACGCGGGAATCTTCTGGGGAAGTTTGTGGCCGTTCAAGATGAATACCGACGTGGTGACCGAACTGGCTTTCAGCAGAGACGGCGTGCGGTTCGAGCGGCTCCCTGCACGGCCCCGCCTGTTGGATCTGGGGGAGGATGGCCAGTGGGATGACGGCATGGTGTTTGGCAACAACTGGATCGAAGTGGGCGATGAGTGGTGGTTTTATTACTCCGGCTTTGATGGTCCACACGGCGATCCGACGGCGCGGCAGCCGGGCATTGGCGTAGCGACGATCCCCAAAGAACGCCTGATTTCCCTGCGGGGCCCGCGTGGGGGAGGCGTGGTGATCACGCGACAGATCCGATGGCCGGGTGGCAAGCTGCTGTTGAACGCGGATGCGAGCGTAGGTGAAATCAAGGTGCGTCTCTCGGATGCCAAACGCCAGGTACTGGACGGCTTTGATTACGACGACTGCGTTCCCCTGGATTCCGATAGCGTGCGGCACACCGTGCGCTGGAAAGGCAAGTCGATCGAGTCGCTCGCCGGCCAGACGATCCGGCTGGAAATCTTTTTGCAGGACGCCGACCTGTTCACGTTTCGTGCGGGTAGTTAATCCTCTCTTCCAGAGACCGCGCGATTCTGAGATTAATCCCCGACAATTAACACTTGACCACCTAAGGTCAGGAGTATCCCTTCTCCGAAATTGAATCGTTTCCGATTCAGGACACGCGCCTCGTCATTCAGAAAGGAAGTCGATCATGCGACTGTTCGCCTCGCTGCTGTCAGTGTTTCTGTTGTGTGTCAGCCTGTCTCCTGTTCTGGGAGCAGATAAGACGCCCCGGGCGAAACCGATTGTGCTCCAAACCCTTGAATTCCTACTGATCGTTCCTCAGTCTCGGGACAAACTATTGGCCTTCAGCATGGAATCTGGCGACTGGTCTCAGACGAAAGTCGCAGGCAAACCTTCTGCAGAGGCACTGGCGAAACTTCAACCCACGGTCTCGTCTGCAATGGGGATCTGCCCGGTCGGACGAGATCTCTACGCGTACTCGTCTGCATCCGGGAACTGGAGCCGCCTGCGTGTGCCGGAAGAAGTCAAATTCAGCTATAGTGTCGGCGATTATTTCGTATTCGCCCAGATTGAAACCGAAGCAGGCGCGTCGCAGTATTACCTGTTCGGCAAAAATTCACTTGAATGGTCGGGCGTCGATCTGGCGACGGGGAAGCTGTTGACAGCCAACTCAGGAAAAAATGAATAACCATCCCAAAAATGGAATACCTCCCACCGGATCCTCCCTTTGGTTTGGAGAGAAGTAATTCGCCTGTAATCTGACTTTTTGCTCAATCCGAAATTTCAATTCGAGATTCTGGTACGCACAATTGCCGGGACTGAAAGAACTTTTCGCTTGCAAGCACACTAACCACATGTATTCTATCAGAGGTAGAATCTGTGATTGTTTCCGTCCTGAATGTTTTTGTCTGCCTGAGATTGCGAGGCTGCGTCTGAGCACCGCATTGAATGGCTGCCTGTTTATCGTTTTGGGTAAACGGAGTTTCAACGTAGATGTCGCAATCAAAAACGAACAGCCTGTTTACATCACTGTTAAGCAAAGATCGAATACGGATTTTCAGTTTTATTCGGTCATTGATTCCTCATAATTCTGATGCTGAAGATGTTTATCAACGCGTCTGCCTGACTCTCTGGAAGAAGTTTGAAGAGTTCGATCGGGATCGAGACTTCTTTCCCTGGGCTTGTGGGATTGCTTTTTATACCATACGGAATCACCATAGAAGCCTGCGCCACGATCGACATTATTTCAATCAGGAACTGATGGAAACCATGTCTCGAAAACGGGAGCAGCATTTATCTAACTACAACAGTCGGATCGATTATCTCCATGAATGTTTAAGCTCCCTGACCTCGTCCGATCAGAAGTTGCTGCAGGACGCCGTTTATGAAAAACAGTCCATTCCGGAGATCGCCAAAACAACTGAGAAATCTATCCAGACGCTTTATAATCGCATGTCATTTCTCCGACGGGAACTGGCAGCGTGTATTTCACGTAAACTGCAGAATGAGCAGTAAGCAGAATGTCAATCCAGGATCTCCCCCCCGAATTTGAACCGTTGCTGAACCGGCTGTTGGACAGTCCGGCCGAAGAGATTTCGCAATCCGAGTTTGACCAGTTCCAGGCTTATCTGTCGAGCAATCCCGAGGCGATGCAGTACTACTTTGATTACCTGGACATCAACCTGGGACTGCAGAGTGATATGCAGGCACGCCTGGAGGCGCTGGAACAGACATTCAAGACGCACCACACACAGCAACCGCAAGTTGCCCCGCAGCCGGTGGTCCCCAGGCGGGCAGCGTTGCTGCGTTATTCTGTCGTGGCCGGCTGCTCGCTGCTGGCGGGACTGCTGCTGGCATGGAGCTTCGCGGGATATTTCCCGGGGAACCGGGCTCCCGATCCGCAGTCCGGGAAAGCAAATCGCACATATTTAGCCACACTCACGCGTTCTACGGATTGCGTCTGGGGCAGCGATTCTCCGCCTGAGTTCTCCGGCCAGAGGCTGATGTCGGAGGATCTGGTCCTGGAACAGGGGGTCGCTGAATTTCGCTTTGATACGGGTGTGCGTCTGATTATCGAAGGGCCAACCAAAATCAACCTGGTGACATCCAGCTGCGCGAAACTGGATTACGGTAAAATCGTTCTGCACGGCTATGAACCGGCGCCGGAATTTTCGCTGATCACTCCCCTGCTCACCTTGCAGGATATCGGCACCGAATACGGCGCGCAGATTCATGAGGACGGTGAAGTCGATTTGCACGTGTTTGAAGGAGCCGTACGGGTCGACCCCAATCAGAAGAACGACCAGTTTGCAGAATCGGTGATCATCGAAGAGGGCCAGGCCCGGCATCTGAATGACAGGCAGATTGAAGATATTCAACTGGAGCCGGAACTCTTCAAACGGGAAGTTCCGGGAACCCCACAGAATTTACAGGCGCAGCGCCAGGAACTGCGCGCCTATGACAGTTTTCATCCCCCGGAGATTCTGGATCCCGAGCAGACCTCCCCGTGGCAGAACTCCGGAATCGGCTGGGTGAATCCCTGGCGGACCCCGAAAACCGGTGGCAGAGTGAACCAGTCGTTCAGCCATCCCCGTGAATCACTGGCCCGAACCGAGGTGGCCCCCAGCCAGTTAGGGCTGCTCGAACTCCGCGGAGGAATTTCTTTCTTTCGCAAATTGAAGCAACCGGTTCGCCTGGATGTCAACGCGATCTATTACGTCAGTTTCTACATGCAGAAAGTCACAACGGATCAAAAAAATCAATCTTACCAATATGGAAATTTCGCCCTGATGTCTTCAGCCCAGCAGAAAGATCCCCCCAAAATCCGCATGGGGATGAGCATGAACGATTATGCGATTCTGCAGGCCGATCTGGAGATCATTGAAAGAGCGCCCCCCTGCAAAGCGGGGAGACATATCTGTTTGTCGCGAAAATAGTCGCCAGTGAAAAAGCCCCGGACCAGGTCTTCATGCGTGCGTTTGCGGAAGCAGAAACTATCCCGGATCAGGAACCGGCTGTCTGGACCTGCGTCACCACTCCCTTCGAAGCCTCACACGAGTTTGACGTAGCCCGTTTCCATGTCGGCAAAAACAGTACCTACCTGTTCGATGAATTACGCATCGGCAGTACCTGGTCATCGGTTGTCGATCCTGATCTGCCCCGACTGGTACTCGAACAGGAGTGAGCCCGGGACGAAATCATGTTGCCCGGTTCGACATTGCTGTTGCCTGAAAAATGAGAATCCGCGAGACTGGAGGCATCCTGAAATCGGGGGGGGAGGAACGTCATCCCGCCTGTGTCTCGTCGATTTACTTTGCTGGAAATGTTACTGCATGGATTCTCCCTTCTCCGCTGATCAGAGGCGTTACTTGCCGTGGTCTGAATATCGAAAGCTCGAACAGGAGATCGGTGAGGAATCGCTGATTGGCAAGAGTGACCTGTCGTCAGATAAAGTCAACAGTCGGATCCGGGAACTGATTGGTTTTGAGAAACGATACGGCATTGTCTTTCTGGGGGAACGAAAGTGGCTGGAGTTATTATGCACGGTCAATACCCTAAGGAACTATGCGCTCTGGGTTCTGTATCAACTCAACACTCTGTTTGACATGGGACTGACAGAGTCGGCCGGCGATCTGGAAGGCGACTGGTGGTATGGATACACCGAAAACCTGGCTCCGATCTGGCGGCCGCCGGAGTTAGCCGATGCGTGGATTCAGGTCGATGATATTGACCTCGTGCTGCCGGGAGATGAGTCGGCTCCCGATGATGAAGCATTGTGTGAAGCCTTTCGCATTCTGCACAATCTGGCTTACTACCTGCATAACGTCCCCCACCAAGATTCGCGTCCGGTCACCCTGGATAAAATAACGGTCGAACCCGAGACGGGATACTGGTTCGTGGACGTGATCAGCGAGTATGGCAGTGTGTGGTCGGTGGAATTTTTCGGGAATGAGGTGCGGCACACCGGCTAATGTGTCGACGCTGGATCAACTTCACTCTGTTACCCGACGTGATGCGTCAGCTCTGCGCCCCGTTTGCCGGCGAAGAATTCTTCTATGTTCGCATAAGTGGTTTCAGCGATGTTATCCAGAGCCTCGTTGGTCAGGAACGCCTGGTGGGAAGTGATCACGACATTATTGAATGTCATCAGTCGGGCCAGTACGTCGTCGTCGAGAACCTGATTTGAGATATCGTGGAAGAAAATACCCGCCTCTTCTTCATAGACATCCAGGCCGGCGTAGCCGATCTGGCCGGTCTTTAAACCGTCGATCAGCGAGACCGTTTCGACCAGGCCGCCCCGCGAGGTGTTGATCAGCATGACCCCCGGTTTCATGCGGGCGATGGTTTCCTGGTTAATCAGGTGATAGGTCTCTTCGAAGAGTGGCACATGCAGCGTGATGACATCGGAGTGAGAGAGCAGTTCGTCCAGGTCGACGTACTTTGTCTGTGGCAGGCTGGCGACTTCAGGATTTTCGTGCACGTCATAGGCCAGCACGTGACAGCCGAAGCCGGTCAGAATCTCGACGACGCACTGGCCGATTTTTCCGGTGCCGATAACGCCGACGGTTTTGCCGTGCATGTCGAAGCCGGTCAGTCCATCCAGAATAAACGCCCCGGCCCGGTTGCGCAGGTACGCCTGATGCAGGCGCCGGTTGAGCATGAGCATCAACGCGACGGTATGTTCGGCGACCGCATGCGGCGAATAGGCGGGCACCCGCACGACACTGATGCCATATTTCCGGCAGGCTTCGAGATCGACATTATTGAAGCCGGCACAGCGGAGGGCGATCAGTTCCACGCCCAGTTCCGCGAGCCGCGCGATGACCGGCTCGTGCGCTTCATCATTGACGAAGATGCAGACCACCTTGCAGCCCGCAGCAGCGGAGGCGGTCTGTTCATTGAGGGGCGATTCGATGGCGATCAGTTGGAAGCTGTCGTCGTTTCTAGCGGAAAATGAATGGAGGTCATACTGCTTCGCATCGAAAAAAGCAATCTGTCGGCGGCCCTCTGAGTCGTGCCCGTCCAACGGCTGAGTTGCGCGCAACTCGGCCAGCATGCGTTCGTACTTCAGCGGATTGAGGCCCGACTGCGACTGTAACTGTGCAATGAAATCCTCAAGCCGTTCCCGATCATTCCTGTCTGTCACTGCTGACATCCTTTCCCTAACTCTGACTACTGCATGAACTCTGCGCGCCAGATACGATTATAGAACAATACGGCGTTCCTGAACATCGACCGCCGGGCCGCTGGAGTTCAGATCGTGTCCTCTGCCCGGATGGCTTCGATCATGATAGCCGGGGGCTGGTTGATCATGTCGGCCCAGTAATCGGCTTCAGCGACTGCTTTCGGGGAGAGCGTGAGTGGATGAAACACGATGTCGCGAAAGCCGGCAGCTTCCAAAGCAGAGGCATAGGCTTCCTCGGGGAGGTAGTAGTTCACGACTTCGAGCTGGGAACCATCTTTCAGACAGCCCGTCCAGCGGATCAAAGCGCCTTCGCGGGCCTCGTCTTCGAGATGAATCTGGAAGCCGTACTTCTGGTAATCGAACTCAGGGAAGAAATAGAGCTGCGGATTCGTGGTCAGCGTGACGAGCCGCCCCCGGGTCTGAGCTGACGCGCGAGCCCCCGGCACATGGCAGCCAGTTCCTCCCGGTCGTGGGTGTAGACGAGTAACCAGGCAGCGACTGCGAGATCATGGTCGAGCCGGGGGCCTTCTGCGCGTACGTCCTCAACGAGGTAGTCGATGCCCAGCGGTTCACGCTGTTCCCGTTCG
Source organism: Gimesia benthica (assembly GCF_009720525.1). Taxonomy (NCBI): domain Bacteria; kingdom Pseudomonadati; phylum Planctomycetota; class Planctomycetia; order Planctomycetales; family Planctomycetaceae; genus Gimesia; species Gimesia benthica. The sequence goes on from NZ_CP043930.1 coordinate 2,857,767, forward strand.
GTGGCGAGTTTGATCATTTCGCGGGAGATGTCGCTCCCCACAATCGAGGCGGCGCCCTGCTGCCTGAGTTTGCGGGTGAAGAAGCCTTCGCCACAGGCGAGGTCGACAACCTTCAGGCCAGCCACGGAGCCGATGAGTTGGAGCATCGAATACTCTTCAACCAGCGACCGCCAGGGGCGCCCTTTGACTTCGCGGTACTGCTCGGCGATTTTGTTATAGTCGGTGGTCATGGACGGGGTTCACTGTGATGGATTTGATTACTACCACGAAAGGCACGAAAAACACGAAAGGTGATCGTCATTCTGTAGTCATTTTTGTCTCGTTTCTACTCAGAGTGACAGTTCCTCAAAGCCGTCCAGGGGCACTTCCACACCGACGCCGAAGGGGGCGGCGTTGAGGGAGGTCAGGTTGAGTTCGCCGTTCGTGATGTTCACGCGGGCGAAGCCGTTGTCCATCTCGGTGTAGAGGTCGCCGTGCTGGGTGAGCATCAGCTGGCTGATCTGTTGGGGGAACGGGGTCAGGCCATGGAAGTAGTGGTGGCCGTTGCGTTCGACGGAGGTAATGCCCAGGGCTGCCTGGGCGGCGAGGTCCTGCAGCAGGGCGACCGGGCCGATATTCACCAGGTCTTCGCCGCTCATCTGGTAGCGATTCGTGTTTTCGGTGGCGTTGCGATGGTTGATCAGGCAGCGATGGGCGGTCGCCTTCATAATGCCTTTGCAGTTCTTGTGGCTCGTGCCCGCGTAGCCGAGCTGGAGTGCCTGTTCGAGTGCACTGAGTTCGGCGTCGGATTCGTCGATGATCACCGGCGGCCCGTTTTCCCAGTCGGCGATGTGCGCGATGTCCGGGTCGAGGGCCACGCTGCGATGCAGGGGCTGCTCGATGAAGATCAGGTTTTCGAAGAAGGCCGACAGAGCCGCGTCGGCCTGGATGCCGTCCCAGAGTTCGACGAAGCGAGGGAACTCGCGGTACTGCTCGTTGCCGTCCAGAGTGAAGGCGTAATTATTTCCGCAATGTTCGGTGATGACCTGTGCGACGGCGCGGAGCCGATCCAGATCGAGGTCGACATCCCCTTGGGCTTTGAGTTTGAAGTGTTTTAGTCCGTAGGCGCGGATGCAGTCTTCCAGCGTTTGCGGCAGGCCGTCGTTGATACGGTTTTCGGGGGTGAGGTCGGCGGCGGTCAGGGGATCGGAGAGTCCAACCGTGTGGCGGGCGATGATTTTCGTGAGTGGTTGTGCGGGGAGGAACTCAGCCGGCGTGTGGCCTTTCAGTTCGGGATGAATGGCGGACAGATCGAGGCCGACGCGGTTCTCCCGTAACAGCGTGGCCAGGTTGCACCGTTCGGCCCGGGCGAGTGCGTCGAGCAGCGTGCGTTCGACCATCGTGACGCCGAACTGGGCCAATAATGAAGGGAAGCCCTGCTCCGCGGCCCAGGCGACCTGTGCCTGGTAGACCTGTCGCCAGAAATCAAACGCGGGCGCAGGTGCCGCCTGCCGGGCGAACGCGACGGCCAGCCGGATGACCTGCAGCATTTCATCGATTTCCTGATCGGCCTGTTTTTCGGGCGACTTGTCGAACCAGCGAGGCAACAGTCCCTCGGCGGCGATGCCGGTCACGACCTGCCCGCCGATTTCATAGCGGCACTTGAGGAAGACGTGCGGGGCCGCGGTCATGACGGCGATGCCGAACCGAAAGGGCATGCGGGTCTGCGTGTCCGTGCGATGGAGCGTGGCGTCGAGGAGTTTGAGTTCGGAAAGCATGGGCGCGTTTTCGTTGGTGGTTGCTGGGAGCGTTTTAAGTTCTTTGCTGCATTATGATTGATTGATGGTGAAATGTGAAATGCAGGGAAGCTCCGTCAGGACTTACGACTCTGAGTGGAAGCTTGTTCAAATGACATTGTCCTGATTTGCAGGCGTTGATACCATGCTTACCCCCATTTTTACACATGACACGTCAAGGAGGTTCGCACATGACTCTGTTACGAAGCCTGTCTGTTTGTTTGACTTTGGGATTTCTGATCGCCTCACCGGCCACACTGCTGTCTGCTGATAAAGATCTCGGCCACCTGGAGGGGAACTGGTCGCTTTCATCCATGACCAAACATGGAGGCAAGGTATCCATCTCTGAGACACTGCTGAGCCAGACGAAGGTCTCCATCGCCGATGATGAATTGAGGATGGATAAGTACTGGCAGCTCCTCCCCAAGAACTTTAATCCGCAGACCAAAACGGCGGAAGGGTACTTAGACGGTGATCCCGGTTACCGGTATTCGATTGTGCTCCGTCCTGAGAAAAATCCCAAACAGATCGATCTGCTGGTCACCGGCCTCATTCCCCAGTCAGAAGAAGCCGACCTCTCTTCATCAGAGCTTGATTTACTGCGCAAGAAGCAGGTCCGTCATGTCGGAATCTATTCCCTCGACGGTGACAAGCTGACCATCTGCTTCGATGAGTACTCTGTCAATCATAAGGCCATGCGCCCGACGAATTTCTCAGGCAGGGAATCGGAAGATCACGTACTGATGGTATTGAAACGCAAACCTGAGTAGCAGGTGGTCTGCGTTTGGCATCAGACAGAAAAAGAGGCAGGTCTAATTATTACTGGACCTGACACCCTGATTCATATTCTATGCGGAGTGGGTACACCATGAATCTGACTGAGATCGTACAACGAGGCTGGGACGCATTGGGTGCCGGCAACTTCGACGCATTGATCGAAGATTACACGGAAGACATGAGATTTATCATGCCCGGACAATCAGATGTGCTCGCGGGGCGCGATGCATTTCGCGCGGCGCTCGATGGAGTGGCGATCCTGCTTCCGCCGGGGTTCGAGATTACGGGATTACGGCATCTCGAAGGAGACGATGAAGTGGTTTCGCTGCTTGAGTGGAAGTCCGCGAAGATCACCGGCTCTCAGCTTGCGATCCTGTTCCGATTCGAAGGGGATCAGGTCTTTGAGGAGCGCTGGTTCATCGATACAGAACAGTGGAAGAGCGCTTTCTGACTCGCGACCGTGTTTTTTACTGTGGATGACAAAGAGGTCAGAACCCGCAAATTTCACTGAATGTTATACGAGAAACTGAGCTGTGGATTATCTTAAATTTTCTGAGAATGTTAAGGATAAGTTCGATGATGTCTACGCCATTCATTGGAAAGAAAGCTCATTAGATCATATTAAAACTGTAATTGAGCATCTGAGAAAAATTGGTGGTAGAGTTCAATTTTATCTTCCGGACTCAGATCTGAGTGAGAATATCGATTTTGAGTACATTGGCAGGTACTTTCATGGCAAGGAAACTGACTACCCTTGCCTAGAGGTGCAAATTAATGGCTTAAAGCTAAACTGTTTTTTGGAATACGAGGAAAGTATCTCACTTTGGTTTAATGACTCCGGTGATACAACAATTACTGCTAAGAGCCTCAACCTCATAAAACGCTTAATGATTGATCTGGCAACAACCCATAAAAGAACTGTGTATTTCGTAAACGAAGGTGAATCAACACACAGATACAAAATTTTCAGCATAAGTAGTGAGGCAGTTGAATCAGACTATGATTTGAGTGATATATCAAAGTATTCAGAAGAGATATCGTAGTATGCAGCTTGAGAAATCGTATAACCAGAAGGACATAAAAGGGATCAGAAACCGTAGATTCCACGCCCCCTTCTATTCCTCAGCGGAGGCTTTCAACGGTGGTTGATAGATCCGGAAGGCTTTGATCGGTAGTTTGCCTGGGGTCTGCGGCTTGAGTGTCAGGCTGTGGTCGCCGTTTTTGAAGCCCTGGGCGAGAACCGTGGGATATTCTTTGGATGAGTCTGTGACCGCCGGGGATTGCCAGACGTCTACGAAGAGCGGTTTTGTTTCCCAGGTGACTTTGTAATCTTTGGGCAGACTCTGTTTGCGATACCGCAGGGACCAGTTGACCATCCACATCCGGGGTTCGATCACCACGCGACCGGAGTTGGAAACGAAACGCTGTTTGTGATCGCCGGTGCCGTCGGGGCCCGTTTTGGAACCGCTGATTTCATACCGCAGCACATCCTTTTCCAGATCGCATTCGAGGATGCGGGCGGTCCAGGTTTCCACCTGCAGCGGGGCACGATGATCGATGCGATTGAAGGCCGGGCGTCCCGCGACGGGCGTGGGGCTGGGACGCGTGTGATAGTAGAGCTCCGGGAATTGCGAGGGGGATTTCCCGTCCAGCAGCACGTCGGCTTTCGCTGCGTCACCGGGAGCCGCGATCACGTCGATGCGGTTGCCTTGAAACTTCAGGGTCAGGGAGCCGTCGTCCTTGTGCTGAACCCGCGGATCATTCACGGGGACATCGGTGACGAGGTCTTTCCACTTGTCATCGGGGAAGCTGGGATCATAGCGGAGATGCGGTTTGACCAGCTCTGCGATGAGGAAGTTCCCTAATTTGTTCGGGTGCACCGTGTCGCGGAGGGTGTCTTTCACCACCAGGTTATTTTCTTTCAGATAACGTTGCATACCGGTGCGGACGTCGGCCACTTCACAATTGAGTTCGCGGCCCAGGCGCTGGTAGAGATCGGAAATCGCCTGATCCTGCGCGTCTTTGGCCAGTACGTCGGGATGTTGCGGGTCGCCGTCCGGCGGGACGGTACTCGGCCAGCGCAGGTTACTGGTCCAGAGCAGGACCTCGGCGGTGGTCCGCTCACGGATGCGGCGGATGATTTTTTCCTGGTGACCGGTTTCCACCCCGGACCAGACGTGAAAGATCACCAGATCCGGGTAGAAGGGATAGAGATCAAATTCGGCGGTGTTGATCAGGACCGGCCCGCCATAGCCGCCGATGGCGCGATTTTCGATTTCGAGGTCGGCGTGCGGAAACCGTTGGCGGAGGTCATTCGCCACGTCTTCCCACCACGGATTGCGGGTGACGGACTGGCCGTAGAACAGGATGCGGACCCGATTGCGTTTTTCCGGTGTACTGGTGGCCAGAAGTGTCATGGTCCGCTGAATGTTCGCCCCGAAGGTGGCCGGATCGCCAGCAGGTTTCACCGGGGCAAACTTTGCGGTTGGCTGTGCCAACAGGTCAGGACTGCAGGCGACCAGGGCCAGAGACAGGATCAACGTGGACCGTAACTGTTGCATCATTGGGTTCCTCAAGGCGCGTCGATTAACAGGGGTGCAGACAGAGACGCACGAAGCAGGAAGTCGCCACGTGGTTTCTGACTGGGGAATTATTGTGTGTGGTTCTATGAGAATCGAATTAGGGTCGAGTGGCAACTGTGGGAAGGGAATTTGTGGGGAATCACTTAACTGGGGCGGTTGGTGTTGTCTCAGCGTCTGCAGGCGAATCAGTGATGCCTACTGCCCGCTTATGTCTGCTGGTTATGAGCTGATTTCTGATCTGGCTTAATGCCCGACAACCTGATTCTGCTGAATTACTGAAGGGAACAGCAGGGTATCACAGTACATGGATCCGATGAAGATGAAGGGAGAGGTCCAATATTTTGAACCTCCCAACTGTTACTGCTCTGCAGAAATTTCTCAGAGAATGCCAGTCACTTCATAAGTCCTCAGCCTGTGCCGGGCTATTATTCGACAGGCTGCGGGGCGGGTGGCGTCCAGTTGCCTTCCACGATCTGCCAGCCGGGAATGTAACAGCGGACGATGTAATTCCAGCCATCAGTGATGGGGAGATAATTGGTTGCCTGGGGGTCGCCGCCGAAATGAATCGTCGCATTACCGTCCTGATCGCGCTGGGCGGTGATGCTGTTGAACGAGTAGGCATTGAGATCGTTGGGTTCGAAGAAGCCTTCTTTGTTGTATACGGTGACCGACCAGAAGGCCTCAACGGGCACGTCCTTGGGCATCGTGAGTGTGTAAGCGATCTGGCCGTTGTTCTGCTCAGGCGTGACGTTGAAGTACATCGCCCCGCGCTGCGGGTTCCCGCCCCAGCCGAACGCGGCTCCCAGCAGGTGCTGTGTCGGATCGACTTCTCCCCTGGCCCCGAAGGCATTGGGCAGGCCGTCGAGTTTTGTAGCGAGATGGTTCAGCGTTTGACGGGTTTCCACGAGTGACTCCATGTCCCAGTCTGGCAGTTCGAGTGTGCCCGCTGCTGCCTGTTCGACCTTGATCGCATCCTGAAGGGCGTGTGCCTGTTTCATGTCTGCCGGGCTGTTCGGATCACAGAAGGTGCGGAACAACAGCATCACGTAGCGCGTGCCGACGTTGTCGATGGTCAACGTCACCTTGCCCCCACCGTTTTTGAGTACGGGGTTGTATTCGTCCTGGTCGATCACAAGTAGAGACTGGAACCGATTCGGGGAATCCGGCTTGATGATCGTCACGGGGCTGGCCAGGTCGTACACGCCGAACGAGTATAATGTGTCCCGATTGCCGCGGATGGTTGTCTGGTTCTTGACCGAGTACACCTCGCGCAGATTCATGAGCCTGCCAACGCCGCCCGCCTTGGCAGCATAGGCCTTGAACTGCAGGTCGGTCTCGGCGCGAATGTAGTTCAGAACGGTAACAGTCTTACCGCCATAAGCAGTAGCCGACATGAAACAGAGAAGCAGTACGGTCGCAATTCGAGTGAAAGCCACAACACACTCCTTATAAAAAAGGTGCCAGCCGCCGAAGGGAAATGAGAAGATGAGTCTACCATGTCGGTGAGGTGTAAAATAGTCCCAGCGTGTCTGGCCTCCGACCTTTCGGCAACCAACGTCAAGCTGTTGTGCTTTCCGGGATGGATGCTGCGGCCATTACCTGATCCTGTGATTGCGTGTGAGAGCCCGACTCAATCAGTCATATTCGCCTTTAGAACACCAAATAAAAAGCATAGCAAACTGGACATCATGGGACTGTTGAACACTGCAATTATTGACTCATTGCTTCGCGAGCGCTGAACAATTTGCTTGCTACTATTCAGACGACTTTGTACGATTTGTCTACTCTTAAATCTTCCCTGCGTCGCATGATGCGATTGTGAAGACAGTCAAATCTGCCGGATAACGTTGAGAGTTTTCGGGGTTTTCTTTTCACATCAATTTGTGAGCGAGATCTGTTTCTGATTCAGATCACGCCCTCCTTTTCTCTCAACGGCAGATGAATTTTTCCATGCGCAAAAGAGCTAAAACAGACACATACTTGATCGCTGCCCATGCGGGATCATGCCGGGCACGGGTATTCCTGCTGACAGGCCTGGTACTCCTGCTTCCCTGCCCGATCGCGTGGGCACAAACAGAAGCGACTGTCAAAAGTCCCGCAGAGGCAGTCGCCGATTCCCCACAGACGGAACAGGCAGTGCAGCCGATCCCGCTCGATCAAGTCTCGAATCGCGCTGAAACCATCGGTCTTGAGCTGAATATTCTCCTGCCTCGCGAAAATTCCCGCAGGGCTCTTGAGCAGGTTAGTTCTGAAACCGATCGCACGCTTAAAGAAATCAAGTCTTATCTGGCGAAGACTCCGAATACACTCGCGGGTCAGCCGAACATCCGTGTCCTGCAAAGGTTTGAGTCCCAAATAAACAAAATGCTGAATGACCTGCGGTCCCTCGCAGACGAACTGGAAGAACAGCTCGAAGACTTGAGTGAGTCACTGGCTCAGGTTGACAGAATTTCGGCGGACTGGCAGGCGACAGAGGAACTCACAAAAAATGAAGAGGGCATCGAAGCATCGACGATCACCCGTATCAGGGCCGTGCGTACTGAGATTGCCGAGGCAAGATCAGCCATCGTCAAGCGGCGTAACGAAGTACTGGCATTACGAGACAAGCTGGTGAACCCGAGTGTTGCGCTCAGTGAGGGTGCCGAAAATTTACAAAGTGAAGTTGATGCCCGGGTCGAGGGAATCTTCCAGGCAGACCATCCACCTTTGTGGAGCCCGCGCGTGCGAGAGTCCATCCGCAAGGAGTGGCAGACCCTGGGGCCAGAGCAGTTGTTGCAGCGTTTTAACGAGAACAGAGAAGACTCACAGACCTTTGGGTTCCAGTTGATCTTGTTTGTGGCTTTCGGTCTGGGTCTGCAATGGCTCCGCAGCCGCACCCGTGCCATGATTGATAATATCCAACACCAGCAACAAGCCGATGCCCCGCTGGTATTTGAATACCCCTGGGCAATGTCTCTCTTAATAACTGCGATTCTGACGATCCCACTCCACCCGACCGCCCCACGCAGCTCAGGCCTGATCGCGGCCGCACTCATTGCAATCGCGACAATACGCATCGTTCTGCGTTTCCTGCCCTCCGCCATGGCTCCCTTTGCCTGGGGCTTTGCGATCCTGTTTACAATCGATCGGGCCCGCGACCTGCTGGACACAACGCCCACTCTGGAACGCCTCGTATTCCTGGTTGAGCTGGCAGGCGGACTCAGCCTGCTGGTCTGGTTACTGCGTCCCAGCCAGATCGCCAGGCTGCCGGAAGACTGGCGGGGACATCCGTTTGTCAGATTGATTCATTTTGCGATGCGCGCCGGTGCGCTCCTCGTGATGCTGGCGATCCTGGCTGATCTGGCCGGCTGGAGCGACCTGGCGGTCCTGGTGGGAGGTCTCGCTTTACGGAGTGGCTATATGGGGCTGCTGCTATTCGTACTGCTCAAAGTGTTCTGCGGCCTGGCAACTTTTGCGCTTGTGCTCCGCCCGCTGCGTTTAGTCCGGGCGATCACAAATCATCGCGAGTCCGTGGAGCGCATGCTGCAACGGATTTTGAGCGTGGTGGCCGTGTGCGTCTGGGCCGCCCTTGTGAGTGGGCAACTCGGCCTGCTGGTACCTGTGACCGATCTGGTCAAGGTCATCTTCAACGCCAGTATCACCTCTGGCACTCTCTCCATCTCGGTTGCCGATGTGCTGGTCTTTGCCTTCACTATCTGGCTCTCATTCCTGCTCGCCCGGTTCATACAGGTGATCCTGCAGGAAGACGTGTTTACGCGGGTGCGGATGGCTCGCGGTTTACCGAACGCGATTTCAAACCTCGCACGCTACACCGTGATCTTTCTGGGTTTCATGTTCGGGCTGTCGGCGGCTGGTGTGGAGATCACCAAGCTGGCAGTGATTGCAGGCGGCCTGGGCGTGGGGATCGGCTTCGGTCTGCAAAATGTCGTCAACAACTTCGTATCAGGTTTGATCCTGTTGTTTGAGCGGCCGATCGACGTTGGTGATACGATCGACTTGTCAGATACCTCGGGAATCATGAAACGCATCGGCATCCGCGCCAGTGTGATCCGCACGTTTGACGGGGCCGAAGTCATTGTCCCCAACGGGATGCTCATTTCTGACAGGGTCATCAACTGGACGCTCTCGGACAGGCGACGACGCATCGATGTGTCTGTGGGTGTCGAGTACGGAACCCCGGCCCAACGCGTGATCGACTTATTAGTCGAAGTAGCGAAGGCCAATCCCAAGGTGCTGTCCGATCCGGAGCCACACGCCTTCTTCGAAAACTTTGGGGACAGCTCTCTGGACTTCAAGCTCCGGGCCTGGATCAATGTTTTCGAGGGTAGTTTTCCCAATACCCACCTCGCAATCCAGAGTGAGATTGCGGTTGCCATTCAGCAGGCGCTCGATGAAGCAAACATCGGCGTCCCCTTCCCACAACGCGATCTCCATCTGATCAACGCCCCGTCCAACCTTGTTTTGGAACCGGATGAAGCAAAGCCGCAGTCAGATCCGGAAACAGAGTAGTAACACGGATCCGGCTCAGGGCTTAGATGCCCGTTCGAGTAACAAACCCTGGTAGCCGGCGGGGATCAGGAGTTGGTTGTTCCAGAAGCGGCAGGCGCCGGGGTGGCCTTTGAGATCGTATTCGCGGATCGGTTTGGGGTGCTGGAGGTCGGTGATGTCGTAGAGTTCTACACGTTGATCGGGGCGGCGGGAGAGGGCCAGTTGTTTGCCGTCGGTGGTGGGGCGGCCGCGGAGACGATGGCCGGGGACCGCGCTGGCGGGCAGCTGGCTGACTTCGCGCTGGTCGCCGGGGTCTAACATTTGCAGCTTGCCGTGTTTGACGAGCAACAGTTTGTCGCCCAGTAGACAGACGCCGTCGGTAAAACTGTAGCGCCGCTCGTCGGGGGTGTTGCCCTGGTAAACGGGTTTCTCGCCGGAGACGTCGTACCAGGCCGGTCCGCTGCGGTGCCAGTAGGCGACCAGGTAACGGCCCCCCAGCAGTTCGGGGACCAGTTGATCGCCGTAGAACAGGCCGACCTGCGAGTCCTTTAAGACGACCTTAGGGTGAGCGGGATCCTGGAGGTCGGCGATCTCCACGGCGGAGCTGCCCCAGTGGTATAAGGCGAACCGTCCGGGGGCGGGACAGGCGACCTGTTTCACATTGCGGTTCTTCAACTTGAGGCGACCGATTTCGGTCAATTTCAATTCGGGGCCGATGTCGTAGATGGCGAGCCCGGCGTCGTTCTCGGCGGCGTAGAGTCGCGAACCGGAGACGGCCAGGTGCATGACCTCGCCTTTGCCCGGGGTCACGCTGACCGGCTTCAGGGATTTGCCGAGCTGCACCGCATGAATTCCGGCACTGCCGCAGGCGGCCCAGGCGATGTCGCCCACGACGGTGGCAGAGCGGACCTGACCGCCGGGCTGGTAGGTGAGGAAACGGGGATCGCCGGCCTGGTCTGAAGCGGGTTTCAGTTCGGGTGCCCGGTCCTGTTCGGAGACAACCGGAGAGGCGAGGCCGGGCGCGGGGACGACGTAGAGTCCGGTGAAGATGCCGGCGGCGTAGATCACATCCTTGCCGAGGGCGATGCCGCCGACGGGGTCGGGGGTGTTGTCACTCTTTGACCTGGGCGGCAGGATGGCATGGGCGACGATTCGCGGTTGCTTGATGTCGTGAATGTTGACGACGAAGAGTCCGTTCCAGGTGTCGGCGACGACACAGTGATCGCCGGCGACGCGGGCGGTCCACATGTCGTTCGTGATGTGATAGGAGGCCGGGAACTTGACGCGGGAGACGAAGGTCGGCTGTTTTGGATCGGCGACATTGAAGATTTCGAGGCCGTGCCCTTGGCCGTCATCACGGCTCCCCCGCGAATGGTGTCCGGTGGCGGCGAAGCAATAGTTGCCACGGAGGCAGCCGCCGTCACCAAAACCGTCGAGGGGGGCTTCGCTGATGATCGTGGGCTGGCGCGGGTTGCGGACGTCGGCGATGACGAGTTTCCGAGGCGCCCAGTCGCCGATATAGAGGATGCCGTCGCGGGACCAGCAGGACTGAGCTTCGCCCGTTTTCAGCATGCTGACATGTTGCGGGGCGCGGGGGTCGGAGACGTCGATGATTTCGACGCCGTACTGCCGCGTGGCGACGAAGGCCAGAGAGCCGGAGACACTGATGCCGGTGGCCATCTCGACGGTGTCGTAGTGGCTCAGCAGTTGGGGTTTGTTCGCAGCGGAAATATCGACGAGCCAGAGTCCATCCTGGCGGGCGGTGATATAGGCGATGTTGTCTTTGATAAAGAGCTGGCGGGTGTTGCCCAGGCCGGAGAGTTCGCCGAGCGGGACCGGTTTTTCGGGCTGGGTGATGTCGAGCACGTGGAACTTGCCGCGTCCGGTGGCATAGAGGCGGTTGCCTGCCACGGCGACGGCCTGGCAGGCGTCGATGCCGTTGACCTTTTGGGGAGTTAATGCGGGGCCGTAGGTTTCTGTTGGTGCAGCGGGGAGGGAATTGGTGGCGGTGATGACCAGGAGGCAGATGAGGAGTGCGAGGCGTGTGGGCATGAGAGTGTGCTCTGCGGGAGTTATTGTGATTGAGTGATGGTGTCTGGGTTTGATTATGTGGGGCTGGGGGTGTGATGTCAATTTGTCTGGGGTTCGGTGTTCATCTCTGTGAGGTGGTGGCACTGTGGTAGAATGGCTGGTTTTGTGGTGGGAGTGTTTTCCCTGGCGGGCGGACACATGGGTCCGCGGTATTTGGTTCACTTATCACTGTTGGGCAAGCCAACAGTGCCACCCGTTTTTTTCAGGTAGGGATTTTTGAGGGAGCGTTCGGAGGAGTGCTCTGTCAGTTTCCTGTTCGCTGCGGCAATCCCGAATTGCATTCGGGGCGACCCTTGATTGCTGGTGAAGATTAGAACGGTTCATAAAAGTGACTTAGTTTTGTGAGTGCGTTGTCCAGGGCGAGTTGTTCGCTGTCGAAGAATTCTGCTTCCGTCGCTACCGATTCTTCGACAGAGCGGATCATCTCGGTGGCAGTCGTGTTGGCCGAGAGGACATGCAGATCGCAATAAAAGGATCGTTCGACTGTGGCAAAGTATTGTGAAGTCCCCTGCTCTTTCCAGATTTCGATACGGAACCGGTATTCCTGATCGAGGTTATTGATGGGGTGCATGCGGGGGGTGCTTATCGTTTGTATGAGGATGTTTAAGTTCATCTTTGTTTTCCTGGGTTGGCGGTGTTTTTACCGGTGGTTAGCGTCTTGCCGGTCAGGGTTGATGGGCGTTTGATGATGAAGGAGATCATCGTGAATGGCGGGGGGAGGTCAAGGGGTTTCTGCTTCGATTGTGCTGTGAGTGGTGGTGAGTTTGCAGTGAGTGGGTGGCGAGTCTGGTTGAATGTGCTGCGAAATGATTTGAAATCATACGGAACAGCGGGAACCGGTTCATTTTGTTTCAGTGAAAAGCGGGAAAAATCGACGGCGATTCAGGTGGATCTGAGTCACTTAAGCGTCGTGTTCCAGTGCACGCATCGTCCGCCTCGCGCGCGAAGCACAATTGCAATAAAATATTCAACGGGGAGAGGGGATCAAGGTCAGTTTGAGCACTTAGAGGTGGGGGAGGTTCAGTGGTTTGATGTGGGAAAGGTGGATCTGATCTTCACTGTGGGGCAAGCCGACAGTGCCACCCGGAGTTTGGTTGAGGTAGGTGGGTGGCTGGGACGTTTGGGTGATTGCTCTGTCGGTTTCCTGTTCGCTGCGCTCACCCCGAATTGCATTCGGGGCCACCCGTTTGATTTGAGCGGAATGGCGCTAGCCACCGGTAATTGGGATCCGCGCTGGAGAACTTTACCGGCGGCTAGCGCCTTGCCGCTCAGGGTTGGTGAGCGTTTACTAATCACTGTCGGGCGAGCCGACAGATGGCGCCCGGGGTTCATCTGGGACCGGGGAATGTTTGATCTGAATTGTGCTTCGAGAGGCGGGCGGACACATGGGCCCGCCCCTACACGACTTCTGGTGGAGGGTTATTTCTTGATTCACTGCGCGCGAAAACAGGGAGCACGAAAAACGTACTCCCTGTTTTGCTTGAGCAGATCTAACCGAAGCTCTGTATTGGTATCAGTCTCCGAAGGCGCCGTCGAAGGCGATGTCGGAGGGGGCGAAGTCGACGTTCTTGGTGAACTGGCAGGCTTCGCGGGCACCCATTTCGCGGTTCATGCCCATGTCTTCCCATTCGATGGAGAGGGGGCCGGCGTAACCGATGTCGTTGAGGGCGCGGATGATTTCTTCGAAGCGGACGCCACCGCGGCCGACGCTGCGGAAGTCCCAGCCGCGACGCTGATCGCCGAACGGGAGGTGACTGGTCAGGATGCCGGTGCGACCGTTGAGGGTGACCGAGGCGTCTTTCATGTGAGCATGATAGATGCGATCGGGGAAGTAGCGGATGAACTCAACCGGATCGACGCCCTGCCAGATGAGGTGGCTGGGGTCGAAGTTGAAGCCGAACTCTTCACGGTTGTCGAGGGCCTTGAGGGCGGCTTCAGCGGAGTAGATGTCGAAGGCGATTTCCGTGGGATGGACTTCGAGGGCGAACTTGATGCCGCATTCCTGGAAGACGTCGAGGATCGGGTTCCAGCGGTCCGCGAGGAGCTGGTAACCGGCGTCGATCATTTCGCGTGGTGTGGGCGGGAAGTCGTAGAGCAGATGCCAGATGCTGGATCCGGTGAAGCCGTTGACCACGCTGACGCCGAGCTTCTGAGCGGCGCGGGCGGTGTTCTTCATTTCCTCGATGGCCCGTTCGTTGACGCCGGCGGGATCGCCGTCGCCCCAGACGTATTCGGGGAGGATGGCCTGGTGCCTTTGATCGATGTTATCGAGGACGGCCTGTCCGACGAGGTGGTTGGAGATGGAGAAGAGCTGCAGGTCGTATTTCTCGAGCAGTTCCCGTTTGCGGTTGCAGTATGTGTCGTCGGAGAGCGCTTTGTCGACTTCGAAATGGTCTCCCCAGCAGGCCAGTTCCAGGCCGTCATAGCCGAATTCCTGGGCTTTTTTGCACATTTCTTCAATCGGGAGGTCGGCCCATTGTCCGGTGAATAGCGTTACAGGGCGTGCCATAAGAAGATCCTTTCAAAATGTCACATCTGGGAATGGATTAATCGCTCTTCACACTAGACCAGCGGGGTCAGAAAGTCAAACGAACACGCACTTGTCGGAAAGAGGGGGTAAAAAAAGGGGATGGCAGACTCCAATCGGGTGAGAAAATTGATTATTATCGGGACCACTTCCAAGCCGAATAACACAAGCTTACTTAGAAATTCGCTGCCCTGTGGGTGGCGTACCATCTCGAATACGAAGGTTCCATTATGTCAGAACAGAGTCCCCCGCTGGTGGGCGTGATCATGGGCAGTCAATCCGACTGGGATACGATGAAGGAAGGGGCCGCGCTGCTGGAGCAGTTCGGCGTGGCGCATGAGTGCCGCGTGGTCTCGGCTCATCGGACGCCTGACTGGATGAACGAATACGCCAAGACCGCGGAGGAACGGGGGATCGAAGTGATCATCGCGGGTGCCGGCGGTGCAGCGCATCTGCCGGGGATGGTTGCGGCGCAGACAGTTCTGCCCGTACTGGGCGTGCCGGTGAAGAGCCGGGCCCTGCAGGGGCTGGATTCACTGCTGTCGATTGTCCAGATGCCGGGAGGCGTGCCGGTGGGGACGCTGGCGATTGGAGAATCGGGGGCGAAGAACGCGGCGCTTTTGGCGATACGGATCCTGGGTAACTCGCGGCCCGAGCTGCGGGAGAAGATGAAGGAATTCTGTCAGAATCAGACCGACAGCGTACTGGATAATTCAGAACTATGAGTGAGCTGATTCCCCCCGGAGCGACCCTGGGCATGCTGGGCAGCGGCCAGTTGGGCCGGATGTTCGCCATCGAAGCCCGCCGACTGGGTTATAACGTGCACGTCTTTTCGCCCGAGCGCCTGACGCCGACCGGCCAGGTAGCTGATAAGGAAGTGGTCGCCGAATATGACGATCTGGACGCGGTCGCGGAGTTCGCGAAGAACGTGGATGTGATCTCGTTTGAATTCGAGAACGTGCTGTCGGTGACGACCGATGCCGCTTCGCAATATGCGCCGGTGCGTCCTGGCGCGCATGTACTGCATGTGGCCCAGAACCGAATCCGGGAGAAGTCGGACCTGCGGGACGCGGGGATTCCGGTAACGCCGTTCAAGGTGGTGAAGTCGGTGGAGGAACTGAAAGCCGCGATTGACGAACTGGGATGTCCGGCGGTGCTGAAATCGGCGACGTCGGGTTACGACGGTAAGGGGCAGGTCAAGATCGACGCGCCCGAGGAAGCAGAGTCGGCGTGGCAGGAAGTTGGTGCGGACGAAACGATCCTGGAAGCGTTCATCGATTACACGTGCGAGCTGTCGGTGGTAGGCGTGCGGGGACTGGACGGCGAGTTCGCCTGGTATGGTCCGATGAAGAACGATCACGCGAACCACATTCTGGATATCTCGGTGTTTCCGTCCGGACAGAGTGAGAAGGTGAATCAAGAGGCTGTGGAGATCACGCGGGCCGTGTTTGAGCGGCTGGATGTGGTGGGCGTGCTGTGCGTCGAGTTCTTTCTGACCGCAGACGAGCGGCTGATGATCAACGAGATTGCCCCGCGGCCGCATAACTCGGGGCACTTGACGATTGACGGGCACGTGTCGTGTCAGTTCGAGCAGCAGGTGCGGGCGATCTGCGGATTGCCGCTGGGTTCGACAAAGTCGCTGGGACCGGCGGCGATGGCGAACCTGCTGGGCGACCACTGGGAGCCGGGTCCGCCCGACTGGAATGCGCTGCAGCAGTTCCCCGATGTGAAAGTGCATCTGTACGGCAAACGGGAATCGCGAATTGGTCGCAAGATGGGACACCTGACGGTGCTGGGTGAGACGCCCGAGGCAGCCGTCGAACGGGTGAAGCAGGCACGGGCCGCGATCTTTCATGGTTGAAGCCGTGGTCGCGGAAATTATTTCCCGCGGACGTTGCCCCAGAGTTCGATGTGCATCCGGCGGGTGACCTGACAGCCGAGCTGTTTCGCGATTTCTTCGATCCAAGGCATGCGTTCGGCGAGCATCTCGGCGGTGGTGCCCTGGGGCATCAGGTAAACATTTTCGCGGTTGATCTCTGGGTACCGCTTTAGATAATCCTCGATCTCGCTGAGGTCTTCCCGATGATCGACGACGAACTTGATCTGATAGGGATGGCGTTTGATCAGTTCGTGGATGACGGTGGGCTGATCGCGGCGGGCGTCGTGACGGTGAGCCCACTCGGGATTGTCGACGGGTGTTGAGTTCGAGAGCTTGGGGCTGATCGACATCAGGTCGGCGTGGACATCGCTGAGGATGGTGCCTGCGGTTTCGATGGTGATGATCTTGCCGTCCGCGTGGAGCCTTTGGGTGAGCGATTCGATTTCGTGGCTCAGCATCGGTTCGCCGCCGGTAACGACGACGTGTTCGCAGTCGTACTGCTTGATGTGTTCCAGAATCTGATCGACGGACATTTTTTCGCCCTCGGGATTCCAGGAGGTGTACGGGGTATCGCAGAACCAGCAGCGTAGATTGCAGCCACTGGTCCGAATGAAAATCGAGGGAACCCCGATCCATTTCCCTTCGCCCTGGGGTGAGTGAAAGATTTCCGAGATCAGCAAGAGAGACGCTTCCTAAATTGAACATGGTTTGAGTATGACGTCTATCTTATCGGAAAGCGTGAGATCTTGCATTGAAATCTGCGGTCAAAGCGTGGTAACTTTAGCGAAAAATTAAGCTGAACACAGATTACAATGACACCTTCAAGCAGACAGGATTCTTCCATGCGCCACGATTCTCGCCAGACCGATCAACTCCGTCCCATCAAAGTCGAACGCCGGTATACGAAAGCGACCCCCGGCAGCATTCTGATCTCTGCGGGAGACACTGTCGTGCTCTGTACAGCGAGCCTGGATAACAGTGTGCCACCGTGGAAGAAGAACGACGAGAACCCGAGCGGCTGGGTGACCGCGGAATACAACATGCTGCCGGGCAGTACGTCACCGCGCAAACAGCGGCGGGCGGACGGACGCTCGAGCGAGATTCAGCGACTGATCGGTCGGAGCCTGCGGGCCGTGATCGACTTTGAAGCACTGGGGCCGCGAACGATTACCGTGGACTGCGATGTGCTGCAGGCGGACGGGGGAACGCGAACGCTGAGTATCACGGGCGGTTTCCTGGCGCTGCTGGATACGGTGCTGGCGATTCCGGAAACGTGCGAACTGGCCGAGGGGGAAGTCTTTGATCCGAAGAAGGTATTCACCAACAGCGTGGCCGCGGTGAGCGTGGGCGTGGTGGAGGGCGAGCCGGTACTCGACCTGGATTACGTGGAAGACAGCACCGCGGGCGTGGATATGAACGTGGTGATGACGGGCGGCGGCGACTTCGTGGAAGTTCAGGGAACAGCGGAAGGCCTGGTCTTCAATCGAGGAATGCTGGACGCACAGCTGGAACTGGCGACGCTGGGAATTGAGCAACTGACGGCGATTCAGCGGGAGTGCATTGGAGGGGACTGGCCTCTGTAGGGGGAACCCCGAAACATTTTTTGCTACCACGAAAGGCACTAAAGACACGAAAAAGTGAGGGGGTAAGCGGTAAGTAGAAGAGTGAATCAAAACAAACGCTCAACTAAACCCAAACATTCCAGAGACACAGCAAAGCAGAAAAAGAGGTTTACCCGAACTAACGCAGCAGTTTTCAGGGAAGTGCAACATGAATCAGCTTCGCGACAAGATCCTTCGTGGCATTAAACGGTACAAAGTCAGTGAGTTGCAGGATCAGATACTGGACGGTTTGTTGCCAGCCGTCGATCTGGTACCGGGTAAACCAGTGAAACGCAAGCTGCCTGCTGGTCGTTCCAAGTTTGGTGGCGAGCCTGACCTGCATGATCCTGAAGACTGGCCCTACGAACCTGCAGGACGACCGTTACACTTCCTGGCTCAAATCCGCTTGAGTGACCTGCCGGCAAAACATATTCCCCGTTCGATCCTGCCGGCGAAAGGCTGGCTTTGGTTCTGGTATGACAGCCTGGGAATGTGGGAAGAACATTATTCGCTGCGGACTGACTGGATGACACACGGTTTTCAAGTGACTTTTTCGCCCTCTGAACGAAAGCCGGTGCAACGCTGTTCATTTCCGAATTTTTCAGAGCGGAAAATTCCGAAAGCAATCACCCGGAAGAAATATTACAAACCGGCTGCGGAAATTTATCGGCCTGCCCCTGAAGCATCACTCCGTTTCAAGCCCATGTATTCTTTAAACAGCCGGGCTCTGGATACGCTCTATAAAGCAGAAGATGAAACAGAAGAGCGTGAGAATCAGATTACCGGGTTTATCTATCATTTTTTTGAGACCAATCACCAGTTGCTTGGAGACTATGACGACCGTTTTGATGGAGACTGTCGTGAAAGTTGTCATCTGGCTATGAAAGCAAAATCCAAAGGAGAAAGCGTACATCATTTCCGTCAAGATCCTGGAAAACCAGTCACCAACAGACAAAAAAAAGACTGGCGGTTATTACTGGATTTAGGTAGTGACAATCAATTCAACTGGTGCTGGAGTGATTTTGGTAGTTTATCATTCTGGATCCGAGAGCAGGATTTAGCTAAGCAGGATTTCTCCAAGGTGCATGGCATGATGTGTTCCGGTTGATCCAGTACCAACGAAACCTGATCTAGTATCACTCTGCCACGAAAAGCACGAAAGACACGAAAAAGTTGATCTCCGGAGTTCTCTCCCGCGTTGTGAATGTTGAAAGCAGTGCGGACAACACTATTCTTGCGTACCCTGCCCTTGTTTCTGGAGTGGAGAAATGCCGATGCTGTTGACGCTGGGGAAACGACTCGCTCAGGGCTATGGACTGCTTTTGGCGATGGCTGCTGGCGGGCTGGTTTTTGCGAATCTGTTTGGACTGGGGGCCTTTCTGATTCAGGAAATCGGTTCTGACAATCAGCGTGCTGCCTCTCTGGAACCGTATCGCTGGTGGATGCATTGTGGCTGGTGGGTAGGCGTAGGCTTCGCGCTGACAGGAGCGGTCACCCGAAAGCGGGCGACACAAACAAAGACAGTCCGTGAGCAGACGTCCGCCGCTACAGAGTCCGCAGATCTGGCGACGCCGGAATCAGGGAGATGGAAGACGGTCGGTAAACGGAGCGGTGTGCTTTCTTCGGTCGCGTTCTTTGGTTGTGCCGGTGGATTCGCCGGGCTGATGCTGGGAGGCTCGCTGCTACTGCTCTGGTTCTCGCTTGCTTACAGTCCGTTTGCCCCCGCGGGCTGGGCCGGTTCCGTCAAAGTGGAACAGAGAGCGAATGGGCATCTGATTGAAAATGAAAGGGTGATGACGACGACTCACCCGGTGGCCCTGTATGCGTTTGGCGTGCCGATCGGACTGGGAGCGACTGCGGGTGCGATCATAGGTGGTGTGGGAGCTGCGCTGGGTAAAGTTGAAGATGTGGAATGATGCGGGAGAACATCGCTCGACAACTTTTTGTGAGGCAGGTCATTTCAATACTAATAGGAAAGTTCTGGCAGAGGCGAAGAAAAACGAGGTTTAACCAGTATCTCTTTACCCTCATTTTTCTTCGCTCTCAGTTCTAAAGCGATTCGCCAGATGTAATGCTCGTTTTCTGTAACATTCGTGCCATCGAGATACAGTACCTGCAATTGACTGAGCCCATTCAGATGAGAAAGGGCAGCATCTGTTACGCTGGTATCATTCAGACTGAGAATGGTTAGGTTTTTCAAGCCCTTTAAATGTACCAACCCCTTGCCGGTAATCGCAGTTTTTGCGAGAGAGAGATTACGTAAATTTTTGAGTTCCGACAGATGGATGAGACCTGTATCAGAAATTTCCGTTTCGCTGAGAATGAGACGCTCCAGATTCGTCAATCTTTTTAAATGAACCAGCCCTTTATCTGTAATCAGGTTGTCATGCAGATTCAAGATCCGGAGATTCCTCATATTTTTCAGATAAGCCAGTTCAGCGTCTTCTATGTTCGTATCGTAAAGCGTTAACTGATCCAATTGAGTAAGATCTGACAGGTAGACGAGCGCATCACCCGAGAAGCGGCTGAAAGAAAGATCCAGATGAGTCAGGCTGGGAAAAGCATCAATCCCTCGCAGTGTATCACTAGATGTTGAATTATATATAAATTTGAATCGAACCTCTTTGAGTTCTTGGTAGTGAAGCCAGTCTGGAAGCTCATTAGATCCTTTGACAGACACTGGAATCAGTGGTTTTCGTTGAAAGGTCAGTTCTGCATGAGTTGTATACTTTAGCCGTAGAAGAAACTCGTCTCTGACTTTCCTTTGAAACGAACTTTTGATCCCATGAAACAACAACAGAAGAAATATGAGAATGCATCCCCATCGCACATAATGTAAGGGAGTGATTCTTTCAGGCTTTATTTGAAAATACTTGCCCATGATGATCGCCAGATCAAATGTTATCGGGGCAACTGGCTGACACTCCCACGACTAGAACGGTTCTTAAAGGGATGTAGTGCGTCAGACTCTGACTTCCTTAAATACATTTTACAATAAAAGACACCAGGTGCACTATTAATTACTAACCAGTCGCTGCCAGCGGGCTTTGTGGGAGGAGATCTGGAAGGCGTGGCCGGCTTCGTGTTCGATGAGGTGGAAGACGGCCCATTCGGGAGTGGTTTCGTAGGGCTGGTCATTAACGGGAGGTCGGAGCCGGTGCCATTCGTCGGGGGTCATCTGCTGGAATCGGGAGAGTGCGATTTCGCGTGTGGTCGTGAGCCGGTGCAGGTGTTCTTGCAGAGTGACGCCGGGAACGTGACTGACTTTGCCGGCGTCGTCCGCCATCGGAAAGGAGAACAGATCGTTGACTTCAGGCGGAAACTCCTGCTGCAGAAGGTCAAGATAGAGCCAGGACATTTCGACGAGGGCGATGTGATACAACAGGGAGCCGACGGAGTTCTCAGCACCGTCGGAGCCGCGCCAGTCGAGCAGCCGTTGATCGATGTCGCCGACCAGACGAAGTGTCCGCTGGCGGACTTCAGCGAGAGCCCAGAGCCAGCGACCGATTTCAGGGGTTGCGGCGGGGAGCGGGTTGATTTTCAGTTCGGTGGTCATATTGGGCCTCTCTGGTCATCTGGGAGTTTGTTTGATTCTACCACGAAAGGCACGAAAGACACGAAACAGGTCGCGTTTTAAGTCTTGAACCTGAGAATGCTCGCGGGTGTCAGACCAATTCTATTTAATGACTTTTATATTCTGAGAGAGACAATTTCCAGCAGAATATCAGTTTCCGGGAGAACACAATGCGGGCGTATGTGCAACAGGGACAAAAGGGGGATCCGAATTATCTGAATCTGGAGCGAATCGCGTATACGTTCTGGGAGCGGGGTTACGAAGTCACCCGGTTTGATGCGCCCTCATTATTTGATGGCGCCCTGGATCGAGGGCTGCTGTCTTTTCCCGATGAAACCATCGTTGCGGGTGGCGTGGGAACGGTGCGTTCTGCGATCAAGCGGGCCCAGCGCCAGTTACCGGACCTGCAGGATCTGCCGGACTGTCTGAAAGAGTGGATCGGTCGCGATTTCTGGATTTCGACACTGGAAGAAGTGCGCCAACCATTCGAGAAGGAAGAGGAAACCCGGGCACTGCACGTGAAACCGCTGTGGGAACATAAACGATTTACGGGAAAGGTTTTCAAGGAGTTCAAAGATCTGATCCCCTCTGCAGCGGTTAATGGTGAAACAGAAGTCCTGGTGCAGGAAGTGGTGGAATTCGTTTCGGAATGGCGCGCGTACATTTTTCGCGGTGCAATCAGAACGGTTGCAAACTACCAGGGTGATCCGCTGACTTTCCCCGACAGAACGCGGATGCAGTCTGCGCTGGATGCGTTCGAGAGCTGCCCCATCGCCTGTAGCATGGACTGGGGAATCACTTCGACCGGTGAAACGTTGCTGGTGGAAGTGAATGACTGTTATGCGCTGGGTAACTACGGAGCCGACATGTATCTTTATACGGCGATGATTGAAGCCCGCTGGCGGGAAATCATGGGTCTGGAAGATAACGGAATCGGGATCAATCTCTGAACCGGAATCGACTATCGCAAGAGAGTCGGTTCCGTTTTTCTACTACCACGAAAGTCACTAAAAACACGAAAAGAAAGTGCGTTGAATCTTAGTCGGTCTCCTCGTATGTTCCTGCAACCGGTCTGCCCCAGAAAGGGACTTTGGAGTGATAGCCCGGGCACCAGATAAAATACTGGCGGACGGGGCCCGGACAGATATCACAATGTCGCATATCGACTTCCAGACTGACGATGCCCGGACAGGGGGCACAGGGATAACCGATCAGATACCAGTTGCTCTCAAGATCTGCGGGACGGCGATCCGTATAAATGTGGGCGCTGGCAGGCAGCCCTTTGCTGTTGAACTTCACATAAGACTGTTGCACCTCGCTCGTGCCCCAGAACCAGGTCAGGACCCAGTAAGCGATCAGCAGCAGAAACGGGATCGTAGAGAGCTGCATCAGCCGCCGGCTGTAAGACCGTTCTGTTTTGTTTTCGGAATTCATGAATGCGGTATCCCCTGTACCGTGCCTGCAGTTTTGATTGTAACCGGTTCTGTGATGTTCGCGAGCGGTTATCTGTAATCCTTCACCACGAAAAGCAGAAAAGACTCGAAACAGGCACCTTGATTTCCTCGCGTATTCCTTAGAACATGAAGTGAGAATCTTTGATTTTCTGCCATTCATCTCTCGAGAGGAGTTTCAAAAATGAAAGCCGTTGGTTTGACCCGTTATCTGCCGATTGAGGATCCCGCATCACTAATGGATGTCGAACTGGATCAACCGAAGCCGGGTGGACGGGACCTACTGGTTGCGGTGAAAGCGATTGCCGTCAATCCGGTGGATACGAAAGTCCGGGCTCCCAAAGAGGGGGAGGAACCTGCTCCCAAAGTGCTCGGCTGGGATGCGGCGGGAGTCGTCGAAGCGGTCGGACCGGAGGTGGAACTGTTCCAGCCGGGTGATGAAGTGTTTTATGCAGGTGACATTACCCGCCCGGGATGCAACGCCGAGTACCAGTTGATCGACGAGCGGATTGTGGGTACGAAGCCGAAATCGCTGGATTTCTCGCAAGCAGCCGCCATTCCCCTCACAGCGATCACCGCGTATGAATCGTTCTTCGATCGACTAGGGATCGACGTCGAAGGGGGGAATGCGGGTGAGACGATTCTGATTACCGGCGGTGCCGGCGGCGTCGGTTCGATCGGCATCCAACTCGCGAAGCTGGCAGGACTGACGGTGATCACCACCGCATCGCGGCCGGAGTCGATCGAGTGGGTTCAGAAACTCGGGGCCGACCATGTCATCAATCATTTTGAGCCGCTGCGTCCGCAGGTGGAAACGCTGGGTTTGAAGCAGATCGATCACATCGCGCTGTTCAACAATACCGACCAGCACTGGGATCAGGCCGTCGACCTGCTGCGTCCACAGGGCAAGATTGTGCTACTGGTGGATAATAAGCAGCCGCTGGATCAGTCGTTGATGAAACGCAAGTCGGCAACGATGGTCTGGGAGTTCATGTATACGCGATCGATGTTCCAGACGCCGGATATGATCGAACAGCATCACCTGTTGAGCCGGGTGTCGCAATGGCTGGATGCGGGGAAGCTGCAATGTACCGCGAACGAGTTCCGCTCGCCAATCAATGCAGAGAACCTGCGGTGGGCGCATCAAACCCTGGAAGCGGGGCACACGATTGGGAAGATTGTTCTGAGTGGCTGGGAGTGAACCACGAACGTTATTTCTACCACGGTCAGCACGAAAGACACGAAAAAGGGTTTGATGTGTTTTTGCTTGATGGGTTCAACTGGTTCCGTTCAGAGCGTGAATCCAGGTCGTCTCGTACCAGGCGGGAGGACACATGGGTCCTCCCCTACTTTAAGTCGTCGATGATCTCCTGTTCGCCGGGGCGGAGCTCGCCGGGTGGAGTGCGGTACCAGCCAACGAGGTAAGCGGAGAGGGCGAAACAGGCGGCTGCGATCACGACGATGACGATTGCGGGAGCCAGGATGATCTGTCGGGCGACCAGTGGAGGGACGACGACGATCAGCAGGATCTCCAGAGGTGAGATACCCACAAAAGCGAGGCCGTAATCCTGCAGGGTTTTGGATTTGAGTTGCGGGTCGACAATCCGCAGTAGCAGCACGCCGATACCGACAACGCCTGTCATCCAGCCGTAGGCGAAGATGCTGCGTTCGAACCAGAAGTTGTGAAACAGGTGCCGCCCCAGGAACCAGAGCATGCCAATCGCGTAGAAAAAACCGAGCAGCGACATGACCACCAGGGGGCCATGTATTCAACGACGACGCTGATTTTGATCGAGGCGACCGCGAAGGCAATCAGGTAGTCGGAAACCGAAGAACCAATGCGGGCCATCACCTGACGATCCACATATTTGCCGATGTGACAGAGTTCGAGCACCAGTTGTAACACCGCACTGACCAGCAGTGCCACTGCGAACAGGGGCAAAATGATTTTGGATTCGAGTACGTGCCGAAACAGGTAATCGATGCCATGTGCGCCGCCGAACGCGGTCATCACAATCGCGAAGTGCCAGGTAAGTGGATCGAGAGACATGGCACTGACAGTGCTGGTGCCCATTGAGGTCTGTTCTTCCGGAGTGAGAAAACCGGAGCGGGTGCTCTCGGGCAGTTCCTGTGCGGAAGAGACCAGGTGCGTCCAGCCCCGTCGAGTAGCGATGTTGATCAATGTCAGACCGCCGAAGATCCCGATCAGCAGACCAATCGTGGCAAACGTGAAGCCCAGGCTTTGTGCATCATTGAAGCCCCCCGCCTGCAGGGATTCGCTGACCGCGGCTGCAGTGCCGTGTCCCCCCGCGAAGCCGGCGGGCATCATCAGGGCAAAGCCGGGATTGAGATCAGGAAACATCAAAGGCAGGACATACAGACCGAACAGGAGGGCGACGCCGAACTGTCCGATGTAGGCAGCGAAGTTATAGAACCAGGTATCGCCGACATCGCGGAGCATGGTTCGCAGCGTGGGACGGTGGGGCTGATGCCCGAGAAAGAGGGTCGCGAACAGAATCGCGATCAGTTCGTAGGGATAACGCTCCATCGCAATCTTGCCTTCCCCGGTGAGACTGAAGGGAAGCCAGCCCAGCAGTTGCGGGCCGCCGAGCAGTCCGAGAAAGCCGGCCAGGATGGGTGCGGGGATCAACAGATTCTGCAGGAGACGCAGTCGGGAACGTAAAAGATGCGCGATGACCAGCAATACCGAGATGAGAGCGAAGTCGGCGAACATCGTGGGGTGTGGGTTTCCAGATTATGGACCAGGAAAATTATTCAAACAACTCCGGTCGGGCGAAGCGTTGCATGAGCATGCCGCCGGTGAGATTGTGGACGTTCTCGAAACCCGACTGCTGCAGGATCCGGGCGGCGATATAAGCCCGCATCCCGGAATGGCAGACGGTGATGATCGACCGCGACGTATCGAGTTCATCCAGGCGACCGCGGAGTTCGTCGACGGGAATGTGCGTAATCTCGGGGAAGCGGAACGTGTCAACTTCCTGTTGGGAACGGACATCGAGAATCTGATATCCAGAGAGGTCGGCATCGACTTCGATGATGCGGGTCAGTTCATCCAAGTCGTTGCAGGCGACGAACGCCGCCATGTGTACCGGGTCCTTGGCCGAACCGAAGGGCGGAGCATAACAGAGGTCGACGCCGGCCAGATCGCGGACGGTGCCTTTAAACTTCATCGCGGTGGCGATCACGTCGATACGTTTATCGACACCTTCACGACCGACAGACTGGGCGCCCAGGATCCGCCCTGTTTCGGGATCGTAAGTCAGCTTGAGAAACAGCTGCTGAGCGCCAGGGAAATAGCCGGCGTGATGTTTGCCGACGATGATAATGGAACGATTCTTACTCTGACTACGTTCCGCGAACTTTTTACTGAGACCCGTGACCGCTGCGGTGATGCCAAAGACACGGACAATGGCCGTTCCCATGGGGGCGATCATCGGGTCGGCCGACGTGCTCGCGGCATGTTGACCGGCGATACGACCGGCGCGATTCGCGGGACCGGCGAGCGGTATGCGCTGGGGTGTTTCCAGAACGCCGTGCTGATATTCGACGGCATCACCGACCGCGTAAACGTCCGGATGCGATGTCTGCATGAAGTCATTCACGGAAATTCCGCCCCGTTCGCCGATGTCAATCCCTGCAGCCTGGGCGAGTTCAATCGCCGGGGACACGCCGATCCCCAGAATGACCAGATCCGCAGCGATCTGCGTTCCGTTACCGAGTTCGACTCCGGTGGCTGTGTTGTTTTCAGTCTGAATCGTATCGACGGCTGTTCCCAGATGCACCTTGATGTCGTGATCGGTCAGTTCGTTCTGAACCAGGCGAGCCATTTCCGGATCGAGTGGAGGCAGGACCTGGGACTGCAGTTCGACCAGATCTGTCTCCAGTTTCAGATGATGCAGCTGTTCCACCATCTCCAGCCCGATGAAGCCGGCCCCCACGACGACCGCTTTCTGGCAGCCATGCTCCGCGATAAAGGCCTTGATGGCATCTGCGTCGTTCAGATTACGGAGTGTGAATACATTCTCGGATTCAATGCCCGGCAAGGGGGGCGTGATCGGAGCCGCACCGGTAGAGAGAATCAGCCGATCCCAGGGCTCTTCGCTCACCTCACCTGATTCCCGATTCAGAACCGAGACGGTTTTGTTTTCGACGTTGACTGATTGCACCAGGTGCCGGGTACGGACATCGATGTTAAAGCGTTTTCGAAACAGCTCGGGTGTCGCGACGAGCAGCTTGCTGCGTTCGGTGATTTCCTCGCCGATAAAATAGGGTAGACCGCAGTTGGCGAAAGAGACGTATTCGTCTTTCTCAAACAGAATAATTTCCGCGCGTTCATCGCAGCGACGTGCCCGGGCTGCAGCACTCGCGCCCCCCGCGACTCCTCCGACGACGATGATTCTGTTTCCCTGCGACTCTGCCATTGCATCCCTTTCCGGTCATTCACTGTGTGTCATTAGATCACTGCAGCGGCATTATAGACGCCGCGGGCGGATACCTCTACTGACAGGCCATCACGATTGCGATGAAGCCGCCCACAAGCCAGAACGCACAAAGCCCCACGCAGAAAAAGATCGAGCCAACGATCCAGCGTATTGAACAGGCACAGGCCAGAGACAGAGCCGGCAGGGCGGTACAGATTCCCAGTGCATAAATGGGAAACTGAAACACGAAGAAGCCGAGGATATCGGGAAAGTGCTGGCAGCCATCAGTCGAGAAAGCCAGCATGAGCAGAATCATCAATCCGGTGCCCGCGGCTGTGATGTAAGATGCGGTGAGCAGACAGAAGGCGAGCAGCAGACGCTTGAGCAGGCTCCAGCTGCGGAGTCGTTCATCGAATGTTTTCGGTCGTGCGGGCTCAGGTGGGAGAGAATTCGGTTCGTCGTCCACGTCGATCCTCGATGGGGTGGGAGTTCAGGCTTCCGGTTCGGCGATGAAACTCATGTGCAGCTCAGCGTGTCGACGATGCAGCAGATCCCACTCTTCACGGGTCAGTTCCTCCAGAACGGGACTGGGGTGACGCTGCGATTCGTTCTGGAGACGGTGAATCGCCTGCAGCAGATGATCAAGCCCCGCCTGGTCTGCGACTGGATCTGGAAGGAGGACTCTGCCGGCATCCCCTTTCAATTTGAAACCGGCGGGCATGCCTTTCTTGAAAATCAGTGGTTTGAAGATCCACTTCGAAATCTTGCGCAATGGCCAGGCAGCGGTGAAGTCGAAGCCATCCAGAGAGCCATCCATCAATCGTGCCAGATGATCATAGATCTGGCCCTGCGACCAGTTTCCCGTGGTAGGGGCACCAGCAGCATGGAGACGTTGTGCGTCGTCAGCAATTTCCTGTAATGACGCATAAGATACGGTTCTGCGGGCTTTGGTCGGCGCAGACATGACGGGTTCTCCAAAAGCGATTTGAGTCAGCAGCGCTATTGTGAGGCGCTGAACGAAAAATCACAAGCGTCTCCCAGGAAATTCAGGTCTGTCGGGTCCAGCAATCTCCCAGACGGGGCAGCTGCGAGACATCATGCAGATAGAAGTAAGCATGCACTCCCGTGGAAATCAGCGGCGACTCGAGTTCAATGCTTTCCCGGGCATAGAGTTGTTCGGCAACCCCTTCGACTTCATCAAGGAGTTCCAGCCCCCGTGCATCCACGCGCCACAGTTCGCCCTGAATGCGGATGCCTGTGGTGTTGTCTTTCACCAGTGCGGGGTACGCGCCACAATCATAGAGTGCGTAATGGGGCGCGGTGCATGCTTCTTCCAGAAACTGCTGATCAGACAGAAACGGAGCCCGACAGAACCCCCGCTTGAGAGTACCGTAGACGAAGATCAGAGTCTGTGATTCATCATTCATGCCAGTGTCTTCCCGGATGGAGCGGGATCTCATTCAACCGGTGCTAACAGATCCGCATGCTCGACCGGTAGCATTGTTGGCAGGTCGGCGTCTACTGTAAAGTGGCGGCGCACATTCATTTCCTGAATTGGAAGATTTGCAGGATGCGAGTCGCTTCGCTTCGTCCTCGATTTCACTTAAAATTGGTGTCTATCAACAGTTCGGTCACCTGCGTTCCCGGCTGCTATTCCGCATTTCGTCGAAAGTCCACCATGGATTGGTTCACCTTTCTGATATTACTGCTGACTGCTTCGCTGACGGCGCTGGCTGTCTGGTGGGCCATTCAGAAATGGTTTCGCGTCGAGTCCGAATCAATCGTCGAAGACTCAGCATCGATTGCCGGCAGTTATGAAGCACCTCAGCACGCGCTGTACTGGAACTTTACGACCGTATTGATTGCCGTCTGTATTCTGCTGCTGGTACTGGGAATCAGTGTGCAGACAACCTCACTGCGGGATCCGATCACCTGGACTCTGGGAGCGGCCCTGCTTCTGAGCTGGGGAATGGCACTCTGGTCGGGCATGCTGACCGCACCGAAAAAGCCGCAGACCGCTCCGGTGCCCTCTGATCCTGAATTGACGATCTATGCGGAACAGGAATCAGCGTCCGCCGATGATCCGAATCCGACGGAGGCCACCTGATGCTGTGGCAGATTCCCCTGTTCCTGGTTAGCACGCTCGTGTTTCTGTTTATCTCGCTGCTGCTGGCAGAGGCAGCCTGGTCTCCCCTGAATGCCTCTGTCAAAACGCGACTGCAACTCGCAGTGAAGCGGGTTGCCCGTTCCCAGGCAGAGATCACTCAACGGAGCGAACGCTGTCTGCTGCTGTTCTCACTGACCTGCGGTCTGCTGACCATTGCTTTTCTCCCCGGTTATATCACCAACATGTGGTCCATACGGATTGAACCGGTCGAAGCGACCGGGCTCGTGACGTGCCGCTATGCACCGATGATGTATCTGGGATTGTTCTTGCTGCTACAGGCCGCGGGGCATATCAGTCTGGCGGTAACCGAGCGACAGAGGCACCCGCTGTCGGGACTGCTACTCAACGGCTATTTCTGGCTCCCGCTGCTGCTGTCTTTCGCCTCGGTGGCAGCCTATCTCCCCGTGCATGCGGAACTGGAACAGACTACAAGCGGCGCGACATCCACTGTCTGGTTGCTGCTGATACAACCGGTGGGAATGCTGGCGTTGTTCCTGTCCCTGACCGGCCCTGTGATTCTCGTCAATGCCCAGGTACCCAAACCTGTCCGGCCGGTGCAGCACTGGATTCGCGAACTGCATCTCATCAACACCGTCTTCGTGATGTCTATCATCATCCTCAGCCTGACCTGCTTCGGCCCGCGCGAGGAGATGAGCGTGCTACAGATTATCATGCGATTTGGTTTGTTTCCCGCCCTGCCCTTGGTGCTGGTGGGAGTCCATTATCGACTGATCCGTTTTCTGAAACGACGTCCCGTCTATGATCCGGAAGCGATCTGGAAGCTGTTGCTCTGGCTGTCGCTGGTTGCGGTTTCCGCTTCGTTTCTGGCGTTTCATGTGCTGGGTATGTCAGACCATTACATGCATCTGCTGCTCAACTTCAGTCTGCTGGCGATCTGGTGGGGCTTTGTGCTGCCCCGGTTTCCGTTCCCCTCTTCCACGAACGCACATGCGGAAGTGCAGACTGCAGGGGAGGTTCAGCCATGATTGACGAACTGTTATTCTACCTGCCCGGTACCGCGGATAACCTGCTGTTTTTAACACTGGCGGTACTAATTCTACTGATGCTGACC
Source organism: Gimesia benthica (assembly GCF_009720525.1). Classification (NCBI taxonomy): domain Bacteria; kingdom Pseudomonadati; phylum Planctomycetota; class Planctomycetia; order Planctomycetales; family Planctomycetaceae; genus Gimesia; species Gimesia benthica. The sequence goes on from NZ_CP043930.1 coordinate 2,888,193, forward strand.
GGCGTGTATGGTTATCTGAATTTAACAACGCATCAGGCACCAGAGACAGCGCCCCGCTGGGGCTGGCCGTTGCTCTCGATCGGGGCACTGCTGATCCTGCTCTACTGGTTCGGCTCTCCCTTCTCTTTTAAAACCGAGGGCAAGGCGGAGTCGCTGCTGGCGTTATTCAGTCCGATTCCCGTGGGTACGCTGGTCATCGTCAGTGGTGCTGCAGCGGTACTCGCTTCGCGAATGAGATGGGCCCTGGCAGCTGCGTCGGTTTCTCTGCTCTCCAGCGGTCTACTCTTCCTTCAGGCTCACATGCCTCCGCTGATGATTCTCAGCTGGCTGACTCTGGGAGGCCTGATCGTGTTGCTCTGCTATCACAACTGCACTGACGAGGAATCACCCGAATCAGTCTCGGCAGAGCAGGACGAAGAGGGCGCGTTCCGCGAACCGCTGCTTGCCTGCCTGGCGTGTGGATTTCTGTTATGTGTCTGTCTGTGGGTGGTCCAGCGGGACTGGGGGCCGGGAGCCGAAGTGACACCCGTACCGAAATCAGAATGGGCCGGGCTCTCCTTACCGGAACTGCTGCCCCGGTTCTTCAGTCAACACTGGCCGACGTTGCTGCTTCTGCTCTGCTTCGTACTACTGGTCTTTGTAGGCATGACCTGGCTGGTCTTTTCCCCGCGGGAGTCCCGCGTTTCACAGACAGAGGAACCGGGAGGGAACGCATGATCCTGTTGCAGGCCACCGCCGTCCTCCACCAGAATTTGATGATCGGGATCATCCTGATCGCAGTCGGCTACCTGGGAATGCTGCTGCAGCGGCATCGCCTGGCGACCGTCTTTTCGCTGCTGATCTGGCTGCAGGGAGCGGGCCTCATGCTGGCGGCCTTTGCAGAGTATCAGGGTTCGCGGGCACAAACGGTGTTTTTTCTGTTCGTCCTGTTTCTGGTGATGCTGCCGGCCGCTGCGCTGGCGGTACTCAGCCTGCGCCGTAAATCACCTGATGCTGAAACCGATGCCCCTGCGGAAACGAAGTCCCCCGTGGAAAGGGGGGCCGGGTCTGGTGGATAGAACAATCACCCTGTTACTGCAACTCGGACTGGTCGTGCCCTTCGTCACGGTGCTGATGTCGGCCCTGGTCGCCTGTCGCATTCTCAAAGGGAATCCGCGCTGGCCCGCACTACTGGGAGTCTCAGTCACGACACTGGTCTCGGTGGTCGCGGCTGGTTACTTCAGTCCCCTGCTGGGAGAACAGTCTTATTCGTTCCCCCTGGTTCGCTGGCTGACGCTTCCCGGCGAAACCTCTCTGCCTCTGGAAATCGGTGTACTCTACGACTCACTGAGCCTGACATTCTATGCGCTGGTCTCGGCAGGCATGCTCTGCGTGCTGCTGTTGAGTCCGCCCGATTCAGCTGAGTCTGCAGATACCGTTGCGCCGCGCTACGGGGGTTTGCTGTTACTGATGGGTTTCTGCGCCACGACTGGCATCATCCTGGCAACGAACTTTCTGCAACTCTTTTTCTGCTGGTGCCTGCTCTCGATGAGTTTGAACCTGCTGCATGAAGTGCACCTGCGGACGACGCTCGCTCCGGAAACGGCACGCCGACACTGGTGGGGCTGGAATGCGCTGGGGGATGGGATGCTGCTGCTGGGACTGTTTCTCGTTCAGACCAATTTCACCAGTCTGGACTTTCTTACGATGCTGCAGCCGGCGGCGTTGACCCAGGTTGCGGAAACCAATCGCACTGCCCTGCCCGGCATCAGCGTGCTACTCTTCTTTGCCGCCCTGCCTCGTCTGAGCCTGTTTCCTGCTTCGGCTCTGCTGGTGAGTCGGGAAGAGAACTGGTCGGCACGTTCGCTGGCCGGGATCAATCTGCTGGCGATGACCGCGGGACTGTTCCTGTTGCTCCGCTGCGCGCCTCTGATTCAGGCAGTTCCTGCGACCCGCACGCTGATGGTGCAACTCGGAACGCTCTCAGCTCTGCTGACTCTGTTTTCCGCTTTGAGCCTGCCTCGCGATGCGCACCCGGATCGCTGTCTGAGCTGGTTGACGGCGACGCTCGCGGGACTAGCGGTCGCGTCGGTGGGACTGGGCCAGGTGGGAACGCTGTCCGGCACACTGGCACTGGTGGTTCTCGAACTTCTGGTCCTGGTGATCCTGATTTTACTGGCAGCCTGGCGAGAGCAGAATGGGATTCCGACCGCAGCGCTGGCGTCTGTTAAGCTCTGCCTGATGCTGTTGATTCTGCTGGCGGTCTGTGGACTAACAGGACTGCTGCCCGCGCTGATCCTGTCCCGCGCCGCGACCGACGATTTACGCGTCAGCTTCTTTATCTGGTTGACCGTACCTGTAGCAGCAGGATATGTCGCAGGCCTGATGCGATTTTATTTTTCGCTGGCGGATTCAAACTCATCATCGAAAACTGGTAAATCCTTCCCGGTGCTCCCTCTGTGGAGTGCGACACTGGGGGTGAGTCTGCTGGGAAGCCCGTTACTGATTCCCTTCCCCTTTGTGCCATCTCTCTGGCCGGGACCTCTGCTGGAAATGCTGCCTCCGCTGTTCGAACATGACTGGCTGATGTGCAGCCTGTTCGGTCTGGCTCTGCTGGTGGCGATGATCCTCACCTGGATGACCGCGGGACGTTCCCATTCTGTCGCGACTACGGAACCGCCGGCTCTGCTGCAGTTAGGACGATCGCATTATTACCTGATGTCGCTGCTGGACCGTGTGTTGATTCAGCCACTCGAGTTGCTGGCCCGCACGGTGTCCCTGACTGAGGAGTGGCTCGTCTCCCGTCTGAGTCGGTTCTCGCTGGAGCGACTGCCGCGGGCCTGGGGCGATCTGCTGCTGCACATGCAGAACGGCCAGGTCACCTTTCCGACATTGATTCTGGTGATGACCCTGTCCGTGTTAATTCTGGTGTTGATGGTGTTACAGATTTAGCGAGATCCGATTCCCCGGTTACGATTATGCCAGGATTGATTTGATTTTTTTGATTGAGCCCCGTTCATGGACCTGTTTCTGAATTCCCTGATTTCGTTTTCGCCTGTACTGCTGGTAATGATGCCAGTCGCCGGGGCCTGCTTTGGCCTGGGCAGCGTGAAACTGGGTCTGGAATTCCATCGCTGGACCGCGTTCTCGAATACGCTCGTCTCCTGTCTGATCCTGGCACTGGTCCTCTTCGCTCCGGAACTGCAGGGAACCGGGGCGACCCGCATTATCTCGATTACGCTCAAGCTGCCGGTACTGAGTACGGCTGGTCCCGACGCCGCCACACCCCGGAATTTTCAATGGGGCCTCGATGCGCTGTCTGCCTGGTTTCTGCTGTTGATTACCTGCCTCTGGCCGCTGTTAGTCTTCTTTTCGAATCGGCTGACGAGGGTCTCCCATCGGCATTACTTTCTGCTACTGATTCTGCAGTCACTGCTGGCGGGGCTGTTGATCTCGCATGATGTGATCAGTTTTGTGACATTCCTGTTTCTGTCAACGGTCTGCACCATCGGTCTGCTCCAGGTCTGGAACGGTTCGCGGGCTCGTTCGGTGCTGGAAAGTACCTTATACCTGCAACTGCTGGGGGACACTTTGATTCTGGCGGGCCTGCTGCTGGCGGCGACGTCGTTTTCCTGGATGCAGGGCGTGCTGCTCGAGGCGCCGCAGGCACTCACGTTTCAGTTTGATGCCTTGTTCCGGGAGAGCAGGAGCGACGTCCGGCTCTACCCACTGGCTGAGGCTTACTGGAGCACCAGTGCCCCGTGGATCCTGTTGCTGTTATTGGCCGGCTTTGCCTGCAAGGGTTTTCTGTTCCCCGCCTATTATGGCATGACCCAGTGGCTGAAACAGCAGACGGCACAGACCGCATCCCCCTCGGTGATGACGGGCTGGTCGCTGATTCTATTATTGATCCTTACCAAGCTGAGCGTCTACGGCATGCTGCGTTGCCTGGTACCGTTGCAGCAGAGTGTGAGTGAGAGCCTGTATTCCCTGCTGGCCTTCTGGGGAATCATTGGTTTTCTGATCACGGCGTTACTGGCGTGTGCCCGTCGGGAGCTGCTACAGACTGTCGTCTGGTTCCTGGTGGGACAGGCGGCCTTAACGCTGACGATTCTCTCTGCCTCTCAAGAAGTCGTTGCTTACTTTGCTGTGTTAAATGTGGTACAGGGGCTGGCTGCGGGAGTGTTGCTGCTGGTCATTCCCTGCCTGTCACTGATACAAGGACATCACTCAGAACGAGTGATGCACTGGCTGGGCTGGCTGTCGTTATTGACGCTGATCGGAGCTCCCGGCCTGGGTGGTTTCACCGCCTGTTTTGCGTTCCTGTGGAGTCTGACCAGCCAGCAGATGCTGCTGGCACTGGGCTATCTGCTGGGAACATTGCTGTTCAACCTGGCGCTGATTCGCGGAGGCTGGCAGCTGTTGACCGTTTCACATTCCGCTCCCGACAAAGCCGACAAAGAAACAGCACCCGCTGAGAAACGGGCGCTGGTCTGGCTGGCGCTGGCTCCAGCCGTGCTCTTGATTGTCAGCCTGGGGATCACGCCGGTTTATCTGCTGGAGCGGACTCTGTTCCCCCTGGTCAGCTATGAGGCCGCCCCGTCTACCGAGGCGGCCGTTGAAGAGTGATCAGTTATCGGCGGCTTCGTAGAGCACGCCTTCCGGATGACCGGCTTCGGGCAGGAACTCGAAATGCGAACCGGAGGCGAGTGTGAAGACATGCAGTTGCCCATCGACTTTGCGTCGATAGGTGAGTGGCATCGCCGCATCAAAGGCATGCGACTCGCCGGGCTTGAGCTTGTACGGTCCGCCCCAGTCACTGTAGGGACTTTTCAGTTCGTATTCGATGTCCTGTTTTGTGCCGTTGGTGATCTTCAATTCGGGTACGGAGAAGGTCGCCAGCAGCTGAGGTGCAGACCACTGGATCTGCTGAATACGATAACGGCCGAAGCCGAGCTCGATGTCGGGGATCTCTGCGACCGAAGCGGGGCCCTGTTTCGTCCAGCCATCCCAGGCCGCCTGGACCAGGGAACGCAGTTTTTCCTGGTCGATGTTCTTCTCCTGCGGTTTGTAATCCGGGGCGAAGCGGGCGAGACCACCAATGCGTGAATCCCCTTCCCAGTCCAGGCGAATGGCCCGTTTCGAGAAGCTCTGGTCGACGATCTCGGGATCGACATCCTGACTCAGTGAAAGTGAGAACTCGGCGTAAGGCGTCCACTGTTTCTCGGAGGCCGATTTTTTGATCGCCATCGAAATCGCCGCCCGGGGAACGACGAAGCGAAAAGGATCGTCGCTGGCGGACTTGGGTTTGTTGCTGTCTTCTACCTGAATCGGTCGCGTGAGTACCAGTTCAGACCAGATCTGCAGTCCGTCGCTGTACTGTTTCAGATCGGGGAAGACCTGCTGCAATGTTTTGCGATCTGCCAGTGGATCGAACGAGTGACCAGGAATATCCAGAACGGGAATCCGCGCGACATCGTCTTTAACCAGCATCTCGGTCAGCGGTTTGAGAATCCCGGGTGCCACGCCGACCTGCAGATCGGTGACCTTGGGAATCTCATCCACGGGAGTTCCGAAGGCGTTGACCTGTTGAACGGTGGCCGGTGGATTGGTCGGATCAAGGGCTGCGACGGTCAGACCGAAATTGAGTGAGACCCCCTGTTTATCGGTGACCACCTCGCGGGGCCAGAGTTTAATCCGCGGCTGATAGACGGGGAGTGGCCAGACGGCATCGACGACCTGGCTGGCTTCGCTGAAGCTGAGCTGCTTTTCGAGTTCTTCCACCAGACCGGGGACGATCGCTTTGACTTCATCTTCAATACGGCCCTTGCTCCCGTAAATACCGTCAATCAGTCCGCTGGAGACCTTTTCAGAAGTCATGCCGATTCCGCGGGTCGAAACGCCCGCCGGCCCGGAGACGTACCAGTTGTCCTGGGGAATCGTGAACCGCGTGCGGATCAGTTTGAGCTTGAGCTGATCCCCCTGAATAAAGGGCCGCACATCGAAACTGAGCCAGACCGGTCTTTGATGACCGATGCTGACCGAGATCGGACCGGCGACCGCGGAATGTCGATTGCCGGTAACGTAGGTGTTGCTTATATAGAGGTTCACATCCTTGATCCCCAGTTGAATGTTCAAGGTGCCGGCAGCGTAGGCTTCCACGGCGGCGCGTTCCAGTGCTCCCTTATAGGAAATCCCGGAGAACTGCACGCTGAAGCTGCGTCCCTGGGCGGTGGTCCAGTCCTGAATGTCGGCGATGCGTCCTTCGAGCATATCCGCGGGAACCATGCTGGGAACCGCATCGGCGAGGGACTGCAGAAAACGATTGCCCAGTCGCACCGAGACAGCGTCGTTGATCATCAGTGCCGGTACGAAGGGAGTTTCACTGTCGACGGCAGCCGGTTGTTTACGATCCGGCTTGACCAGCAAGGGTGCCGCGGGATCAATCAGTTGAGTGGGATTCTGCATCCAGTCGAACAAAGGTTGAGAGTAGGCGACTTTCCAGACATCATGACCGGCCTCGGGAACGAGGGTGAAGCGCGGTTCGCCGCCTGCTTTCTTGACTGCATCGATCATCCGCTGTGATTCTTCCGGCAGGACTACCCGATCTTTGGCACCATGAAACGCCCAGACGGGCACGTCTTTGAGTTGCGCCGCCGATTCGGTTTTACCGCCGCCGGAGAGAGGTACTACGGCCGACCAGCGATTGGGAAAAGCGGCCGCCATGCTCCACGCGCCGTAGCCTCCCATAGACCAGCCGGTCAGGATCTGTTGATTCGAATTGGTTGAGTATTTCTGCAGCACCTGGTTGAGGATCTGCAGGGCCCGTTTGCCGTCGGAGGAGTCGGCCAGCCAGCCTTCGAGCAGACGTTCTTTCATATTCTCTGCCTGCGGGAAGACGGCGATGAAAGGAAATGTTTTTTCCTGCTGTTTGATGATCGGTCCCAAGCCGACCTGAGTCTGTTTGAGTCCGTCGTTACCCCGTTCGCCGGCACCGTGGAGAAAGAGGATGACCGGATATTTCTTCGCAGGGTTATAATCGAGGGGCACGAAGACAACGTAGCGATGTTCGCCGGCGTCATCCTTATAGACGGCATTCACAAAACCGGTTTTCACCGGAGCCGTTTGTGTGGACTCGGGTGTTTTGGATTTGGTTTGAGCCTGTAAAGCGTGGCCTGTCGTCAGGAGGCTGACGCAGCAGACCAGAAAAGCGGTGCGGAACGCAAACAGGAAGCGAGTTCGGAGAGTTTGCATCGGTCAATCCATTTCCAGATTCCGGAGAATCAATGGGACATATCATTCCTTGATTGAAGCGAAATCAGCGCCAGTCGTTTGTGACGGCGACTGCTGACTACTACGTTGATTCTTGTGAGCGCAGGGTGGACTGTCAACAGAACGACTGTCTGTGAGCCTTGGGAACATGTTTTCGGAGAGGCGACACCTGGTTTCATTTTGACAAAAAACAGATCAAAGCCAGTGGATTCCACGGTGCTCAGCCCGTTATTCAAACAGGTGAGAAGAATCCGTGAATTTTTCTGGCGACGAATCGGGCCTGGTGAAAATGAGGTAACCCCTTGAATATGCAACTGCTTACGCTCTGCTGTTTCGCGACGCTCGGATGTGCCGCCCCCCTGTTTGGATATCCACCTCCCGGGTTCGGACCTCCGGGTTTCGGATCCTCGAATACCAGTGCGACGAATCAGGTCAAGGTGGTCATCAAGGGGAACTACCGCTACATCTATTCCAACGGGATTCCGGATCACCAGCCGGGCCGGTTTCCGAATCGGAACAATCCGAATACGATTCGACCGCAGCAATATGAATTTCGAGTGACCATGGAACCGAAGGCGACCCGCAACCCTACGCCTGTATCGCATTCTCCATTTGGAGTCGCCAGCAATGGTGTGGTCTTCGATGCGGCGACTGCGGAGTTCTGGAACCGGAATCGCAGTTCAGGCTGGAACTATGAAGCCAAGTCGGGAAAGATCAATCTCGGATTGGATCAGAGCAATGCCCATGTCCAGCCGACCGGCAGCTATCACTATCATGGTCTGCCGACGGGACTGATTCAGAAGCAGGGGAAAGTGGGAGAAGTCACGCTGATCGGTGTGGCCGCAGATGGTTTTCCAATTTATGCCCAGTTTGGTTACAGCGATGCAAACGATGCTGAGAGCACGGTTCGCAAAATGAAATCGAGCTACCGAATCAAAAAAGGGAATCGACCGAGTGGCCCGCGCGGCAGGTATGACGGGACGTTTGTGGCTGACTATGAATATGTCGCGGATGCGGGTGACCTGGATGAATGCAACGGTCGCGTGGGTGTGACCCCCGAATACCCGGAAGGGATCTATCACTACTACATCACCGAAGATTTCCCCTATATCCCCCGTCTGTGGCGCGGGACGCCGGATCCGAGTTTTATGCGACGCGGCCCCGGACCGGGACAGCGTGGTCCCAGTGGACGACGTGGCTTTGGTCCGCCCCCCTTTGGTGGTCCTCCTCCGGGATTCGGACAGGGCCAGGGATCGGGACGGAGCTTCAGTAATTGAACCAGCAATAGAAACTGTCGGCGCGTAACGTGAGCGTCAGACTGAGTAAGAAGGAGGTGAACTCTATTATGAATTAGAGCGTGCGTGTCCGGGATTTATTTTCCCGCATGCGATTGCGTGCCCGAGTGAGTGTGGGGCCGATCGAGTTTTCCGGGATGTCCAGATCACTGCTGATCTGCTGGTAAGACTTTCCCTGCAGGTGATATTGCTCCACAATCTGAGCGTCTGCCGGAGGTAGCTGGCGAATCATATTCTGGATCTCTTCCTGATCCTCAAGCGCCTGCTGTTGACGGGTCTGTTCGTCGGAGACACGTTCGATGCGCGAAGAGGTGGAGACATGCCCCAGCGCTTCAGCCATCCGTCGCTCGACCATTTTTTTTACAATCACGCGACGGGAAACCACGGTCAGATAAGTGGCCAGGGAACTCTGTCCCCGGAAATTGCGAAGCACACGGTAGTCGTTGGCCAGCAGAACCAGAAAGACTTCGGACAAGAGATCGTCAATGTCGTTGTCGGTCACACGAATACTGCGGGCGTGAGCGGTGTGGTGGATGACGTGTGTAAACAGGCCGATAAACCGGTCTACGAAGTCTTTCCAGGCACCCGGCTCTTCTGCTAAGCAGCGTTTGAGCAAATTTTTATCAATATCCGTGAGAGCCACAAATCGCCTCGATTCATTTTGAACACTGCCGTACTGGCAGCAAGCGAGTTAAAGCCTGCAACTCATTATACACCGATGTCCCACATTCGTGTTGAAAAAAAACGGCTGAATTCAAAATGTGAATTCCGCTCTGGTCATCAGTAGTAAAATCTGAGTATTTGGCACGCGGACTTTACAAGGATCTCTGATTTAAGGCAATACGATCCCGTAAAATATACAAAAGGCCACTTATTTTCAGCCCGCGAGTGTATTTATAGACGTTCTGTGTACACTTTTCTAACAGGACACATACATCCACATTCGCTGTTTTTATGCCTTCGCGGCTGGTTCTCGCGGCGTCTGCAGGGCGATTTCTTCTTCCAGAGGGGGCGCTGGTCTGCGATAAAGCAGGAATACGATGCCGGCAATCACGAGTGGAATACTCAGCATCTGCCCCACACTGAGGGGGAGATTTTCCGCGAATGCTGCCTGACGGAGCTTGAAGAACTCCAGCACAAAACGGGCGGTGAAGACGGTGATGAAGAAGAGTCCGATCAACAGTCCGCGAGGCGTGCGTTCCTTGTACTTCCGGTAAACGAGCAGCAGCAGAACAAAGATGAAGCCGTAACACAGAGATTCGTAAAGCATCACCGGATGACGGGGAATCAGCTTCTCTTCCGGACTGAGTCCGAGCCCATCTCTGAAGACCACAGCCCAGGGAACATCGCTGGCCCGCCCGAGAATTTCCGAGTTAAAGAAGTTACCGATGCGGATAAAAAAGCCGGCCAGCGCAACGGGGATGGCAAGTCGATCCAGCAACCAGAGCAGCGGTTGATCGCGGTGTCTGCGCGAGTAGAGCCAGGCCGAAAGGGTAATCCCGACTGCCGCACCGTGACTGGCCAGTCCCCCATTCCAGATCTGAAGTAAGCGGATCGGGTCGCTGAGATACTCCAGGGGATGATAGAACAGACAGTGACCGAGGCGGGCACCGATAATCGTTCCCAGCACCATGTAAATCAGCAGCGATTCCACATCGTCCAGGTTGCGTTTTTCGGTACGAAAGATCCAGCGAAGCAGCAGATAACCACAGATAAACCCGGCGGTGAAGAAGAGCCCGTAATATCGGATCTTAATTGGACCGACTTCAAACAGCACACGGTTGATGTCCCACTGGAGATAGGCAAGCGTTGGATATACGTGACTCATATTTCCCAAATTCCAAAATGGGGGGATCTGCGATTCAATTCTGTGATTTCAGAACACGGTTAATCTGTTATGATGATCAGACCGAAAGATAGACCATTCTGCCAGTTAAGCCTAGTCCGAATTGATGTTTCCTGCGGTGATGACGCCTGATCACCCCATTCTGACCTTCCCTGCTGAAAGCTGAATCAGACAATGAACACGGTTCTGCCACGCATCATCTCGGGTGCAGTCGCCTGTGCCGCCGGCCTGGCACTCTGGGAGATTGTGGAAATCAAGGGAACAATGCTGGTGGCGAGTTTCTCGCTCTCCACGATCGCTGCTGCCTGTTGCATGCTGGCGGTCGTGATGGGTATCGCCGGCTGCCTGGCTACGAATTATTTCTGGGAAGCAATTCTGCCGGTCCTCGAGCGATTTCTGAAACGACTGTCTGCGCCCTGGCAACAGTTGGATCACTGGAGCGGTAGTCTGCTGCTTTCGTTTTCGTTGATTGTCTATTTTGTCATCATGCTGAATCTGCTGCCTGACCAACCGCTGCCGGAAGGCAATGATCAGGCGGCGTTTCTGACCCAGGCCCGGGATGTGCAGGAAGCGGGCGGTCCGTCTGTATTACTGCAGCAGCTGTTTGCGGGTGAGTATACCGAGGCGAACCAGCACCCGCTCTATGTTGCAATCCTCTCGTACCTGCCCGATTACGAAGCGGGAAAACGTCTCTCGGCGATGCTGGGGCTGGCGGCTTTATTACTGTTCGCATTTGGAATCGCGCGTCGCTACGGAAACCTGGTGGGAGGACTGACAGGACTTCAACTGGCCGTCAATGCCGCCTGGTGCCGACTGACAGGCCAGGTGGTCTGTGAAGCCCTGCTGCTGTTGATTGTCGCTGGCTTGTGGCTGGTTGTGTTGCGTGTCCCCACTGAAGGGACCTCTGAAACGCGTCCACGGTTTCTCTGGGTCGGCATCGGTCTGCTACTGGCTCTGGCCTGGTTGACCAAGGGGACGGCACTGCTGCTACTGTTGGGAGTGCTGTGCTGGCGACTTTCGTATGCGGTCGACTGGCGACGGTGTCTCCCTGCCCGATTCAAAGCGGAGACGACTGAATCGGAAACGGAACCGCGTGTGGGTCGGCTCTCCTGGAAACAGGCGCTACTCAGCCTGGCACTGGTAGTGGGAAGCTTTTTTGTGATCGCGGCCCCCCTGCTGGTTCGCAATGCGCGGGTGTATGGCAGCCCGACATTCAATGCGAATTCGTATCTGCTCTTTGAAGATGAATTCACGGAACCACACGCGTTGATCGAGGAACGGGGATCGCTGGGGAATGCGGTCCGTCACTACTGGCAGACGCATTCCCTCGCGCAGATGATCAAGCGGGAAGTCAAAGGACTGGCGTGGCAGGTTTTTATTTTTCTCCGCAGCCTGGGTCCCTTCCCTTTCCATGAGGGACGACTGTTCTTTGGCGTGCTGCTGCTTCCGTTTCTACTGACGGGACTGCTGACCGAGTCCGGACCGGCGCGGCGATTGTATCTGATCTGGCTCGTGTTGTTCTGGCTGGCGTTCGCCTGGTATCTGCCGATCGCTGCCGGGGAACGCTTCCTGATGCCGCTGCTGCTGCCGACGTTCGCGTTTATCGGTCTGGGACTCGCGCGGGCAGGTCAACTACTGAAAGCGCAACCTGCTGAATCGGGTGAATGAGACCTCAGGTTGTGGCGGACTTCTTGCGGATGAGAGGCATGATGACCGGTACCAGCCAGAGCGCGATGCAGAACAGTCCCAGTCCTGCGGAGATGGGACGATTGAAGAAAGAAAGCAGGCTGTCGTCTTTAGTCAGGTTCTGGACGAACGACTGTTCCAGTTGTCCCCCGAGGATGATTCCAAGCACGACCGGACCGAGGGGAACATCGAAAACTTCGAGCACGAACCCGAGCATGCCCATGCCGAGCATGACCCAGACGTCGAAGTAACTCCCGTTGATCGAGTAGGCACCGACAACGCAGAACATCAGAATCATGGGCATCAGAATGCGGCGGGGGATGCGGACCAGTTGTGAACCGCTGCGAATCGCCAGGAAGCCGAGCGGGATCAGCAGCAGGTTGGCGATGATAAACGTGAGATAGATGCCATGCACGAGCACCAGCTGCTCGGTGTTCTGAAAGATCTCCGGACCGGGGGTGATGTTCTTCATTAAGAGGACGCCGATCACAATCGCGGTGACCGAATCGCCGGGGATCCCCAATACCAGGGCGGGAATCCAGGCACCGGCGAGTGCCGAGTTGTTTGCACTGGTGGCATCACCGACGGCATCGAGGGAACCTTTACCGTACTCCTCGGGTGTGTTCGAGAACTTCTTGGAGACCGCGTACGAAATCCAGGCCGCGATGTCGGCTCCCGCGCCGGGAATCATGCCGATGGTGGAACCGATGCAGCTCGAACGGAGCCAGCTGAATTTTCGCTTCCAGAACTGGGGCAGCACGCCGCCGAAGACCGGCTTCAAATGTCTGAGCAGTGAATGGTCATCTTCTTCTTTAACTGCTGACTGCAGTTTTTCCGCAGCTTCGTAGGTCTTTGAGGTCAGCGTATTGCGGAAGACTTCCGAGAGACCAAACAGTCCGATCATCGCGGGAATGAAGTTGATGCCGGTAAAGAGTTCATCGAAGCCGAAGGTGAAGCGGGGCATGCTGTGAACTTCACTCAAGCCGACGGTCGCGAACATCAGGCCGATCATCAGCGCCAGTGCGCCTTTGAGGCGGGAGCCGGTCGAGACAATGGCGGCACAGCTCAGGCCGAGCACATAGAGCCAGAAATATTCGTAGGTGGTAAACTGAAACGCGATTTTCGCCAGCTGCGGGGCAGCGAAGATCAGCACGAGTGCCCCGAACAGGCCGCCGAACACACTGAATACCAGTGAGATGCCGAGCGAAGTCTCGTGCAGTCCGCGGCGGGTGAGCGCATAGGCGTCGTCGGTATAGGCGGCTGAAGAGGGGGTCCCCGGTATGCGGACCAGCGTGGTGGGTATGTCTCCGGCAAAGATGCTGCAGGCTTCGAGCGTCACAATCGCGGCGATGGCGGAGAGGTTATCCAGATAGAACGTCAACGGGATCAGCAGCGCGACAGCCATGGTCGCCGTCAGTCCCGGGATGGATCCCACAAACAGACCATAGACGGCCGAGAGAAAGATCACCAGCAGGACTTCGGGAGTTGCTATATTCTGTATCGCGGTAATGAATGTCGATTCCATGATGTTTCTTCAGAGCGCCAGAGAAGGAGACAGAATTCAAAACGATATGTAGCAGCGTTACCAGCCCAGGACGCCGCGTGGCAGCGGAACGCGAAGCAGGTTGGCAAACAGGGTATAGATGCCGGGAATCAGGCAGACTGTGATCAGGGCACTGATCCACCAGCGGGTTCCCAGTTTCCAGAGCAGCAGGAACATAATGGCCCCCGCTGTCAGCAGGAAGCCCAGTTGTTCGGCGAACAATTGATAGGCCACGATCCCCAGCAGCACCAGCGCGGTATTGACGATGCCCTGTGACGTGACCGTATCCTTGGAGACATCGGGGGCCAGTGCGTGAACTTTCTTCTGCACAGCCAGGCAACCAAGAATGACACACATGGCAATCGCCAAAAGTCCGGGGAAGACCAGTGGCCCCGTCCCTCGGGAAGACATCTTCTTGAAGGCATCGCTGGTCAGCAGCTTGCCCAGCGTTTCGTCGTTCTCCTCCAGGAAGACAGCGAATTCGTCATTGGCGCGGTAGCGGGTACTCAGGCCGGCGTCCCGCATCGATTCAGGAAAGGTTTTGCCCTGCACGGTAATTTCGCCGTCGGTGATTTTTTTGACCGCGGTGGAGATCTTCTCGACAATGGGTGCGGGCGTGCCTTTGGGAACCGCCAGTCCGTTCCAGCCGGAGATGTTCCAGTCCATGCCCTGAGAGGCGAAGGTGGGAACATCCGGAAATTCCGCCAGTGGCTCTTCGGCCATGACTCCCAGGCAGCGGACCTGACCGGACTCATATAAGGTCTTGGCTTCAGGCAGGCTGCAGCAGACGAGGTCCACACCGCCACTGGCCAGTTCCTGCAATGAAGGGCCGGCACCGTTCATGGGAATCCATTTGATATCGCTGGCGTTAAGTCCACAGAAGTCGAGCCAGCCGGCCAGTGCCAGATGCCAGATCCCCCCGGCTGCGGTTCCGGTTGCCGTCAGCTTGCCGGGATTCTGTTCCACAAAGTCGCGGAGTTCCTTGATGGTTTTGAATTGAGAATCCTGTTTGACGAACACGGCCCCTGCCCCATCGACGAGCGACATGATGGGTTCTGCATCGTGCCAGGTCAGCGAGGTCAGATCCTGCCAGTGCAGCATGTTGAGTTCGCCGGTGATGATGGCCACCGTATAACCGTCGGGACGGGCATTCAGGCCGCGACTGTGTCCGGTTACGCCGCGTCCGCCGGTGGCGTTGATGACGTTGACGGGAACTTTGAGTTCCTGTTCAAGGAAGACCGCCAGTTGTCGCGAAGTGCGATCGGTGGCACCTCCGACTGACCAGGGGCAGATGACGGTGATGGGTCGATCGGGATAATCTTCAATTGATTCCGCAGCACACCCGCTCATCAACAGGAGCAGGCAGCAGAGGATCGACCTGGACAGGACACTAACTCTAATGATCGCGCGCAGATTCATCAGTTCAGTACCAGAATGCTTTCTCAGGCTATTTTTTTCAGGAAAAGTGACTGCCGGTGCAGTGGACTGGAATAACCTAGAATGCAGGGAGCAGAACCGCCTGTCAACGACCAGCAGGACCATGATCACCGGTTTCGTTAAGTTACCATGAATAACTTAAGAACCAAAAATATTGAAACGCATCAGGGTGTCGATGAGTACAATATATAACAGGCGGTTTGCAGATGATAAAATCGCCTGTCAGCAGGAGATCTGACGAGGACTGATCTTGCAAAATGGTCTCTCGGCAGGTTACGCTATATGTAGAGATTCCTGCCAACTTATATCCTCCCTCAGACTGATCGTGTGCTGACGCAGTGCTCCTTGCCTTCGATCTGGAGCGATCTGTTTGATCAACGTCTGAGTTTCCCGCCTGAAGGTTTTAATTGAATGCGATTGTTGCCCACGTTAACTCGAATTCCCCTCCCCTGCTCCCCGCGAGAAATCTGTTTCGCTGTCTGTGGTCTGTTGTGCGTTTTCTCTGTCAACACGCTGCAGGCCGAAGTGTCGAGTGTCGAGAAGTCGGAAAAGCTGTTCAACACGAAAGTCAAACAGTTCATCAGTAAGTACTGTCTGGACTGTCACACGGGTCAGGGATCAGAAGCCGGGCTGGCGCTGGAGAAGTTCACCACGCGGACCAGTATTCTGGAGAAGCGTGAAGAGTGGGAA
The DNA here is from genome assembly GCF_009720525.1 of Gimesia benthica. Classification (NCBI taxonomy): domain Bacteria; kingdom Pseudomonadati; phylum Planctomycetota; class Planctomycetia; order Planctomycetales; family Planctomycetaceae; genus Gimesia; species Gimesia benthica. The sequence goes on from NZ_CP043930.1 coordinate 2,903,941, forward strand.
AAGATCGTCCAGCGAATTCAGATTCAATCGATGCCTCCCAAGGATGCCGGCGAGCTGCCGACTGACCAGGAACGCGAAGATGTTCTCGCCTGGTTCGATGACGCGTTGTACGGCGTTGACTGTTCGGGAGACATCAACCCCGGTCGTGTGACGATTCGTCGTCTGAACCGCAATGAATACAACAATACAATCCGGGACCTGGTCGGCGTGGACTTCTCGCCTGCCGAAAACTTTCCTTCGGACGATGTTGGCTACGGCTTTGATAACATTGGCGACGTCCTCTCACTGCCGCCGCTGTTGATGGAAAAATATCTCGATGCCGCTGAGCAGATTTCCGAGAAAGCAATCTTCGCGAATACACCGGACAGCTATCCCTGGAACAAAATTTCGGACAAGCAGTTTAAAAAAGAAGGTGCTGTCACGGTTCGCAAGAGTGGCGCCGGGTTCCATTCGCGGGGTACGCTGAAAGCGTCCTTGAATCTGCAACAGGATGGCGAATACGAAATCCGCATCATTGCCGGTTCGACACCAGCTGGAGATGAAGCGGCCAAGATGGAAGTCAAACTGGACGGTAAGCCGCTGAAAACGTTTGAAGTGGCAGCGGACCGGAATTCTCCCGAGAAATACATGCCGCCCAAGGCGATCAAGCTGCCCAAAGGAAAGCATGAACTGGAAATCTCGTTCCTCAATGATTTTTACGATCCCGATGGTCCAGCCAACAAACGGGACCGGAACCTGTACGTGAATGAAGTCGCGGTGCGGGGACCGATGGGTAAACTGCCCGATAACGTGCCTGCTTCGCATCACCAGATCATCACCTGCACGCCGGAGAAAGGTCGCTCAGAACGTTACTGTGCCGAGCGGATTTTCAAACCGTTCATGGAGAAAGCCTTCCGTCGGCCTGTTTCTCGAAACGAGATGAAGCCGATCGTGGAACTGGTCAACGCAACTGTGGAATCGGGTCGGACGTTTGAGCAGGGTGTGCAGGTCGGCATCCAGGCGGTTCTGGTTTCCCCCCACTTCCTGTTCCGCATTGAGGGACTGCAGGATTCAGCAGATGAATCGTACAGCATCGAGAATGTGGCTCAATACGAGCTGGCTTCGCGGCTGTCTTACTTCCTGTGGAGCACCATGCCCGACGAGCGACTGTTCAGCCTGGCCGGACAGGGACGACTGGACGATCCCCGCACGCTGCGTATGGAAATCAAGCGTATGCTGGCCGATCCCAAATCGAAAGCGTTTGTGGAAAACTTCGCTGGTCAGTGGTTGAACCTGCGAAACCTGGATGAACTGAATCCCGATCCCCGGAAGTTCCGGGGCTTCAACTCGCAACTCAAAGCAGACATGCGTCAGGAGACCGAAGAGTTCTTCGCTTACATCATGCGGGAAGATCGCAGCGTGGTGGAATTCATCAATGCTGACTACACCTTCATGAATGAAAACCTGGCGAAGTTTTACGGTAATGACAAAGTGAAAGGGGAAAAGTTTCAGAAGGTCAGTCTGGACAAATCCCGACGGGCCGGTCTGATTACCCAGGCCAGTATTCTGACGCTGACTTCAAACCCGGGGCGAACTTCTCCGGTTAAACGGGGTAAATGGATTATGGAAAATATTCTGGGAACCCCCCCCCCGACACCTCCGCCGAATGTGCCTGAGCTGGAAGAAGCGACCGAGGGCAAAAAGAACATGAGCCTGCGTGAACAGCTGGCTCTGCACCGCAAGATTCCCGGCTGTGCGTCCTGTCATGATCAGATGGATCCATTAGGCCTGGGCTTTGAAAACTTCGATGCAGTCGGTCGCTGGCGCACCAAAGAAGGTCAGCATAAAATTGATGCCTCGGGTAAATTACCCGATGGTCAGACATTTGAGAGCCCCGTAGAATTAATCGGGATTCTGGAACAGCAGAAAGACGGATTCTGCCGATCTTTAACAGAGAAGATGTTGACGTACGCCATTGGTCGAGGCACTGAGTATTACGATAAATGTGCCATCGATGCGATCACCGCGAATTTTACCGCCAAAGGGTATCGTTTTTCGGAGCTCGTCACCGAAATTGTTCTCAGCGATCCCTTCCTGAAACGTGAGAAAGGTTCTCGAAAATGACAAATCTTCTAAAACGCCGTACATTCCTGAAAGGTCTCGGAACGACACTGTCGCTGCCGCTGCTGGATATCATGCAGCCTCAGCCCGGCATTCTGTCAGCCGCTACCACTGCGGGAAAACCACCGGTGAGAACCGCGTTCATCTTCTTCCCGAATGGCGTGATCGGACCATCCTGGTTCCCGACCTCAGCTGGTGCCGATTATGAAATGCCCCAGTCACTGAAGCCGCTGGCCGATCTGAAGTCGGACATCAATGTAATTTCGGGGCTGGCCCAGATCAATGCCCGTGCTCTGGGTGATGGCCCGGGTGACCATGCCCGTTGTGCTTCGGTTTACCTGACCAGCGTGCACCCGACCAAGACCAGTGGTGCCGACATTAAAGCCGGTATCTCGGTCGACCAGGTCGCCGCACAGCAGGTAGGTCACAAGACACGCCTGCCTTCGCTGGAACTGGGTCTGACGCGCGGTCGTAACGCCGGCCAGTGCGACTCGGGTTACAGCTGTGCTTACTCGTCCAACGTCTCCTGGCGTTCGCCTTCTACGCCGACCTCGAAAGAGATCGTGCCCAAACTGGCATTCGAACGTCTGTTTGGCGGCGGTGCTGAGCGGGAAAAAGAACGTGCCCGTCACCTGAAGGATCGCCAGAGTATTCTGGACCTCGTCAAGCACGACGCTGATCAGCTGAAGAAGCAGCTGGGCAAAAACGACAAGCGGAAGATTGACGAATACTTCACCAGTGTGCGTGAAATCGAACAGCGGATTGAACGCAGCACACAGCATGAAAAGATCAAACCGCCCGAAATGCGGCTGCCGGATGGAATCCCCACCGAACTGCAGGAACATGCCCGCCTGATGTACGACATCCTGTTGCTGGCGTTCCAGACCGATTCCACCCGCATCGCCACTTTCATGGTGGGGAATGCCGGTAGCAACCGGACGTATCCAATGGTAGGCGTCAACTCCGGTCACCATGCACTGTCGCACCATCGTAATGATGAGAAGAAGATCGCCGATATTCAGAAGATCGATGAATATCTGATTTCGCAGTTTGGTTATTTCCTGAAGCGTCTGAAAGCGACTCCCGAAGGAAACAGCAATCTGCTGGACAACTCGATGATCTGCTACGGCAGTGCCATCGGCGACGGAAACCGTCACACACACCACGATCTGCCAATCATCCTGGCGGGTAAAGGGGGCGGAACGATTAAGACCGGCTTCCATCATCAGGTCAAAACCGAAACGCCGCTGGCGAACCTGTATCTCTCGATGCTGGATCGGATGGGCACAGACGTGACCGCCTTTGGTGACAGCACCGGACGTCTGAGCATTATCGATTCCTGATATCCGGTCGTTTTCGACTTTAATAAAACTTCAGGCCGCTGATCACTGCCGATCAGCGGCCTTTTTTTATGGGAAATGATTCCTATAGACACAATTTGATAACTGCCATAACATTACGACCCCGAGCACACTTCCTGTACAGACAATCCCAACTCTCCAGAACATGCAACTGGTATGGAAACCTCCCTGCATCGTCAATTGAAATCGTATTACGCTCCCAATGCGGAGTGCGAAGAAGTCACGCTGGGCGATTACCGCATTGATGCCATCGACGGTGATCGGCTGATTGAAATTCAGCACGGTTCCCTGGGTGCGATTCGGGATAAGGTACGCTGTCTGCTGGAAGATTACGACGTGCATGTGGTCAAACCAATTGCCGTCCGCAAGTACCTGGTCAAGCGCAAGAAAAAGAACGGCGAGACCATCTCGGCCCGGTTCAGCCCGCGGCGGGGTTCGGTGTTTGACCTGTTTGAAGACCTGGTGCATTTCACGAATGTGTTTCCGCATCCACGGCTGACACTGGAAGTCGCGCTCACGATTCAGGAAGAACACCGCATCGCCAAAAAGCCGCGTCGCTTTCGGGGCAAAGATTACCGGATCGAAGATCGCGTCTTACGTTCGGTTGAAGAACAGATCGAATTGAATACGGCCGGCGACCTTTTGAATCTGATTCCCGGTAAACTGCCGAGCCCCTTTCATACGAAGGATCTGGCGAAAGCAGCGGGCATTCAGCGGTGGCTGGCACAGAAGATGGCGTACTGCCTGCGCAACACGGGTGCGATCAACCTGGTCGGTAAAGAGAAGAACGCCCTGCTTTACGAAGTGGCGTCGGGAGATCAGGCCGCAGCCTGAGCAAAAGAAAAAGGAAACTCCCGAAATGAAAAATTGTGAGCTTCAATCACAATAGATTTGACTACCAACCAACTTACTCAAAATCCGTACAGAGCCATTAAGTCCTAGGCTGCCGCTGACACATCTGGCCATATTTTTCGGCAGTCAAAATAACCCAAGTCGCCATCCGTATTGGCACAAGCGGTCTCTTTTTCGGGAGTTTCCCTGTTGAATCACATTGGCCTCCCCGAAGTCAAACCTGTCTGTCTGACCTTTGCAAATACTCATCAATGTCTAGAACGCGACCGCAGTTATGAAGGTCCATAGACCTGAAACACACGAAAGCGAAACAGAAGTACGATGAGTGAAGTAACACCTCAACCTGGTTAAGAGTAATTCTTAAAGTAGAAAAATCTTAGTGGGTTCAAGTATCAAAAAAAGGTATCGACTGAAGACAGTCTCATTCGGAATGGCTTATTGTTTATCGTTTTTCTTAAACATGCCCGATCAGTAATTGTGTTTTGATTTCAGCAGAAATCAGAATGAATTACATCAGTTGTCGGGTGCTAATTCTCAGATTAACTTTTCTTCACAGAGAGTCAACAAAGATGAGAAGAAAAACCATGTGAAAAAAAAATTCGCTTTTTTCCGCTACACCATCTTACCGAAGATTGACATTCACACTCCCAAACGAAACGGCAACGACTTATGAAATCGTTCCCGAAAAGCTGGTGTGTCTGAATGAAAAACGGCGATACTTTTAGAGTACGCCTTTGGAAGAAGGCACTCCCTGTTGACGCGGATCAATGCTGACTGCCTGCCGCAGTGCTCGCGCAGTGCCTTTGAAAATGCCTTCCGAAATGTGATGGCTGTTCGCACCATGATGCAGAACGTGATGCAGGTTGAGCAGACCGTTGGAAGAGAACGCCTGCCAGAATTCGCGGACGAGTTCGGTATCGAACTGCCCGATTTTTTCGGTGGGGAACTCGACCTGAAAGACAAACCAGGGACGCCCACTCAAGTCGAGGGCCGCGGTGACCAGGGTCTCTTCCATGGGAATCGTCAGCGATCCGTAACGGGTGATGCCCTGCTTGTCGCCGAGTGCCTGGCAGAGTGCTTTGCCCAGACAGATCCCGACATCCTCGACCGTGTGATGATAGTCGACTTCCAGATCGCCGTTCGCTTTGATTGTCAGATCGAACAAAGCGTGGCGGGCCAGCAGGGTCAGCATGTGGTCGAAGAAACCGACGCCGGTCTGGATATCGGACTGGCCGGTACCATCCAGTTCCAGGGTGAGTTCAATCTGGGTTTCGGCTGTTTCACGTTTGATCGATGCTTTGCGGCTCATCTCTGTCAGTTCATGTCTAAAGGGATTAAGTGGGTCGTTTATCAAAGTTTACCGTGTGGCAGACGATTCACCAAAATGCTTCAGAGAGACAGGCCTGCCTGCCGCTAATTCCCCGGTGGGGGAACGGCGGGAAATGCATAACCGTTTTAATCGCACCTCAGTGAAAGTAAAGCTGTGCCTGTTTTAACAGTCGCTCAGCCGATCTCCTGCAGTGCATCCAGCACGTGTTGAATCTCGGCATCGGTGCCGACGGTGATCCGCAAGCCGTCCAGAGTTCCCTCCGTCAGAGAAAACTTCATGTAACGCACGAGAATCTTCCGCTGCTTGAGTTCCTGGTAACGCCGTTCGTGCTGTTTGTCGGCGTGTGTACACCAGACAAAATTCGTCTGGCTGTCGACCGCTTCAAAGCCCAGCTTGCGGAGTTGTTCGACGAGGTAGCGGCGGGTGGTGCGGACCTTCGCGGTATTTTCCTGCATCCACTCCTGATCCTTGAGGGCTGCGGTCGCTGCAGCCAGGGAGAGGGTGTTACAGTTGTAACTGTCTTTGACTTTCCGCATGCCGCTGATCAGATCGGGATGCGCGACGGCGAAGCCAAAACGGATGCCTGCCAGGCTATAGGACTTACTCAGGGTGCGGGTCATGATCAGCTTCTCGCCCTGCTCCGATTTGAGCAGTTCTCCCTGGTGCGGCTGATCACAGAAATCACCGTAGGCTTCGTCGAGGACGAGCACTCCCCGGGCAGGAATCAGTGAGAGCAGTTGCTCGTCGGACCAGCGATTGCCCGAGGGGGCATTCGGGTTGGGAACGAACAGAATCTTACTATCGCCGATTTGATTCTGTGTGGCGTCGGGCCAGCTCCAGTCGTGATTGAGTTGAATCTTCTGAAAGCGGGCGCCCTGGATCTCAGCCAGCGTTTCATACAGCGTGTAGCTGGGATAAGGAGCCGATACCAGTTCGCCGGCATCGACAAAGGTTCGCATCAGAATCGTCAGAACTTCATCGCTCCCGTTGCCGGGCAGGATCCAGTCGGGATCGACGTCGAACAGTTCTGCAGCGACTTTACGAAACTCGGTTGCCAGCGGATCGGGGTAGATATTCAACCGACCTGACAGTGTCTGCTGCACTGCCTCGAGGACGCGTGGCGAGGGAGGATAAGCGTTTTCGTTTGTGTTCAGTTTGACCCAGCCGGACTCCTGGGGCTGTTCCCCGGGAGTGTAACCTTCCATCTGCTGAACCTGTGGTCGAAAGAGACTCATGATACTTCTTCTCGAATGTTAGCGTTTCAATTGTGTATGTCCCTGCCTTCACCTGCGGCAATCCTGACCGGAACCTGTAACAGGACAAGTCGACCGCAACGGGAGTTCTCTCATTTCACAGGATTTCGTCACCTCAGCACAGAGATTCCTCCGTTCGGACGAGACGAGTCCTGGAAATTTAGACGTTGAACAGGAAGTGACAGATATCGCCATCCTGCATCACATATTCTTTGCCTTCCACGCGAAGCTTACCGGCCTCACGGATCGCTTTTTCCGACTGGTACTGTTCGAGGTCAGCCACGGAGAAGATTTCCGCCCGGATGAATCCGCGTTCGAAGTCCGAGTGGATCACGCCGGCTGCCTTCGGTCCGGTCGCGCCGATGGGAATCGTCCAGGCACGGATTTCAATTTTCCCGGCGGTGAAATAGCTCTGCAGACCCAGTGTACGATAGGCGGCACGTGCGACTGCGGCGAGGGCCGGCTCTTCCAGACCGACGCTCTCGAGCATTTCGTTGCGGTCTGCTTCGTCGAGTTCCGCGATTTCGGCTTCGAGGCGACCACAGACGACGACGACTTCGCCCCCCTCTTCTTCGGCTCGTGCCCGTACCCGCTGTACGAGTTCACTTTCGCCCTGGAGATCGTCCTCATCCACGTTCGCCAGATACAGGACCTGCTTGGCGGTAAGGAACTGATAACTCTTGAAGAGTTTCTGTTTTTCCGGATCGTCGAAGGTCAGACCACGGAGCGGTTTTTCTTCCGCCAACCATGCGGCACAGCTTTCCAGGACGGCCAGTCGCATTTTGGCTTCGGCATTCCCGGAGCGGGCGGTCTTGGCGGCCTTGTCTTTCGCCGAGTCGACAGTCTGCATGTCAGCCAGCATCAGTTCCATATCGATGGTTTCGATGTCGCTGATCGGGTCGACCTTGCCTTCGACGTGGATCACGTCGCTGTTCTCGAAACAGCGGACCACGTGCAGAATGGCATCTACGTTGCGAATATGAGAGAGGAACTTGTTTCCCAGCCCCTCTCCTTCGGAGGCCCCCCGGACGATACCGGCAATGTCGACCAGCCTGAGAATGGCGGGGATGACTTTGTCGGTGGTAATGTATTTATGAATGATATTCAGCCGCGGATCGGGGACGTTGACGATTCCCACGTTGGGTTCAATCGTACAGAAGGGATAGTTCTCGCTTGCGATCCCCGCCGCCGTTAAGGCGTTGAATAACGTTGATTTACCTACATTCGGCAGGCCAACAATACCAGCTTCCATAGCTCTTTTCAGTCATCAGAGAATATTGATATCAAACCGACCCGGCGGACGCTCCCGGTCGTAGACCTTTCAGGTTCTTTGATTTAATTCCGGCCCATCATAGCGAACTGGGGAATCAAAAGGAAATGATCGCCCGGCGTCCTTTTTGGCCTTGGTGGCGGGAATCGGGACAGTACAACCAACATAAACCCTCTAACGGGAGTTGAAATCTAAGACATGTTAAATTATTGCTACCCATCTCTCACGGTGCCAGTTAAAATAGGAGCGGGCTATTCGCACTAAATCGATTTATATCTGAATGACTTTCCGAACAGAGAGACCTCAACGAGCACCCTATGCGAGCGATTTTTCAGCTTGTGACCTGCACATTGCTGCTACTGGTCACCTTCACCGACTGTCGCGCTGACAGTACCAATACCAGAAAGCCGAACGTTGTTCTGGTCATCACAGATGATCAGGGATACGGGGATATCGCCGCGCATGGGAACAAGATGATCCAGACGCCGAACCTGGATCAACTGTATCGCCAGAGTCTGCGTCTGACCAACTTCCATGTCGACCCGACCTGTGCGCCGACCCGCTCTGCTTTGATGACCGGACATTACTCCACGCGGACCGGCGTCTGGCATACGATCATGGGTCGCTCGCTGATGAATACCAACGAGGTTACCCTGGCTGAAGTAATGCAGAGTAACGGCTACAAGACCGGCATGTTCGGGAAATGGCACCTCGGTGACAATTATCCGCTGCGTCCCCAGGACCAGGGATTTGAAACCGTCGTGCAGCATGGTGGTGGGGGAGTCACACAGACCCCGGACTACTGGCAGAACGATTACTTCGACGACACCTATCTGCGGAACGGCAAGCCGGAAAAGTTCAAAGGCTATTGCACGGACATCTGGTTCCAGGAAGCGCTGAACTTCATCGAGATGAACAAGTCGGAACCGTTCTTTGCTTATATCTCGACCAATGCCCCTCACAGTCCGTACCTGGTTGATCCCAAATACAGCGATCCTTACGAGCGTAAAGGGGTATCAAAGCAGATGGCTGCCTTTTACGGCATGATCACCAACATCGATGAAAACATGGGGCTGCTGGAACGACGTCTCAAAGATTGGGGACTCGATGAGAACACGATCCTGATCTTCATGACCGATAACGGAACCGCAGCCGGTTTTAAACGTCCCCAGCCGGAAGACCTTTCCAAGAAACAGCAGCGACGACTTTCCAAAGGCAAACCGATCGTGCTGGAATCGTGGCCCGGTTTTAACGCAGGCATGCGGGGTACGAAGGGTTCAGAATACGACGGTGGACATCGCGTTCCCTGTTACATTCGCTGGCCGGCCGGCAAACTGGACGGGGGGCGGGATATCACCCAGCTCTCGGCTCATATCGACATCCTGCCCACTCTGGCCGAACTCTGTCACCTGACGATTTCCAGCGAACTCAAGCTGGACGGCACCAGCCTGGTGCCCATCCTCAAGGGGAAGAAAGACGCGTTACGAAATCGGACTCTGATCGTCCACTCGCAACGGATTGAGACGCCGGAGAAGTGGCGGAAATCCTCGGTGATGACCGAACGCTGGCGACTGGTAAACCAGACGGAGCTGTATGACATTCAACACGATCCCGGGCAGACCAAGAACATTGCCTCCGAATTTCCCGGCGTGGTGAAGTATCTGTCTGCGGAATACGAAAAGTGGTGGGAGAGTCTGAAGCCCCGCTTCACAGAATACGTGGCAATCGGCGTCGGTTCCCGGTTTGAGAACCCTGCCCACCTGACCTGTCACGACTGGCACGCCCCGATTCAGCAGGTCCCCTGGAATCATCAGCAGATCGCGAAGAACCCGATCGCCAACGGCTTCTGGATTGTGAATGTAGAAGCACCGGGCACGTATGAAATCACCCTGCGTTGCCGACCGGAATCGGCCCATCATCCACTGAAAAAAGGTGTCGCACGGATCCAGATTGGCGATCAGAAACAACAGCAGGACATCGATGAAGGCGATCTTTCCACGACCTTTACCCTGGACCTGACAAAGGGACAGAAGAAGCTGCAGACCTGGCTGGATGAAGGGAACGGCGTCTCACGGGGTGCCTTCTTCGTCGAAATATTTCGCAAAGAAACGCCGTAACAGCGCAGACGAGATTCAGGTTCAGGCAGTTCGTGCCTGGGCGATCCCCATGCGGGCCTGAATGCGATCGGTCTCGATCAACTGTTTGAGTCGCCGCTGATTCTCTTCCAGTTGATCCCGCGAATTCTCCGGGTGCCAGAGGTGAAATACCGGGGCTGCAAAACGGGCATCTTTGTGAAACACTCCATTACGGATCAGACGCAGGACGAGGTCGGAATCTTCCATGCCCCAGCCGGTGTAGTCTTCATCGAAACCATTCACGGCGAGCAGGTCTGCCTTCCAGGCGGAGAGATTACAGGTCTTGGCACCTTCCCACTGCCGGGCAGTACGGTGGCGGTAGTGTCGTCCCAGGGGCAGACGGCACAAAGGCAACAGACGGTTGATACTCCCCTTGCGTCGGGCGGCGAACCATTGCGCCCAGGTCCAGACTTCCACGGGCAGATTCTCTTCGAGTACCCGTTTTGAAAATGACTCTGACAGCAGTACCCGGTTTCCCGACAGGAACCAGCCGGCCTCCGCGTGCTGTTCGTGTTGGGCCAGGAACCAGGGGGCGGGAATGCAGTCCCCGTCGGTGAAGACGATGTAGTCGGCCTCGGCAGCTTCGATGGCCCGATTCCGAATTGCTCCTGCGCGGAAGCCTTCATCGGGGTGCCAGATGTGTTTGACGGTGAACGACGCTGTTGCCTGGAATGCTTCGATCACCGTCCGGGTTTCGTCTCGGGAACCATCGTCGGCAATGAGCAGTTCATCCGGGGCACGCTGCTGACTCAAATAACCTGCCAGCACTGCTTCCAGGGCAGTGGGCCAATTGTAGGTGGTGATGACGACAGCAAGTCCGGCCATGGAATTTCAGAGCTCTTCCTGTTTTTCCCGGTTGAGAACCATCAGCTTCAGGTACCGATAGTAGGTGCCTTCCGCGTTGGAAATCGCCAGCATGAAACCTTCTTTCCCATCCAGAAAACCGGCCCGCAGAAAGTAGGTGCGGATAAAGGTCCACGTGCCGTGACAGATGGCCTTGCACAGGCTGGCCTGCTGCCGTTCTTCCGCCATCATTTTTGCACCCGCGGTAGAATAGGAATTCATCGTATTCAGAATCTGTTCCAGCGTGAGCAGAGATTCGTGAATGATGGGTTCCTTGAGTTTGCCTACTTTGCCCTGCACGACAATCCGCTCATGGACCAGATCGTCGCTGAATTCGGCTTTGCCCCGGCGGAAGAGACGCACCACATGATCGGGCCACCAGCCACTATGCTTCATGTATCTCCCGCAGTAGTTGGACCGGCGGGGCATGGAATAGGCATCGTAGCGTTTGGGCATCTGGATGACGCGTTTGATTTCGGTCTGCAGGTCGTAAGAGATTCGTTCGTCAGCATCGATCGACAGGACCCACTCTTTGGTGGCATGATCGAGTGCGCGGTTCTTCTGAGGTCCAAATCCGGGCCAGTCGGTTTCGTAAACGTGCTCTGTGTATTCCTTGCAGATGGCCACCGTCTGGTCAGTACTGCCGGAATCCAGGACGATGATTTCATCTGCCCAGGCAACCGACGCCAGGCACTCGCGAATCGTAGATTCTTCGTTTTTAACAATGACGATAACCGATAACGACATAAAGCTGGCTTTTAAACTTCAGTAAGAATGGTCTATGTTTCACAGGAAGGTCGAGCAAACATCAAGATTGTCAACCGCGCGCGATCCTGTTAAAAGAGGAATCCTGATCGATGTGAATACTATTATGATCAATTATGCCTTTTCCTGAAAGCTTGCCACGAGTTTGGCAGGAAACTGTAATCTGGAAAAGGGCAATCATCGAAATCATGAGATGCCAGGGTAAAATTGTCTGAATCCCCTCCCGCAGCACTACACCACTTCTCGTTATTTGATGACAGCGTTCCCTATACAATCATTCGCTGTCTCAAAGAAGAAGACTTACGTTCCGTCTGGCTGCTCGATATTCAGGGACGCGGATTGACTACAGTCAAACGCTGGCCCCGCGACTGGAAGCTCCGCTGGAAGTCCCTCTTTGGTCAGTCACAGCCGCAACGCCAGGTGACAGGTGCCTGGCGACTGCTGCAGGCAGGCGTTAACACACCTCAGCCGGCGACACCCCTGTATCGTTCCGGTCCGTATTATCAGCTGGAAATGCCTTATATTGAGGGGACGACGGTTTACGAGGTCTTCAAATCAGTCGCTCTGGAATCCAAGTCAGAGCTCTACCCCATCGCGCGGGAACTGGGGTCGATTGTACGTCGCCTGGCTGATGCGCAGTTGCGGCACCGGGACCTCAAGCTGGAAAACATTGTTCTCAAGCCGGGTGAATCAGGGCAGAGTGTGCCCGCGCTGTGGCTGATCGATCCGGTGGGAATCCGTCGCTGTGCTTCGTTGGAAAAATCGCTGATCTGCATGCTGGACCGACTGGCGATTCAGCCACTCAATGAGGGGCTCCCCCTGCCCCTTTCGCTACAAGTCATCTGTATACGTGCAGCGATTGAAAATCTGCCCCGGGAACACCGCAGGCATTTCTTCTCAAAGCTCAAAAATCAGATGAAACACTCTACAGAACAGGCGGGAACCGCTGATTGATCTTGCCCTGTCTGGCGAAAAGCAATACAAGCGGGGGCGTCGTTTTTCCTGCATGATCTCCCCCCGTCTTAGCATGCCTGTCTTCGCATGTAAGGCACCGATTCCTCAGGCCTGACATGAATCAATTGCCCGATAACCCACTCTATTTTAAATCTCCCCAGGTCGAAGCCACTTCCGGAGCCATCTGGCTGAAGCGGGCGCTGATCTTATGGGCCGTATTGTGGGTCGTGGTGAGTGTGAAATTCATTGTTCAACCCGAACGGAAATCGGTTTATCCCTGCTTTGCAGACTCTTCGATCAACTGGTGGTCCGACCGGAACCTGTATGATAATGAAGCCTACAGTACCGGGTTTCGCTATAGCCCCACATTTGCGGTGGCATTCTCAGCTTTCGCAGTTTTTCCTCCGACCGTCGGGGGGATTTTCTGGTCCGCTTTGAATATCGGACTGCTGGTCTGTGCGCTGCGACTGTTGGTTAAGGAAATCTTCCCCGGCTCATGGACACGAATGCAGGAAGCCGGCTTTCTGATCCTCTGTTTGGTCGGCTGTACGCGCGCGATCTGGTCAGCCCAGAGTAATGCCCTCGTCTTTGCCCTGGCGGCGCTGGCGGTCGTCTGTCTCAAAAAAGAGCGCTGGTGGGGAGCCGCTTTCATCCTGGCTGCCGCCGTGCATATCAAGCTCTGGCCGGCTGCGCTGGCGTTACTGTTGATGGCTCGATTTCCGTTTCAGCTGGGTCCCCGCTTTGCCACCGCCTGTGCGGTGCTGGTGCTGCCCCCGTTTTTGACACGCCCCTTGCCGGTCGTCGTTCAGCAGTACCAGAACTGGTATGACCTGCTCACCGGCCCGTATCGTACACTCAGACAGGCGGGATTGCGGGATGCTTACACGATTGCCGAGAACTTCGGGACCTACATTGACGATCGGGTCTACACACTTCTGCAGTTAGGAATGGCCGGACTGGCGCTGTTGTGGTGTCTGCGTCTGGCCCGCATCGCCACCTCGAAAGAAGCGTATTTCACCGGAGTCTTGACCACCTGGGTCTGCTGGCAGCTACTCGTTGGCCCTGGTACCGAGCGTTTGACGTTTCTGCTGGCCGCCCCCATCGCCAGTTGGGCGCTGATCGTGAGTATGCAGGAACGTTGCTACCGTGGACTCGCTCTGACAGCCTGGCTGTTACTCGTCCCTCTGGGAATGGGTGCAGTGGAACGCGTCCTGCTGCCGGTCGCTGCCTGGTCACCGGCGATTTTACCGCTGGGAATTCTCCCGTTGATGGCGTGGCAGATGGCCTATTTTGAAAGCCGGGCACGCGAAAACCGGATGAGCCAGTCAGAGGGAGCAGATACGACAGAGGCTGCTCAGAACGCTTCCCTGGCCGCTTAAGAAGTATCTATGCGGCTTTGGTCTGCTGTTGTTCCAGTAGAGAAACGACTGCTTCAAAGACCTGATTGGCGGATAAGTCTTTCATACAGCGATGGTGCCCCAGGGGACAGACCCGCTGCTGACAGGGACCGCAGTCCATCGCAAGCTGGAGGTGTTGTCCCCGTTCGTAAAACGTTTCACTCCACATGATATGTGTGGGACCGAACAGCGTCACCACAGGCACATCGAACGGAGCTGCGAAGTGACGGGGACCGGAATCGGTGGTCACCAGTAACTCGGCCTGTTGAATCGCGGCCTTCGTGAGCCCCAGATGTAACGGTTCATCCGCCAGCGAAGTCACCAGGGGATGCTTTGCCTGCGCGACGATCTGCAGGGCTTCCTCTTTTTCAGCGGGTCCACAGACCACCAGCACCGAACGCTGTAAGTCCGTGGCCAGGCGGCTTGCGAGTTCCGCGAAATTCGCGACCGGCCAGTGTTTGGCAGCGCCGAACGCGCCACCTGGATTCAGACAGATCAGTGGATGACGTTGAAGCTCCGCTGACTGTTTATTCCAGAAGCTTGACCAGCGCTGACGATCGGCGTCGGTCACAGCCAGTTCCATTTTCCGCGACAGTCCGGAACCCGGTTTTGAATCAGCTTGCTCTGTACCAATGATATGCGCGACGATCCGCAGGTATTCATCGATCGCCGGATGAGGAACCTGACGATCCCCGGCCGGAAGTGCATCGGTCAAGAGCCAGCCCCGCCCATCCCGCTGAATGCCCACACGCCTGGGGATCCCCGCCAGAAAGCTGAGACAGGCACTGCGAAAGGAATTGGGAAACAGCACGGCCAGATCGAAGCGTTCGCGTCTGAGTTGACTCAGCAACTGGAACTGTGATTTCAGACTTTTCTCATTGCCGCTGGCGAGGGAGTGATCGACCAGATCGAGTCCATTGAGGACTTCAGCCACGTATGGCTTCTGAATCGCTGTAATTTCCGCGTTGTGAAACTCATCACGCAATGCCCGTAAGGCGGAGGTCGCCATGACGGCGTCTCCGATCCAGTTGGGTAGAAAGACTGCAATTTTCATCCGGCTTTTCGTTTCGGAGGCTCGATAGGTTGATGGAGAGGCAGGATATCGGGCTGCCCGGCGGCTTCACCGCGGATAATGCCCAGAATCTGTGTGGTGGAAATGCCCGGGGTAATTCCCAGTGCTTTGACTTCCCCGCCGTAGGCTTCGACCAGTTCCCAGCCGACAATTTCCTCTTTCGAGTAAGTGCCACCTTTGACGAGTAAATCGGGTTTGAGTTCATTGATCAGTTCGCAGGGCGTCGACTCATCGAAGATGACGACATAGTCGATCCCTTCCAGGGCCGCCAGCATCAATGCACGATGTTCCTGTCCGAAGATCGGTCGATCCGGTGCCTTATTCAGAGAGCGTACGCTTGTATCACTGTTGAGTGCGACGATCAGGCAGTCCCCTTCGGCGGCCGCCTGTTCCAAGTAGGAAACGTGCCCCACGTGCATGACATCGAAACAGCCGTTGGTCAGGACGACTTTCTGTCCCAGTTTCTGCCGGGCCGAAACGTGCCGTTTGAGCTCTTCCAGCGAGAGTACTTTTTCACTTGTCGCGCGAGCCCCCATGAGCAGGTCGGCCAGCATTTCTTCGCGACTGATCGTGACGACGCCAATCTGTTCGACTTCCAGACCGCCGGCCACATTCGCCAGGCGGGCAAGGTCCGCGGGGGCAATTCCAGCGGCACTGCCGACACCGATTGTCGCCAGCACCATATCTCCGGCACCGGTGATGTCATAAACTTCCCGTTTGCGGGTCGGCAGCAGTTCTGTTGCACCATCGGCTTGTGTTAAAGCGATGCCATCACTGTCGAGCGTCACAAAGACAAAGTCCAGGTTCAACTGTTCGCACAGCAGTTTGCCTGCACGAAAGGCATCGGATTCGTTTTCAATTTCAAATTCGACCGCCCGGGATGTTTCGAGTCGGTTCGGTGTGATCGCTGTGGCACCCGAGTAGATCTGATAATCGCGGCCCGGACAGGGATCTGCAATCACGGGCACATTTGCCTTGCGGGCTGCCTGAATCACACAAGCCAGCACGTCCGGAGTACAAACACCTTTGGCATAATCGCTGACCAGGATCGCCTGTTGTTCGGGAATTAAAGGCAGGATTACGTTGAGTAACTGTTCGGAAGCGGTCGCATCCAGGGGCGTATTCACTTCCCGATCGACACGTAGAATCTGGTGCGGATGACGCTGCTGCGCCCGTCCGATGAACCGCTGCTTAACCGTTGTGGGTCGACTCGCATCAGCGATGATGGCCGAGCAGTCAACGCCCCGCTTTTCGAGGGCTTCCCGGATCACAACGCCATCCAGATCGGTGCCTGTCACCCCGGCCATGGTTACTTCCGCTTCCAGACCGATCAACATGTTGGCTACGTTGGCGGCTCCGCCCAGGCGGACTTCCTGGGTATCTTCCCGCAATAGAATCACCGGTGCTTCCTGGCTGATCCGTTCGGCATCTCCCCAGGTATAGCGGTCCAGAATCAGGTCTCCCAAGACGAGGATTTTCGGATGACCCAATTTTTGAATTGTATTGATTAAATGATATGACATTGATCGCGCGTTTCAGACGAAGTGATAAATCCAGTTCAGTCAACGTGATCTGAAGAGAACTTCAGCCGCGGAATCATCATCAGAACGCTGATTTGAGTCAATGCCTTTTTTGTCAACCTGGCGACTTTAGAAAGGATAGCGGCGAAGTTTTCGCAGGTGACTGATGCAGAGCCGTCTTGCCCCTGTGAAAACAGGAAGCAGACCGCCTTTTGTTGGTGAATTACTCACCAAACTGAAGTTTGAGCAGCAGATCTTTGACTGCGGTCATGGGGATTTCATCCTGCTCGATGGCCTTGGAAGAGCTGATAAAGACAGGCGCTTCCGCGTCCTCCCGCCCCGGTGTCGGCAGACGACCGTGGCTCCCCTTCACCAGCGTCGCATCCAGGCTGGTCAG
This sequence comes from Gimesia benthica, assembly GCF_009720525.1. Classification (NCBI taxonomy): domain Bacteria; kingdom Pseudomonadati; phylum Planctomycetota; class Planctomycetia; order Planctomycetales; family Planctomycetaceae; genus Gimesia; species Gimesia benthica. The sequence continues at coordinate 2,921,190 of NZ_CP043930.1, forward strand.
ATCCATGTAGTAGCGAAATCCGAGTTTCTTCCTGGCGAGACGACGGGCCAGACGAAGTTTGGGGAATTTGATTTCCGGGTCGATAAACAGTTCCACAGGATCGTAACCCGGTTTGCGATGAATATCGACGGTCCGTGCGTAATCGGGGGCGAGCCGGTCATCCAGCCAGAAATAGTAAGTGAACCAACTGCCGGTAGCCGCCACGACGACCAGTTCACCCGAACGTTCATGGTCGATTCCAAATTCGGCCTGTTGTCCTCGATCGAGGATCATCTCGATGCCGTCGATTTTTTCGAGTAGTGCTTTGACTTGTGTTACATCCTCAGGCTTTTGCACGTAAACGTGTGCCAGTTGATGATCGGCGACAGCAAAGGCAGGTGAGGCACCGCAGTCCATGGTTTCCCAACCCAGGGCTTCCTGTCTGACTTGAAGCCAGCCGTGTTCCCTTAATATGCGGTTTATGTGCACCGGCTGAGCAACATCCGTAATGGCATATTCGGACAGCACCACTACGTCAGCGCCTGCGTTTTGAGCGACGTCTATCAGACGTCCCGCTTCGTGATCGATGTCGCGAATATCCTGATCGATAGCGGGATCCGATACGCCCAGACGCTGCAGGTTGTAGTCCAGGTGAGGCAGGTAAACCAGATTCAGGTCTGGTTGCTTCTCCCGAAATACTTTGATAGAGGCATCTACAATCCATCGGGAACTGGAGATATCCGCACCGGGGCCCCAGAAGCGGAGTAAGGGAAAAACGCCCAGGTCAGACTGCAGTTCATCCTTGAGTGACGCGGGCTGGCTGTAGGAGTCGAATACCTTTCTGCCATCCGCAGGATAACTGGGGCGAGGCGTAACCGACCACTCTACCGGAGCATACATGTTATACCACCAGAACATTTTCGCTGTGGTGTAATCGGGGGCTCGTTTTTTAGCTGCTTCGTAGATCCGTTCCCCCGAACGAGTTTATTCGACTGTTTCCAGAACATGACCTCGGCCAGATCGCGGAAATACCAGCCATTCGCCACGATGCCATGATCGCGCGGCATCAACCCGGTCAACAGGGTCGACTGAGCAGAACAAGTCACCGCAGGTAATACAGTCCCCATGGGGCGCGAAAACCCTTGCCTGGCGAGGCGAGACAAGTTGGGCGTTCGTTCTCCCAGCATTTCATGGGTCAACCCGACAATATTCAGCACGACCAGAGGTTTACGCATGAATCAGACACTCTACAGAAAGCTTTAAATAGTTTTAACTTACCACATTGATCAGCCAGCATAGTCAATCAAAACGGAGATTGAAAGGTGTTCCTGTCTGGGTAAAAAAGAGATATTTTCCGCCAGAATAATTGTCATAGACAGTTAGATTCCAAAACTCGAAACGTCCCTCCCAAAGCCAATTGTCTGAATAATTAATCTTAAGGAAATGAGTGTTCATCTTTTCAGATAAGTGATATACAGTAAAACTGAACTGACACCCAAACGGCTCATTCTCTCTATGTAACTACTATTTCTAAACTTATAACTTTATATTCCGGAGATCCTTATAGTTCCCGGTTCGAATATGCCCCAAGCCAGAAAAACTGTTTTTACAGAGATAAGCGTTTAACTGAGTAGATTTATATTGACTACTCATATTATCTATTTTAGCTTATTTGTCATTTGTGTGATAATTGGAAAATTCCACATTATCAAAAAGGTTAGCTTCTAAATTTGTAAATATTTGAGTGAGTACTGATAATAATTTGACCAATCTATAACGACTTGAATCCGCTTCTGGGATTCACGTAACAATTTGTTAGAGAGACTGAAACTATGGTTGTGGGCCGTCCATTCTTCGTGTCATATCTTCGCCGACCAATTTCTTTGCTGAACTGTCTTCGCAGAGGTCAAAAAAAACGACAAAGTCGTGAGAAACTTCGCAGTTATGTCAGTACTTACTCCACAGCGGAACAGTTAGAAGATCGCACGCTGCTGGCTGGTGCTTCGCTCGTCAATATCGAGCCGAACATCGATCTCTCGCTGACTGATGGAGAGGTTTATAACCAGGCCCCCTCAGAGCTCACTTTCAAATTCACCCCCGGACAACAGATTAACCCTGATACCCTGGGCGCCATTCAGATTGTCCGCAGCGGCCTGGACGGCACCTTCATAGACGGCAACGAAGTTCCCATTACTCCCGGCTACATCGGCATTGGTGAAAATCCGAATGAAGTGATTCTCCGCTTCGCTGAATCTTTGCCCGATGATCATTACCAGATCACGATTCTGGGAACCGGCGCAAATCCGTTACTGAATCAGAATAATGAAGCATTTCAGGACGGCGTGGATCAAATCATCGATTTCGAACTGGACCTGGGTGCGAAAGTGGTTGCTGTTGTCCCCCAGCCTGTCTCTGGAGGAGGAACAGGCAGCCTGACCCAGGCCAAGGATCAGATCGACGTCTACTTTAATGCAGATACCCTGGATCTGGCGTCTGCAGAAAACGTCCAGTTCTATCAGTTGATTGATACATCGTCGAATACACTCATCAATCCTGACAGTGTGACTTATGATTCTGCTACGAATAAAGCCACGCTGACCTTCGCCGCCGATATCGCAGACGGTACCTACCATTTACGGATCGGCGAATCCAATACACCTGATTTCACTACCGCCAACGTGGTAGCTGTTGGCGATGTGAATTCCAGCTTTGATGAAGCTGATGCAAATGCAGACCTCGGTGTTCTGGGAACGCAGACCATCCAGGTGAATGGAGTGATTCAACCGCAGTCTGTTTTGCAGCCACAATTACCCGGTGGGAATGACGAACCTGGTCACCGCGAAATTACGATTGAGCAACACATTGAATCAAACGCGACTGGTACAACACCCTCGGCTCCGTCAGCAATTCCTACAATTCAATTTTATTTCCCAGACTTCTATGGGAATGATTTGTATGGTAATCCACTATATAACGAGATTACGGAAAATCAAAAGCAGCGTACTCGCGAAATTTACGAACTCTACAGCTTCCTCACTGGGATCGAAGTTCAGGAAACCGCAAATAGTGGTACCGCCATCGTAACTGGTGACATCCGTGTTCTCGACCCAGGCACTCCACCATTAGCAGTGGGGGGGATCGCCAGTGGAAGCATGGCCATTATGAATGGCGCGCTCGACTGGGGTGACAGTCCCTATGGGGGGGGCTGGTTCGGTACCGCCTTTCATGAAATTGGACACACACTGGGCTTAGGTCACTCATACGACCTCCCCTCGGTCATGGGGTCCTCCGGTGGAGATGTCGGCGGGACAGTAGCGGGAGAGCCGATTTTCCCCTCAAATTTTGACATTACTCACATCAACCGCATACACCCTGCTCTTGCCAATGATATTGATCTTCACAAGTTTGAGTTAGCAACTGCAGGTCGATTCACTGCAGAAATCACTGCAGATCGTTTGCCAACAAAAAGTTTTCTGGACAGCGTGCTGACTCTGTATAAGGAAACTTCACTTGGAGTCCGTGAAATCATCGCTCGGAATGACGATTTCTTTGGCGAAGATGCGTTTCTGGATCTGGAACTGGAAGCAGGTAATTACTATCTGGCGGTCACCAGCGTCGGGAACATCGATTTTGATCCTAATGTGGCTGATTCCGGCTACGGCGGGCGGACCGATGGCTTGTACTCGCTGGACATCAACTTCACCCCAGATCCCATGGCGAACACCTTCATGGTGGATTCCACAGGCGTAGCTCTGGATGGAGACGCCGATGGGACACCTGGTGGTGTATTTGACTTCTGGTTCCAGTCAGGTGAGACCATCTTCGTCGATAAAGCGACTCAGTCAGCAGGCCCCGCGGATGGTAGCCTGTCTAACCCCTACACCAATATCGACGATGCTCTGCTTGCCGCAGGTAACAGCGCGACAGCGAAGATTGTCCGCATTGTCGGTAATGGCGGAGTTGATGGTGACATCAGTACGATTGCAGACAATGATGCCTACCTCGTCGGTCTGACTGACAGTTTCCAGCCACTCGAAGACGGGGCTACGTTTAACATTCCCAAAGATGTTACGGTCATGGTCGATGAGGGTGCGGTGATTAAACTGCAAAGGGCCAATATCGATGTGGGATCGAATAACCTGCTGGATGATCGCAGCCAGGGTGCGCTCCAGATTCTGGGTACGACCGAAAATCAGGTCTACCTGACAGCCTATGGCAATGATGCTATTGGCGGCGATGACGATGGTCTGAGTGATGGTGCCAATCCCGGCGACTGGGGGGGCATTGTATTCCGCGATGACTCCGGCCTTGAAGATCAGGGTATCTTCCTGAACTCGGTCAACAATGCCAACATCAGTTATGGTGGGGGTAGTGTGTTTGTGAACTCGGTTCAGCAGGTCTTTTCAGCTATCCATGCTGAATCTGCCCGCCCCACGATCTGGCAGAACTCAATCACTTTCAGTGCCGACTCTGCCATCTCTGCTGATCCACGCAGTTTCGAAGACAGTCAGTTCACCAATGGCTCGTTTGTCATGGACCGGCATGGTCTGGAGATCTTCGACAACAATATCGCAAACAACTCGGTGAACGGACTGTTTGTTCGCATCAACACCCCTTATGGCAGCACAATTAACAAACTGGATGTGCCTGCCATTTTCAATGACAAAATCACTCACGTCGTCACTGAAAATCTGCAGATTTACGGAGCCCCCGGGGGACAGATGGACGAGAGTGGCAATCCGACAATCAATGGACGTCTGAAAATCGATCCGGGTACTGTGATCAAACTGTCTGGTGCACGTATTGAAGCAGAGCGTGGCAGTGCTCAGTTAATTGCAGAAGGTACCGAAGCCAACCCGATCATCTTTACCTCACTCAGCGATGACCGTTACGGCGCAGGCACGACGTTTGATACATCGAATGACGGTTTTGATACATCAGACCCGGCGAACCTGCCTTACGGCCCCGGCAACTGGGGGGGCATCATCTTTAATGCAGCTTCTTCCGGAAGCATCGATCACGCATTGATCACCAACGCCGGCGGTCTGATTCCGATTGAGGGGGGCTTTGCGAACTTTAATGCCATCGAAGTTCATCAGGCTGAGTTTCGTATCTCCAACAGCATTCTGGAAAACAACGCCAGCGGTCAGACAGGATCCAACCGCAATGGTCGGGGATCAAACGATGACGCCACAATATTTGTACGTGGCGCTCAACCAATCATTGTCGACAACATTTTCCGCGATAATGAAGGAACTGTCGTCAGCATTGATGCGAACTCGCTCAATTACAAGTTCAAAGGTGACTACGGACGATCAACGGGCTTTAGCGAAGCGTACACACAATACACGGACAACCACGGTGCACTGGTTCGGCTGAACCGGATGGAAAACAACGGCCTGAACGGTATGGAAGTCCGGGCGGCTCTGCTCGATACAGAAACCGTCTGGGATGACACTGATATCGTGCATATCCTGCGGGGGGAGATTCAGGTTCTCCAGCACCATACCTTCAGCGGCATTCGCCTGCAGAGCAACCTCGATGAAGGTCTGGTAGTCAAGCTGGACGGCGCTGATGCCGGCTTCACCGCCGACGGTGTACCACTTGACATCGAAGATCGAATCGGTGGTACTGTCCAGATCATTGGACAGCCTGGCTTCCCTGTAATTCTGACATCGCTGGCAGATGATACAGCCGGAGCCAGTTTCACTCCCGCCGGTCTCCCCCAGACTGACACCAACAATGACGGAGATGCCTCCACCCCTTCCGCAGGTGACTGGCGCAGTATCCGGCTGGACCGCTACAGCAATGATCGGAACGTCGTAGAACGTTTTGAAACCGAAGGCAATAACACAGGCGGGGTCGATACCAACAGCAACCCTGGCTTCGCTCAAAATCTGGGAATCCTGGCACCGGATGAAATCAGCGGAGACGAGAATCGCGCACTGGGCTTTAACGTTCATGGTAATATCAGTGCCGACGCACCGGACGATGTTGATGTTTACAGTTTCACGGGGACTGCTGGAACCCGTATCTGGATTGACATTGATCGGACCTCTTCCGCTCTGGATACCATGGTCGAGCTGGTGGATCTCTACGGGAATGTACTGGCTCGTTCACTCAACTCGTTTGACGATTTGACACTTAGTGGTCTGGCAGAACCTCTAAATCAGACTGCTCATCTCCTGGGAGACTTTTATTCCCAGAACATCAACGATGCAGGCTTCAGTGTCATTCTGCCTGGGTCTGCGGGTGCTACTGGTACCTTCTTTATCCGAGTACGCAGTCAACCTGTCGCCGGCGATGAAGCCAACCTGGAAGGCGGCCAGACATCGGGACAATACCAGCTACAGGTTCGCCTGAGACAGGTTGATGAGAAACCTGGTTCCACAGTCCGTTATGCAGATATCCGCTACCCCACTAATGGGGTCGAGGTACTTGGTCAACCAGCCCATTCGCCGCTGTTGGGTGAATCATCCGAAAAAGCCGCGAATAACGAATCGATTGATAACGCTCAAGGCTTGGGGAACCTGCTGACCAGCGATCGCAATACGCTTTCGGTATCCGGCTCACTGTCCAGCGGCTCTGATGTCGACTGGTATACTTTCGAGATGGGCTACGACCTGATCCAGGTCATCGGTGGTCGTAGCGACGGCGGTAAAACCTTTGCCGCCATCTTTGATATCGATTACGCCGATGGCTTATCACGTGGCGATACTACGCTCTCCGTCTTTGACGATCAGGGGCGTCTGATTCTGGTCAGCCGCGACTCAGACATTCAAGATGATCAAGCAGACGGTGACACCGAGAACCTGGCCGCTGGCAGCTTCGGGAAACTGGATCCGTACATTGGCACTGTGCAACTGCCTTCAGCAACTCCCGGCAGCACATTCCGCTATCACGTCGCGATTTCATCCAATGCCCGTCTGCCACAAGCTCTGAATGCAACCTTTGTCTCTGGCGCATTAAACTCTCAAATCCGCCTGGAACCGGTCAGTTCCGTCCAACGCATTGTTGAAGATCATATCGGTTTCAGTGGATATACTTCCGGCAATTCGCTGGCTGGCTCGACTTATGTTGTGCCCCCCACCACCAGCAGCATCTTTGATATTTCGAATGAGACCACTCTGTCGACTAATGTCACAGCTTTCACGCTGGAAGACGTGAACCTGTACGTTTCACAGAATGATCGCCTACGTATTGTGGATCCTTACGATGGCCGTGTTGCTGAGTTATATCCCGGAGCGAATGCGACCATTGATGTCGGCGCGCTTTCCACAGGGGGGAACGATAACACTTCAGATATTACGATTCGTTCAGACGGTCGTCTCTTCAGCTACGAAAGTCTGGGCGGTGTCGGTAACACCGTTGGTCGTTACCGGGAAATTGACCCCGGTAATGCCGGCACGATTTCTTCCAATAATGACGGCATCCCCAGTATTCCCAATACAGGTGCAACTGATCCCGTCCAGATAAACTCTGACAGTGTGGGCGCCCTGGCATTCCAGAGAATTGGCGTTGCCACCTATAACCTCTTCTATGCCGTCAATGATGGGGCGAACACCACACTCTATCAGGCGAATCCGGCGAATGGTGATGCAGGTGACAACCGTTGGACCAGTTCGACTGACACAACCGATCCGCGTAATACTTTCACTGTTATCGGCGATATCACCGGTTACGGTAACATAACGGGAATGTCTTTCCGTGGCATCAATGCATCAGCAAGTCAGAGTATCCTCTACGCTGTCACTGACGATAATTACCTGCTAACAATTACATTTACCGACAGAAGCTGGGGGAGACGTGACGTAAACAATGTTACTGCTGTTGACTTATCCGGACAAATCAGTGGTACCTTGCAGGGTCTTACTGCAGCGCCCCAGAATCTGAACAACGGCGCCTTCCAAAATTATCTGTTTGGTATTACGAATACGGGGAACCTCTATTGCATCGATCCCGCGACAGGCAGCCTTCTGTCCACAATTGATGATCCGGCATTAGGGACCATCAATATCTTTAATGGCGGTGGCGACTTCATAAACGTCGGGACTTCCGGTATCACCGGTCTGGCTTTCTCACCACTGGACTTTAATCTCTGGCATCCCACATTCCGACGGAACACCGATTCCGGACATGGGATCAACAACACATTTGACCAAACCAGAACAGATGTCGGCGGCAATGACCGTGACACCTTCCCGAATGGCCTGGAACAAAGCGAACAGCAGGGGGGAGCCAGTTTCTACTTTGGCTTTGAGCAATGGCTGCAGAATAATTCATCCACCAACGACTACATCGATTATGAGCCGAATGCGCAGTACGGTGTCCTCAGTTCTAACTTCCAGCGCGATCTCTCGACCAACCCGAACATCGGTGATAACTACAATATCGCTGGCGGTGCCCATGGCTCTCTGGTTTCTGGTGAATTCAGTCTGGCTGGCTACAATGGAACTGATCTGCCGACGCTCTACTTCAATTACTTCCTGGAAACAGAGAATGCCAACTCCATCACAGGTAACATGCGAGACGCTGCTCGTGTCTATATCACTAACGATGGTGGTATTACCTGGGAAGAACTGGCAACCAATAATTCGACCTTAGCCCCCGCTACAAATCCAAATGCGGGAGAGTTGTCTTCCTACCTCACCGTTTCTGAGAGAGAAGGAGTTGGAAATGCGAATCAACAAGTTCAGGAAATGTTTGACAACTCCGGTGTCTGGCGACAGGCCCGCATTGACCTGAGTAATTATGCCGGGGATGCCACTCTGCAACTCAGATTTGATTTCAGCACCTCGGGTACAGTAGAGGGTGAGAATATAACAACCTCTTCACCCATTACGCCTCCAGTCTCTGATTATCAGATCGATGTGCTCTTCACGGACTCAAGTCTGACTGCCAGCCAACAGGCCGTTTTCCAGCAGGCAGCTTATCGCTGGAGCCAGATTATCCAAGGCGATGTTCCCGATGTTGATCTGAGTGGTATGGGTTATGGCATCGTTGATGACCTGGTCATTGAAGCCACTGCCCCCTTTATTGATGGTGTCGGGGGAATTCTCGGACAAGCAGGTCCAACTTCTGTACGGCCGGGGACATTCATTCCCTCATCTGGAATTATGCAGTTCGACAGTGCTGATATTGCGGACATGGAAGCCAGCGGTCGACTGTTTGACGTGATCCTGCACGAAATGGGCCACGTGCTCGGTATTGGAACGATCTGGGATGATCTGGGGCTGGTTACCGATCTTGGTACATCAGACCCGCGCTATACTGGTACAGAAGGGGTCACTCAATACAATGCTCTACTGGGTACCAGCCTGTCAGACATTCCTGTAGCCAACACGGGTGGTCCAGGCACCTTTGGTTCTCACTGGCGTGAATCAGATCTGGACACGGAACTGATGACCGGATACGCGGAGCCTGCCGGGGTAAATATGCCCATCAGCACGATCACCATCGGAAGCCTGGCAGATCTCGGTTATGATGTCGATCTGGGAGCCGCTGATACTTATCCCCTGCAGGCACCAGAATCACAAACAGAGGGACTGGTCTCCCTGGGTGAAATGCTGGAAGCCCCCACATTCCTGGTATTGGATGAAAGCTCGATTTTAGCCAGTGCCAATGATTCATCACTGTCAAGCTTATTGCCGGGAGACCTCTTCGGAGATCCGGACGGCAACCGCCAGGCACAGAATAATAACTTTGAAGGGTTCTATATCGATGACATCATCATCGGTTTCGCAGAGCGTGGGGAAATGGTCACGGGAGCCCAGGCTGATCAGACCGCCTTCTTCAACCTGCCTCAGAATCCAACATTCGGTGCGCCTACTCAGCTTCTCTCGGGTGGGTATCAATTGGAAATCCGACGTGGAACGGAATACGCAGCACCGCCCAATGGTCAATTACCTGACCTGACAATCTCTACGCAGTTCGACACCAATGACCGGCTCGTGCGAGAGGTCGTTGACCTCACTGACACGACAATCAACGCACAGCAGGGCGATCGGAATCTGGCCCGTCAGCAGGGTCATATTTCGATTGAATCCAACTCGATCTCCAGTGCTTCCGAATATGGTATCAACATTGATGCCGGTCAGCGTGAATCTGTTGCAGCTGGTCCCAACGGCGGTGTGAGTGCCCGTTCTCAGGCTGGGGGCGTGATTAACGTTCCGGAACTGAATGACTTCTTCAATGGGGGCCTCGGCTTCGCTCCGGGTGTGACCATTCAGAACAACGTGGTCACTGAGTTCACTAACGGACTCGGTGGTATCCGTGTGAGTGGCGATACGAACAGCAGCACTCAAAACAACCCGGCAGCAGTTTCCTACACGAAGGTTGTTAATAACACCCTGTCCGGGGCCAACGTCACCGTCACACAGTCTTCAGCTCAAATTGACGTGGTGTTCATCATCGATATTTCGGGCAGTATGGGACCGGCGATTGCGAACGTACAGGCGCAATTGCTCAACTTTAACTCACAGATGCAGGCAGCAGGTATTGATGCCCAGTACGGGCTCGTTTTGATGCCTAGCCCTGTCGGTTTCAGTGATGATCCAACCCAGGTACAGGATATTGTTGACTTTGCCACGTTTACTGCCCCTGGAAGCCCGTTCCAGACAATTCCCATTACGGGAGCTACCGAACGCGGCAGTGATGCCATCCTGGAAGCCCTGAACCTCTTTGATCCTGATGCTGGCCCTACAACGTTCAACTACCGACCAGGTTCCCGCATCGTCCCGATTCTTCTCACTAACGAGGATGACGACAGTACCACGCAAGCCGCCATTGATGCCCAGGCTGCCCTGCTTACAACGAACTCATTGTTCTATGCGATTGCAGATCCGTTATTCTTTAACACGGCCAGCACGTATGGTACTTTCGCCACCTCGACCGGCGGTCAGCTCTTTGACATCAACAACTTCCTGCTCGATCCCACCAATTTCTTCAACACGATGACAGCCGACCTGATTGGTCAGATCGCAGTGGGGGCAGCCGGCCAAGGGATCCTCGTCGAAAATTATGCGACGACAACCATCCTGAACAATATTGTTGCAAATACTTCTACGGCGATCGACCTGCAATCATCGGGGGGTATTCCGAATGTTGTCGGTGCTAACGTCTTCAAAGGTAATACTGCGATTGGCACCGCTGGAACGAATTCGATCCAGCTGGGAGCCAGTGATCCTCTGTTTGTGAATCCATCCAAAGGAAATTACTATCTCGCAGACAACAGCAAGGCCATCGACAGTTCTTTAAACAGTCTGGCCGATCGACCTGATTTCGTAAACGTCAAAGACTCTATCGGGATGCCCAACTCGGATATCTTTGCTCCGACATATGATGCGTTCGGGCAGTTACGCGTTGACGACCCAACTCAAACTCCGCCCCCTGGTTTAGGTTCCAACATCTTCAAGGACCGCGGAGCGATTGAACGAGCTGACTTTGTCGGCCCGACTGCGATTATCTCGTTACCCGAAGATAATGATGTCGACGGCGTTGACCAGAACAGCGATCCCAACGCAGTTTACATCACCAACCCCGAGCTGTTCACAACGATGATCGTGAAGCTGAAAGATTCAGGCATCGGCATTGACGATAGCCTGGTGAATTCACTGCAGTTCACTCTGACTGCACGGACAAGCACTTCTACCCGCACGCTGGAAGAAGGTCTGGATTACATCTTCAGCTACAACCGCAACACTGACGAAGTCATCTTCACATCCATCGCCGGTGTCTTTGGAATGGACACGCTCTATACGATTGATGTTGACAATTCGACTTCGAACGCGGTCAAAGACCTTGCAGGGAATCTGTTACAGCCAAACCAGACGGATGGTTCGACATCCTTCACAATCCTGGTGAGCGATGGTGTCAATGCACCGCCGATCAACCACTTCGACGCTACGCCGATTCCGGATTCCCCGAATGTCACTGTGACGACAGATCCCGGGTTCTCGGTCGTGTTCTCGGCTGCCAACGGAAATGCCCTGACGGTTACTGACCAGGACTCCTTCCTTGGTACCCAGGGGATTCCGACTTCTCCTGCCACAGACGGCATGGTCACGGTCACTCTGTCGACGCTGATGACTGAAGGCAAACTGGCTGCAGGCCCCAATACCAGCAACGTCACCATCAATCTTACCGATGATGGCACCAGCTATTTCCTGGAAATCACCGGTCTGATCGAAGATGTCAACACAGCCCTGGATGGAGTATCGTGGACACCTCTGTCAACACCGACAGACGGTACAACCTTCGCGGGAGCGACCGCATCACTGACGATGACCACTGATGATAATGGCAACTTCTTTGGTGATCCCTCTCAGACAGACACTGATGTGATCGACATCGTGGTAACAGCTTTGCCTGAAGTCTTCTTCAACACCCCTACCTACAGCCTGAATGAAGATGGTACAACTACCGTTACCGTTGAGCTGGAGCGGGATAAGATCGGGCTGGTAACCACCGTCGACCTTCTGTTCGGGGCCGGAGATACCGAAGGAATTGACTTCACCACCCCACCACCGGCACAGGTCATCTTCGCCGCCAATGAGCTGACGGCGGAAGTCGTGTTTACCATTTTCAATGATGATATCGTTGAGCTGGATGAACAATTCACTCTGACGATTGATACTGTCGACAATGGTACCAAGACCGACGGCCTCATCGATGACGGGCTGGGTGGAACACTGACAGTTTACGATCAGACAACGATCACGATTGTGGATAACGACACAGCTACAATCACCTTCGTCGAGACCGATCTGACCGTCGCGGAAGATGTCGCCACCGGCTATGTCGAATATACGGTGCATATCTCCAACGCGGTTGAGAATGATGTCCAGTTCTTTGTCACTTCAGCTGATGGTACATCTCTCGTAGTCGACAACGCCAGTGACGAAAACACTGACGACGATTACACCAGTGTCAATGAACTGGTCACTTTCGCCAACTCCATCACGCCGGCTGCTGACCAGACTTTCCAGGTGTTCATCACCGACGATAACAAGCTGGAACTGGATGAAATCTTCAATCTTTACATGAACAGCCTGACCGCTGGCGGACTGGAGTCCAAGATCACTCTGGGCTCTCCTGTAGGAAATCCGGCACAGGTGACCATTACCGATGAAGACACTGCCGTCATCAGCTTTGTTTCTGATGACCTGAGTGTAACGGAAGACGATGGTGCCACTGTCACGTTTAACATTCAGATCGACGATGGTTCAGGCGGAGCAATTACTCTCGCGAAAGATGTCAGTTTCTCTGTTTCGACCGCTGACGGCACCTCAATCGTCGATCGCAACGCGACTGTTGCCGACAACGACTACACAGCGAAAACGGAACAGTTCACCTTTGCGGGATCTGCAGATGCAGATCTGGCTACCGGAATTCAGAATTTTGTCATCACAATCAACAATGACGACAAGCTGGAACTGGATGAAGTCTTCAATGTCTTCATGAGTCAACTGGCAGCCAATGGTCTCGATTCCAAGATCACGCTGTCCCATCCCATCACTGAGCCTGATTCCAACAACTGGGCACAGGCGAAAATTACGGATGAACTGGACACCGCCAACATCACCTTCCTCAACAGCAATATCACCGTCAATGAACAGGCAGGGGCGATTGCACTGTTGACCGTTCAGATTGACAAAGCGATTGCAGAAAATGTGAGCTTTGATCTGTTCACGCAGGATGGAACTGCCACTGACGAGCTTATCGATGACGACTACTCATCCGATCGTCAGACCTTCACCTTCCTCGGAACCCCCGACACCGATGTGGTTCCCGGGGTCCAGACCTTTGTCGTTAACATCACCAATGACGACAAACTGGAGCTGGATGAAATCTTCAACGTTCTGATGGACAGCCTGTCTGCCAACGGCCTGGACAGCAGAATCAATCTGGACGGTCCAGCTGATGTCACAATTAAGGATTTGGACACCGCGTTCATCTCTTTTGTCAACAACGATGTCTTTGTCGACGAAGAAGCGGGCTCGGTCACATTTAACGTCTACATCTCGAATGCGATTGCAGTCGATGTTGGCTTCGATCTGACGACAAAAGACGGTACTCCTCCGTTACCCGCCGGTTCCGGAATTGCCACCGATGAGTCGCTGGATGATGACTACAAATTCAAAACCCAGAGCTTCACCTTCACGGGTACTCCGGACACCGATAATGTCCCCAGTGCCCAGGCCTTCACCGTCACCATTACTCCCGACGAGAAAGTGGAACTGGATGAACTCTTCAATGTGTTCATCGACAACCTGAATGCCAACGGGCTCGACTCCCGAATTACTCTGGGGGCAGATGCCACCGGTATTATCCGCAACAATGACTCGGCTATCATCACGGTTGATCCTGTCATCTCCGGCGGTGTTAATGAAGGCAGTGGTACCGGCACTACCGATATCACTTTCAATGTGAATATTTCCAAAGCGATCGACACGAATGTCAGCTTCTTCCTCTCCACCGTGGACAATACAGCCACGGTGGCAGACAACGACTACATTGCGGTGCTGAACCAGCTGTATACATTCCTGGGTTCTCCCAATTCCGACGTTGTCCCGGGGCAGCAGACATTCACCGTGCAGATCGCCCAGGACAAAAAAGTCGAACTGGACGAAATCTTCAATGTCATCGCGACCAATCTGAATGCGTCAGGACGCAACGTCACACTGGGACTGCCTGCAGCGGGTACGATCATCAATGATGACTCGGCGACTGTCACAATCAACAACGTCTCCAAGCTGGAATCCGAAGGAAACTTTGTCTTCACCGCGACTCTCTCGAATCCGGTCGATTCTAACGTTTCCGTTGAAGTTTACACTCAGCATGGGACGGGACTGATCACCGACAGCGACTACAACGCCGTTGATCCACTCACTCCAATCATCCTGAACTTCACTCCGAATGGTGCCCTGACTCAGAACTTCACGATCACCGTCAATGATGACAATCTCGTAGAAGGTGATGAGTTCTTCTCCACCATTCTGGCCAACCTGGACGCTGCCCTTCGCAATGTTTCGATCATTAACGGAACCGACCAGGGACACATCCGGGATAACGACTCCGCGAAACTGTCAATCACTCCAGTCATCGACACCGAAAACCACAGTCCGTTCCAGTTCCTGGTCGAGTTGTCTAACCCGGTTGACGTAGCGATTACCGTGGATGCTTCAACCATCGACGGAACAGCCACATCCCCGGATGACTACCAGGGAATCTCTGGCCAGACTCTGACCTTCGGCCCCGGCGTGACGCAGGTTCCGCTGAACATCACTGTGTTCAACGATATCTTCACCGAAAGCCCGGAAACGTTCGAGGTCATCCTGGACAATCTGGTTCCAAATGGACGTGCCGTCTTCCTGACCAGTGTCGAGTCGCTCAGCAGTGTCGCCACTTCTGACGCTGCAGTCGCCGTGGATGTTGTCGGTAACTACGCTTATGTGGCAGACCGCGATGGCGGCCTGCAGATCTACAACATTGCCAACCCGGCTGCTCCTTTCCATGTTGGTGAGTTTGACTTCAACAACCAGGGCATCGCCCAGGCGATCGATGTAGTCGGCAACCTGGCATACCTGGCGGTTGGTGAAGCAGGACTGCAGATCATCAACATTGCGAACCCGGCTGCTCCGGTCTTCGTCGGCAGTATCGCCACTCCCGCTCGAGCCCGCGGCGTCCAGGTCATCGGTAATCTGGCCTATGTCGCAGACGACAGTGGAAATGGTGGCGGTCTGCAGATCGTCGATGTCACCAACCCGGCCTCACCATCCATTCTGGGAAGCTTTGGAGTCTCTACTCCCGGCGGTCTGGCAGGGGGCGTCGAAGTCATTGGCAACATAGCCTACCTCACCGATGGAAATAACGGGCTGCAGATTGTCAACGTCACAGACTCATCCAACCCCACCCTGATCAAAAATGTTCTGACTCCGGGTGGAGCTGCGATCGGCCTGGATGTAGTTGGAAACTACGCCTTTGTAGCGAACCGTGAAGGCGGTCTGCAGGTGATTGACATCTCGACCCCCGCCACCGCCTCAATTGTGGGTACACTGAATACTCCTGGCGTCGCCACGGGTGTCCAGGTAGACGGCAACTTCGCCTATGTGGCCGATGGAGCCTCCGGCCTGCAGGTGGTTGACATCACGAATCCGACCAGCCCGATTCTGATCAACACATTTAATACGCCCAGCAGTGCCCGCAGCCTGTTCGTGAACGGCACCCTGGCATTCGTTGCTGACACCTTCAGCGGTCTGCAGATTCTGGAATTCTTCCCCTCGACTACCGCGACGGGAACGATTCTGGATCCCTCCGGCCCGCCATTGACGGGAACTGCTTCTCCCAATACCACCATCAGTACTTCGATCGTGAAATCACAGACAACTACTGATGCGAACGGCGAAACCGGTTCCGTACCGGAAAGCGAAGATTGGGTTGATGAATGGGACAGTTTCTGGGTTGAAGTCTGGGGTACCACCACAGACGGCTCCGGTATCACCGGCGGTTCGTTTGACCTGGAATACAACACGGACTTCTTTACTGCGACCGCCATCGACTTCGGTTCCGCATTCGGCAGCAGCAGCTCGTCCAGCATCGATGACCAGACCGGCATCGTATCGGGCATCAGCGGTCAGAACGGCGTGGGCACACTGGGGTCCAGCAAGCAGGTTCTGCTGGCCCGCGTGAAGTTTGAATCGCTGGCCGATGATGGCGTTGCCATCGATACCGTCGCCGGCTTCCTCGGACCTCACAACCTGGGCATCCGCGTGATCAACGCTCAACTGGATGTGGCAGGTACCGGTGCAGTGACCGCATCAGTGGCGACTGCACCGACCACCGATCTGTGGGCTGTCCCGTTTGACCTGGATGACAGTGGTGTCATCGACTTCAAGGATCTGCTCAAGTTCTCAACCTTCTATGGAACGTCAGTGGTCAACGCCTCCTCCGGGCTGGCCTGGTCACTCGACTTCGACAAGAGCGGCCAGATCAACTTCAAGGACCTGACCTTCCTGGCAATGAACTACAACCGTTCCAAAGCCAGCGGTCAGTCGGTTGTCTTCCCGCCGAACTTCCCACAGGAATGGTA
The DNA here is from genome assembly GCF_009720525.1 of Gimesia benthica. NCBI lineage: Bacteria > Pseudomonadati > Planctomycetota > Planctomycetia > Planctomycetales > Planctomycetaceae > Gimesia > Gimesia benthica. Next base: position 2,938,258 of record NZ_CP043930.1, read on the forward strand.
TGGTTCCTCCATCACCACAGACGGGGATGACTCACTGAATGACCTGATCAACGCTGCCGTTGACGAATGGAAGACCGCTACCGGAAACCAGAACCTGTCAGTTCAGGTCGTGGTTACCGACCTGGGTGGTCAGCAACTGGGTGAAGGCCATATCCTGGAGCTTGACGAAAACGGGATTCCCGTCAAGGGACGCATTTACATTGACGACGATGCTGCCGGCCTCGGCTGGTACTCGTCTATCGAAGGGCTCTCCTTCGACAGCAATGGGGAAGCGATCTCCGGTTCTGCAGCCGACGGACACTACGACCTGTATACCGTCCTGCTGCACGAAATCGGTCACGCAGCCGGCTTCACGACGGGCTATTCTGCCTACGCCGACCATATTGAAACCAGCGGCTCCGGCCAGGTTCAGTTTGTCAGCTGGGATCTGATTGCACCGCTGACCGACGACGGCCTGCACATCGATGAGAACTTCTATCCGGAGGACCTCATGGGCGAATTCCTCGACCCATCGGTTCGGAAGTCGATCTCAACCCTGGATGTTCGCATCCTGCAAGCTGCCTATGCAGACGCCGCAGGAGCCGTAATCAGCCCGCTGTCGGCTCCATTGACTGGTGCTGGACTCGATCCGACTCCGCTGATGACCTCAGCACCTGTGGTTGATGCTCCGGCTGCAACCACTCGCACCAAGCAGTCTGTTGGGGTTGCTCCCGCACCTGCACTGGAGCCGGCATCCGAGCCAACATCCGTCGAAACTGCTTCGGACTGGGGTTACACCTCGCTTACCGTACAGGATTCGGTACTGAACCTGGATCAGTCCAGCGGACTGGATCAGCTGGTTGGTTCGCTGCTCGATAACTCTTACGAGACGGATCAGCTGCTGACCAACGACTTCGACAGTTTCGAATCAGACGGATATGACCTTGGCTTCGAATTCGAAGACGAAAAGGATCTGAACGCCGGCTTCGAACTGGAAACCGCAGGCGAAGAAGTGGATGACCTCTTCGCAGACTGGTCAGGACCGCTGATCTAAGCAATCGCCTGGCAATTGGAATAATGAGAGACGGAGAGGTGTGAGCGAAAGCTCCACCTCTCTTTTTTATCTCATAGTCAAATGCCAGGCATCGGCTGGAATCACTCCTCCTGTTGAAATTCCTCCAGAAGTGCATCTATCCACCACTTCTCTATTTTCATCTACGGGCTCATGTGGCTAATCAGTAAAATGCCGGATTCGTTTTTCGGATTTCGAGTCACGGATCATGTTTCCCTTGGAAGTCTTGTTGATGTTGGAAGTCAACAGGCGGGAGGACACACGGGTCCTCCCCTACATTGATGGAAATCGGATTCAGGTTCTGGGTATTTCGTCTCCACAGTCAGTTTCCTGCTCGCTGCGCTCGGCCCGAATTGCATTCGGGCCCACCCGATGCTGTGAGCGGAATGGCGCTAGCCACCGGTTCTGTTGTCCGCGTCACCCCGTGTTACCGGCGGCTGACGCCTTGCCGCTCATGAGGATGTGTCATATGAACTCCCATTATGAATTAAAGCATGTGGACTGTGGTGAGGCAGACCGTCTCACGCCTGCTGTCTCTGGGTGCTGCTTGAGGAGCGATACTGATTGTGTTGAACGGCACCGGCGGGTCAAGACAGAATTTTGTCCCGTTGTGACCGGATTTTGTCCACGTCTGTCCCAGATTTTGTCCTGGTCTGACCGGTTTGTGTCTCAGTCTGCCCTGAACAGCGGAGACCGAACATCGCGAACCGGTTCGAAATACTCCAGTAAGCATCAGGTGAAAAGCCACTCAGATTCAGGTGCTGTTTCGTCAGTGGTGCGCCTGCATGCAGTGCACGCTGCACCCGTCTCGCGCGCGAGCCAGAAGGGAACCAGCATACGCTTCGGGATGCGCGGTTCAAGTTCAATCTGTTCAGAGGAGCGGCGCAGATTTTCAGTGGGGCATGTCACTCGACGGGATCAACGAAGTCACGGCTCTGCGTTTTCGTCAGACACAAAACTCGTGGTATTCCAGACCAAAGGTGGCGGCGACTGCGCGGTTGGTCACCTGTCCGTTGTGCACGTTGACCGCAGACAACAATCCGCGGTCCTGCCCACAGGCGGCTTCCAGTCCCTGGTTCGCCAGTCTGAGTGCATACGGGAGCGTGACGTTACACAGGGCATAAGTGCTGGTACGTCCCACGGCGCCAGGCATGTTGGCGACACAGTAATGCACGACGCCATCCACGACGAAAGTGGGATCCGAGTGCGTCGTCGGCCGGGATGTTTCGATACAGCCTCCCTGATCGACGGCGACATCAATCAACACCGCGCCCGGCTTCATCATCTTCAAAGCAGACTGGGGAACGAGCATCGGAGCCCGGGCGCCTGGGATCAGGACGGCTCCGATCACCAGGTCCGCCAGCTCGAGTTGCTCGCGGATGTTGTGTTTGTCGCTGTAAAGCGTATTCACGTTGGCAGGCATGATATCTTCGAGGTAACGCAGACGATCTACGCTGATATCCAGAATAACGACGTCCGCCTGAAAGCCGGCTGCGATCTGGGCCGCGTTCTTGCCGACCACACCTCCGCCCAGAATCAGGATGTGCGCCGGCGGGACTCCCGGTACGCCTCCCAGCAGAATGCCGCGTCCCAACTGGGGGCGTTCCAGATACTTGGCGCCTTCCTGAATGCTCATGCGTCCGGCGACTTCACTCATGGGAGTCAACAGCGGGAGCTGGCCGTTTTTCCCCTCAAGCGTTTCGTAAGCGACGGCGGTGGCGCCCGTTTCCAGAAAGCCGCGGGTGAGTTTTTCGTCGGCGGCGAAGTGGAAGTAGGTAAACAGGATCTGGCTCGGTCTGAGCAGGGGCCATTCGGAGGGCTGCGGCTCTTTGACTTTGATAATCATGTCGGCGCGGGAGAAGATTTCTTGAGCCGTTTCGACGATTTCGGCCCCGTTTTCTTCGTAGAGTTCATCGGGAATCCCACTCCCCTGCCCGGCTCCCCGTTCGACCAGGACGGTATGCCCGGCGGCCGTCAATTCCTCGGCTCCAACCGGAATCAGGGCGACGCGGTACTCGTCCTGCTTGATTTCACGAGGGACTCCGATAATCATGTGCTTCTCCCGATTACATGTCAAACTGCAGACTGCTATGATACGATAAGTACTTATAGCTATTATCGTTTAATTCTACGTCTGATGTTAGTCAGATGCTGGATTCAGAATCGGAATGCCCTTGAATCGGCGCGTTCCCAGACCCCCGAATACAGAGATGCGCACGTGACAGTTCCCTTTACACAGCCCCACGAGGCAGCAGCCCTTACCCTCATCAAATTGAGCCTGGCAGAAGATCTCCAGGAGACCGGCGACCTGACCTGTCAGGCCCTGATTGAAGATACCGACCAGGCCGAGATTCAGATTGTCGCCCGCCAGAGTGGAATCCTGGCTGGCTCTCCGATTACCTCACTGATTTTTGCAGAACTCGATCCGCGAGTGACCTGCGAGCATCATCTGGCTGATGGCGCTGCCCTGGAACCGGGATCCGTTATTTCAACGTGTGCCGGGCCCCTGGCATCTTTGTTGACTGGGGAACGCACCGTCTTGAACTTTCTGACACATCTGTGCGGCGTAGCTTCACAGACAGCGGAGTACGTGAAAGCCATTGAGGGAACCCGGGCCTGTATTCTGGACACGCGGAAAACGCTGCCCGGCTGGCGGGTACTGGAAAAATATGCGGTCGCAGCCGGCGGGGGAACGAATCACCGGATGGGCCTGTATGACGGGATCCTGATTAAAGATAATCACCTGGCGGCCTGGGCCAGCCGCAATTCGCATCCCACCATCGCTGCTGCGGTGCAACAGGCGCGGGAATCGGTGAACGGGGAAAAGGGAGTGGAGGTCGAAGTCGACACGCTCGAACAGTTGGCCGATGCTCTTGAAGGGAAGCCTGAGATCGTACTGCTGGATAACATGTCACCCGAGACCATGCGGGAGGCGATCCAGATGCGTGATGCCCAGTCACCCGCGACGCTGCTGGAAGCATCGGGGGGGATTAACCTGGAAACAGTACGGGCCGCTGCGGAGACGGGAGTGGAACGGATCAGCGTGGGTGCGTTGACTCACTCTGTCATCTCGCTGGATATCGGTTTCGACTGGAAACGCCGCACCTGATTTTGAAAAGACCCGATTTTTAATTTCGTTGAAGACACTGATTACTGCCAATGAATAAGCCATCTGTAGACAGACCGCTGGAGTCACTGGAGAAAGATTCCCCGCTGTTCCTGAACGGGGCCCTGGTCTGGCTGCTGCTGTTTTTTCTGATCTACCTGTCCGTTCCACTGACGAATAACAGGGAGATCGACCGCTGGTATATCGTGCCCGAGATGCCTTTCCTGCTGCTGGATCTGGTCGATCCGCTGCCCGAAGAGAATCCGCATCCTGCTGGCTGGGCTTATTTTCCGCAGCGGATTCCGTTGATCGGAGTCGCGTCGATCATTCTGCTGGGCGCCTGGGGACTGGGACAACTCGTAACAAGGTTGATCCGCGTACCGCTGGCCCCCTTCACTGCCGAACGGACGGTCTTCGCCGCGGGCCTGGGAATATCATTCGTCACACTGCTGACACTGGGAGGGGGCCTGATGGGCATTCTCTCCCAGGGTCTCTGTTACGCCGTACTGATATTCACCGCGATCGCAGGCGTAGCCTCGGCGCTACAGGAAACGAAACAGAAAACGGGCTCGCTGGGTTCTTTGAAGCTGGCGCTGCCGGAAGCGATCACGGTCGACACACTGTTCCGCGTGGGCTGCTGTCTGCTGATGAGCCCGTTTGTGTTGAGCATGTTTTTGGGTTCGATGCTGCCTTCGACTGACTATGATGTACTCGAATATCATTTCGGAGGGCCCAAAGAATATTATCTGCAGGGATATATCAGCTTCCTGCCACATAACGTGTATACCAGCTTTCCGTTTCTGACCGAGATGGTGACGCTGCTGTCGATGACGCTCAAAGGGGACTGGTTCACGGGAGCCCAGGCGGGCAAACTGGTACTGATGAGTTTCGCGCTATTTACCGCGCTGGGAATCTTCACCACGGCACGGCACTGGTTTGGTTCGACAGCAGGCTGGATTGCAGCCACGGTCTTCCTGACGAATCCCTGGACTTACCGGATGTCGATCATCGCGTATACTGAGGGAGCACTCTCCTTTTATCTACTGGCGAGCCTGCTGAGTCTGATCCTGACGATAGCGGTTCTGCAGAAATGGAAAGCGAACGCGAACGACTCAACGGACGCATCCACTGCCGACACATCCCGGTTGCCGGGCGAACTCTGGAGCTTTACGCTACTCACGGGCCTGCTCTCCGGTTCGGCGATGGCGAGTAAATATCCAGGCGTGCTTTCGGTTGTGATTCCTTTGGGACTGACGCTGCTCGGTTTCAGCTGGTTCCTGCTCCGGGAGAATAAATCGGTCTGCTGGTCTACGACATTGAAGCTGGGCGTGCTGTTCGCAGTCGGGACCCTGATTACCATTGGTCCGTGGCTGCTGAAGAACCTGGTGGAGACCGGCAATCCGGTTTATCCGTTGTTGTATTCGGTATTTGGCGGACGCGATCTGACTGATGCTTTGAACGCCAAGTGGAAAAACGGGCACGGCATGCGACCGATTGGCCTGCATGAGTTCAAAGACAGTCTGCTGGATGTCACGATGACCAGCGACTGGATCAGTCCGCTGCTGTTCTGCCTGGCACCGCTGGCCTTTCTGAACCGACAACACCGGCGGCTGATGTACTGGCTCTGGATATATATCGGATTTCTATTCTTTTCCTGGTGGTTCCTGACACATCGGATCGACCGGTTCTGGGTGCCGATGCTGCCGGTGGTTGCGGTACTGGCGGGCATTGGTGCGACGTGGAGTTCGAAACTGCTCTGGCGTTCTGGTGTGACTGTCGCGGTGCTGTTTGCTGTGATGTTCAATCTCTGTATCGTCACCAGTGGTCTGGGAGGTAATAACGCGTACCTGGATGACTTCGCTTACGCGCGAAAGTTCACAGGCAATCTGACGGCTCCTGAAATTGAGTTACTGAATCAGATGAAGCTCGACCCTGACCAGGTCGTGTTATTTGTGGGAGAAGCGAAGGTCTTCAACGCCGAGTTCCCGGTGATCTACAACACGGTCTTCGATGAAGATATTTTCCAGCAGTGGACGGCGGAAGCAAATCCTGAGTTACCTGCGAAACAACTCAAGATGAAACCGGCTGAAGCAATCAAAAAGAAATTCCAGGATGAGCATATCGCGTTTGTGTATGTGAACTGGTCAGAGGTGTTACGTTATCGTCTGCCGGGATCTTACGGTTACACAGACTACGTGACGCCGCTACGTTTTCAGAAACTGGTAACCGAAGGTGTACTGCGTCCGCCGCTGGAAAATCAATACGGTTATCAGAAGTTTGAATCGTTATCTGATAACAAGAAAAAAGAAATTGAACAGTGGGCGCCGGAACTGATTGTGGAACGCGACGGCGAGCGTTACTTCGTCTCGGCGCAGATTTTCCCCGTAGCGAAATAGCAGCAGGAACTCACTGAGGAATTAACCTACAGGAGGTGTGAAGTCATTGAGCTCGCGATGGGCAGAACGGAGGATGTGAGCGAAATCCGGAATGATGATATCGCTGTCATCCAGATTCTGGTAGCCATGGGTTTTGTCATCCAAAAGACAGAAACGTTCCTGTTCATCGATATGAATCGAATTGGAATTGATGGCTTCGTCGAGTTTTTGATTAGAAGTGTTCATATTTAATTCTCCCCCTCTTAAGTTGTGAAACAGATCGTTCCACAGAACGCGTCCTGTATTTTATCGATCTTTTGAGGAAAATCCTACTAAATTACGACTGGACACCACATTTTCCAGGCCTACAACGACAGAAGAGCATGATACAAAAGCAGATACAGCAAAACGACCGGCTAGAAAAATGGAAAAACCGGATCGAACCTTTTCCGATTCTGAAGGGTCCTGTGGGCGGGCATTGACCATTGCCACGCGGAATTCAATAATGGTCACTACCGCTGTTTTTTTGATATTTTACTAGAGAATTTGAGCCAGATATGACAACCAGTTTATCGAATGTGCCTGATGCCTCCGGTCGCTTTGGAGAATTCGGCCGCCGTTTCGTCCCCGAAACTCTGATGCATGCCCTGGAGGAACTGACCCAGGAATACGAGAAGGCCAAACAGGATCCATCATTTCAGGCGGAGCTGGACGACCTGCTCAAGAATTATGTGGGCCGCCCAAATCCGCTCTATTTCGCGGAACGCCTGACCGAACATTGTGGCGGCGGCAAGATCTACTTCAAGCGCGAAGATCTGAATCACACCGGTGCTCATAAGATCAACAACACCATGGGCCAGGCGCTGCTGACCATGCGGATGGGTAAAAAACGCGTAATCGCCGAGACAGGAGCCGGCCAGCATGGCGTGGCTTCTGCTGTGGCCTGTGCCCGCTTCGGGCTGGAATGCATCGTCTACATGGGCGAGGAAGACATCCGCCGCCAGAAGCTCAATGTGTTCAATATGAAAATGATGGGCGCTGAAGTCCGCGGCGTCTCCAGCGGTTCCAAGACGCTACGCGACGCCGTCAATGAAGCGATGCGGGACTGGATGTCGAGCGTGGAGACCACCCACTACATTATCGGTTCCGTGATTGGACCGCACCCCTTCCCGATGATGGTTCGCGACTTCCAGTCGGTCATCGGAAAAGAGGCCCGCGAACAGTGCCTGGCGCAGACAGGTAAACTCCCCGATCAAGTGATTGCCTGTGTCGGCGGCGGTTCCAATTCTGCCGGCATGTTCTATCCCTTTATCGACGATGAGGGTGTGAAGCTGACCGGCGTGGAAGCGGGTGGCCGCGGTCCTGAACCGGGAGAGCATGCGAGTACGCTGAGCTATGGAGCCAAGGGTGTGCTGCATGGCAGCTTCGGATATGTGCTGCAGGATGATGACGGCCAGACGATGGACGTGCATTCGATCTCTGCAGGCCTTGACTATCCCGGCGTGGGTCCCGAACACAGTTACTGGAAAGACTCCGGCCGCGTGAATTACACCGCGATCACCGACGATGAAGCCCTCGAAGGCTTTCAGACGATGGCCCGCCTGGAAGGGATCATCCCGGCGATTGAATCGTCGCATGCGATCGCTTACGCCGTCAAAGCAGCCCGCCAGGCCAGCCCCGATGAGACGATCGTTGTCTGTCTGTCCGGTCGTGGCGACAAAGACGTGAATGAAGTGGCCCGCCTGCTGGAACGGGAAATTTAATCCCCGGCCGGTTTTGTCGTAACAATAAATATCATCCCTCTGAAATTCAGTTAAAAGCAGTACCCCCCATCGTGACAACTTCGATCTCTGAAACTTTTGCGACGTTAAAATCTGAAAACCGCATGGCGTTCATGCCTTTCATCACGGCCGGCGATCCGGATCTGGCAACCACCGTTGATGTATTGAAAGAACTGTCACGACAGGGAGTCGACCTGATCGAAGTGGGCTTCCCGTATAGTGATCCAATTGCAGATGGTCCGGTGATTCAGGAATCGTATACGCGGGCTCTCAATAACGGCTTCCACGTACACGACCTGTTTGAAGCTTTGAAAGCACTCTCAGCAGATGAGTCCGTCGATCTCCCGGCCCTGGTCGGCATGGTTTCGTATGCGATTATCTTTCGTTATGGTGCAGAGCGTTTCCTGAAAGAAGCCGCTGAAGCCGGATTCTCAGGTCTGATTGTTCCCGATCTTCCCGGAGATGAAGCAGCGGAGTTTGTGGAACTCACCAAGGCAGCTCAACTGGACCTGGTACAACTGGTCTCCCCACTCACGCCTGAAGATCGCACGAAGCGAATCGTGCAGTCTGCCTCGGGTTTCATTTACTGTATCGCTGTCGCCGGTACGACAGGTGTTCGTGATGAACTGCCTGGGGAACTGACCGCGCATCTGGAGTCGTTACGCTCGCTGACGGATCTGCCTTTAGCAGTGGGCTTCGGCATCAGTAAGCCCGCGCATGTCGACACGCTCCGCGGTAAAGCCGATGGATTCATTATTGGTTCGGCGATCGTCAAACAGTTCGCTGCTTTTTCTGATCCAGACCAGACGCGGGAAGCCGTGATTGCGTCGATCGGAAAATACGCAGGTGAGATGGCAACCGCAACAAAAGGCTGAGGAACGGTTCCTTAACCGTTCCTATTTCTGGCGAGTCCCGGTCTGCTTGCGGACGAAGGGATAGAACCAGACTCCGTAAGGCAGGAACTGCGGCACGATAGGCGATTTGATGCGTTTGGGATTCGCGAGTTTCCAGCCGAACTTTCCCTTGAGCAAAGACGCGGGGACGCCTGACGCTTCCGCATGTTCAGCGGTCGCGGGGAAGGAATCGACGATCTCAACGGTGCCGATCAAGGTGCCCGTCGGGAGGGTCTCAGTGGTGATTTCCGCTTGCGCTGCTGCTTCGATCGCGTGCGGTGTCTTCGCGAGAGTCTTTGAAGCATAGACATAGATCGTCCCGCGGATCTTCGTCTGACTGGAACGGAGCTCAATTGTTTTCACGCCCCGCATGATCAGTTCTGCCCACGGCTGCCTGATTCCGAGAGCCGGCAGACTCTTGTCGGGATGTTGAATCACTTTCGCCATTGTCGCATTAAACCTCGAACGATTGCTGATACTGAGGGATGATCGGTTCCTCATCGACTTCATCACGGATCAAGGCTGCGAGCGCCGTCGCCGATTCCGGTTCTCCGTGGACGAGGAAGACCTGGCCAATGTTTCCCCGTTTCGCGGAGGTTTCATACCACCATTTAAAATCTTCAACGTCGGCATGGCCTGAGAGACCGCTGAGCTGTACGACCCTGGCTTTGACCTGGTAATAACGATCAAAGATTTTCACTTTGGGATCGCGCTGCTGCAGGCGACGGCCCAGGGTATGCTCCGCCTGGTAGCCCATCAGTACAACGGTATTCTCCGGATGTTCCAGGCCGTTCTTGAGGTGATGGCGGATACGACCGTTCTCACACATCCCACTCCCGGCGATGACGACGAACGCTCCTTCCCGTTTATTGAGTTCGATACTCTGCTGACGGGTCGAAACGTAATCCAGCAACGAGAAGCCGAAGGGATCCTTGTCTTCTTTCAAAACATCGCTGACATCCTGATCCATATCCTGCAGATGATGGCGGTAGACTGAAACCAGACGCGTGGAGAGGGGGCTGTCGACAAAAATCGGAATGTGTGGTAGACGGTTTTCGTTATACAGATCATTCAGATAGTAAATGATCTGCTGGGTGCGTCCGAGGCTGAACGCGGGGATGATCACACGTCCTTCAACACGATAGGCTTCATCGAGAATGTGATAGAGTTCCTCTTTCAGGTCCGATGCCTTTTCGTGAACCCGATTGCCGTAGGTACTTTCTGAAATCAGAATCTCACAACCCTCGATCGTATCGGGATCTCGCAGCAGAGGCAGATCACGGCGCCCCAGATCACCGGTGAAGACCAGATGTCTCCATTCTCCCTGGTCCTTGATCTTCATCTCGATGATCGCAGATCCCAAAATATGGCCGGCATCCAGCAGTCGTACCCGGAGGTCGTCCCCCAGGTCGTGCCACTCATGATAGTCCAGGCGCTCGAACTGCTTCATGACCTGTCGCACATCTTCCTCATCGTAAAGGGGTTCGATGGGCGGATGCTTTTCGTTCAGTTTGCGAGACAGGTAACGGGCGTCTTCATCCTGAATACGGGCGCTGTCCTTAAGCATGATCTCCGCGATGTCCGCCGTCGCGGAGGTACAGAAGATCGGTCCCCGAAAACCCTTATTGTACAGCCGGGGAATATTGCCACAATGATCCATATGTCCGTGCGAGAGGATGACGGCATCCAGGGACTCAGCGGGATAAGCGAAGCGGCAGTTCTTTTTGAATGACTCTGCCCGGTGGCCCTGAAACAGGCCACAATCGAGCAGAATCCGTCGCCCGTCTGTCTCGATCAAATGCTGGCTGCCGGTCACCTCACCGGCGGCACCAAGGAACGTAATTTTCATCTATGATTTCATTCCCAGACAGAGGGCTGGAGACCGATCCAGCCCGGACAGGATTACAGGATAGAGACAGTTGGAGATGTGCCAATCAGATAATGATCTCCTGCTCGTTTTGAGAGGCGGTTTCCGTTCGTTCGGAAATGCTGTAGGTGTCCTGATGACGACCGGTATAGGCGACAATCAGTTCTGCCAAGAGCCCCAGGCTGATCGCTTGCGCTCCCAGAATGGTTGCAGCGACAGAATAGGCCAGCAGCGGACGGTTTCCGATCGGTCCGAGTCCCAGACCAAACAGATTGGTCAACAACCAGACCACGCCCAGGTAGCCCAGTCCGAGGAATCCAAGCATCAGACAGCTCAAGCCGATGGCGCCCAGCATGTGCTGTGGTCGTTGTCCATAGCCGGTAAGGAAGCGAACCGTCAGCAGATCGAGGAACCCGCGGAGGAAACGTCTCACGCCATACTTGGAATAACCGTGCTGTCGTTCGCGGTGATGCACGGGAATCTCGGTCACTTTAAATCCACGGGCATCTGCCAGCACGGCGATGAAACGATGCAGTTCGCCGTAGATACGAATTTCCGCAGCGACTTCTTTGCGGAATAGTTTGAAGCCACAGTTGTGATCGTGCAGTTTGAGTCCGGTCAGTTTCCAGATCATCCAGTTGAAGACTTTACTGGGATACACTTTATGCCAGGGGTCGAGGCGACGCTCTTTCCAGCCATTGACGACATCGTAGCCTTCGTTGAGTTTGTCCAGAAAGCGGGGAATTTCTTTCGGGTTATCCTGCAGGTCAGCGTCCATCATCATGATCACCGAACCGCGGGCGGACCGCATGCCTGCGGTCAATGCGGCTGCCTTGGCGAAGTTCCGACGGAAACGGATCCCCGAAACGCGTTCATCCTGCTTGGCCAGTTGCGAGATCAGTTCCCAGGACTTGTCGGTCGAACCGTCGTCAATAAAGATAATTTCCAGGTCAATCTGATGCTGCTGGCTGGTTTCGCAGATCTCCTGATACAGTTGTGGCAGACTTTCCGATTCATTCAATACCGGAATCATAATCGAGAGCACGACGCAGACCTTTCACTCAACAAACAGAAATCACAGGGAATCAATGGACTGGGAATCGGCGGCAGACTGTACGGAATCATCCTCGCCTGAAGCCGATTTGCCAAAACTATAGTATAGAACAAAAGCAGCCAGAATTTCACTAGCAAATGAGACGATCCGGATCAGTAAGGCAGCGACAAACGCATTTGCAGGACCAATCAGGGCGGAACCGGCGAGAATCGTGATGATCAGACCTTCCCGTACTCCCAGGCCGGCAGGTGCGAAAATCGCCAGAAAGCCCAGGGCATACGCGGCGGAGACAGCAGCGGTCCAGCGTGGCCATTCCTGCCATTCGAGTCCTGCTCCGTTGATGGAGGCGAGTGCCAGACCCAGGCTGAGCCCATGCAGCGTCCAGCTCACAAGAAACAACAACACGCCCGCATAGAGTAAACGTAACGAGAAAGCAGCAGGAGGAGCTGAATCGGTCGCTTCGACATCGGACTTTGTAAATTTCTTCGCGAACAGATTCAACAGACGAGACAATAGTGGCAGAGAGACAAACAGCGCCAGTAGAAATAGACCGGGAACCAGCCAGGGACGGGCCTGTACTGACTGCATCCACTCAGGCCACTGCTGAACCTGCTCTGCATTCAACACAACGGGAATCAAGGAAAGGAACACAACCAAACCGACTCCCATGACAGCCAGCGTCTCGTAAGCAGCCGTGAGGGCGGCAACCGAAACGCGAACACCGAAATCTTTCAGCAGGGTCGCCCGGATCAAGAGAACCGAAACCTTGCCGGGAATGTATTTCCCCAGATGCCCGCAGTAGTAGGCGCGAGCGACAGGTCCGAAGCGAACCTGTTCTCCGGAACTGAGAACCAACTGACGCCAGAACCAGACCGAGGGTAACCAGGCTATGAAATAACAGGCTGCAGATAGAACCAGCCAGAGCGGATCAATGCTGATACCGGTAAGCGTGTCCCCCTGCTCTGCATACAGTTCCGCTCCCTGCTGCCAGACGAAGTACAGGACCAGCGCGAGCAACAGCCATTTGACTCCCCTCCAGATTTTCCGCGAGACGGAAGGGGATTCAGCTGTGGTGGGAGTGTCGGACATCAATCGTGGGTTTCGTGAGCTGGCGGTAAAGTTCAGGCCGTGGCCTGGTCGGCAGGACTTTCCGGTGGTGGTTGAGATTTAAACAAAGCTCTGACCGAGGGGCGTCGCAAAACCAGAATCGTCCAGATACCGATGATGGTTCCTAAGGGGATCAGGAGACATTCAAAAATCGCAACCAGCATACAGAATTCATAGCTTTCGTGGCGGGACAGTGACTGACCAGCCAGAATGATACAGAACAGGATCGCAACGCCAACCAGAAAGATCACCAGCCCGAATCCCAGTTCCAGTTCCACCTGATGATCCGGCTTAGTCTGTTCCATCGTCTTACGATACGCATCGAAACCAAAATAAATGGTCTCATAAAACAGGTAAGTCACAAAAACATTAACGATCCCATAAATGACCTGAATCTTGGATAGCAGTTTCAATTGCCGTTCGTCTCGTTCCATCCGTTCTACCTGTCGTCTGAAAAAAGCGGGGATTCACTGGTCACTGAATTACGCTTATACCTGTTGTTATCGACGGATTTTAAGGGGCCGCCGCAGCTTCGACCTCAGGAATCGGCTGTGATTCACCAGATTCGCGGAATTTTCCGGTCTTGAGGAACCGCAGGGTATGTGAAATTGACTGGGGATCATTCATCATAAAAGAGTGCAGCACGGGCAACAGAACAAAATCCGCGGCTCCCGGCAGTCGCGTGCTACTGACGCTGACTGTACCGTCATCGTCACCTCGGATCAGAGGATTAAAGCCTTTCAAGGTATCCCGGCCGCCGGCAATGACTCCAAATGGAAAGGTAGGTGTCGGCAGACTCGAAATGAAGTCCCCGTTCAATTCGGTCACCAGCTGCTGACCCGCTGGCCCGTAAACAACTTTGAATAGAAGATTCGAACGAAAGCGGTCTGCCATGTCTGCCCCCCGATTGGGGACTCCCAGCATGACCATGCGTCTGACACGAGGATCGACTTCCTCCTGCTGATCCAACCAGGAGCGTACCACGAGACCGCCCATGCTGTGGACAACCAGATCGATCTCCTCAACGCCTTCCAGCGATTTAATCACCTGCCCGAGGAACTGGGCATTCTCCGGGATCGTCTTCTGGGTACTAGGATAATCAAAGGGAATCGTAATCCAGCCCTCTTTGAGGCAGGCCAGTCTCATTTTTTCAAAGGACTTGGAAGAACGGATGATCCCATGAATCAGAATCACCGCCCGGCCCTGCATCGGAGGAAGCTTGCGGTCCTCTCTGATTTCTGCGAGCTTCTGCCGGCATTCCGCGAGAGTTCCACTGGCATGCCGCTGATCACTGGGATCAAGCAGGCGGTAGTGCTGGCTGATCACATTCTGTTGAATTTTCCAGCCTTGAAAAAACTGCACATCGCCCCAGAATTGACGTCCACCCATTGTTTTCATTGCCGGTACCTTCTCAGAGAGGCGATTCCAGAGTTCATTCAGATTCTGACTGTCGGGCAGGTCTTGTGCCTGACAGACAGTCGCATAAGCCGACAGCCATACCACGACTGCCCAGGCTGCAGATCGCTGTAACATAATTCGATTTCCACAGATCCGAGAGTCCCTGCAGCGGGTTTTCCACTGCGACAAACTGTACACATAGCATTGTATCGATTTGACGAATAGATAGAATGCCTTTTCAATCGAACCTGAGATATTTTATGATGAACGCTCGGAATTGATTTCCGACGAAGCACACAACCTGCCTCGAACCAGATTTACTGAAGCAAACTTAAGGAAGGACATTAAAACGTTATGGATCAGCAACAGCCTCTGTCAGACAATCCGCTTCTGGTACTGGAGGGCCTTCCCCGCTTCGATGAAATTGAGCCTGAGCATATTAAACCCGCAGTGAAATCCCTGCTGGAACAGTCGGAAGCAAGCCTGCGTAAAATCGAAAGCGAAGCACAGCCAAGTTGGGAAGGCTTGATGCAACCGCTCGAAGAACTCGATTACCCCTGGGAACGCTCCTGGGGTTCCGTGGGACATCTACTGGGAGTGAGAAACACACCCGAATTACGGGAAGCCTATGAAAGTGTACTCCCCGAAATCGTCGCTTTTTCGCTGAGTGTCAGACAAAGCAAGCCGATCTATGAAGCCATGAAGGCCATCCGAGACAACGGCTCCTGGGATCAGTTGAATGATGCCCAGAAACGCATTATCGAAAAGCGAATCCTCTCTGCAGAGCTGGCCGGCATCGGTCTCTCGGGAGACGATTTAAAGCGATTTAATGAAATTGCCACCGAGCTGTCCCAGCTCTCCACCCGTTTCGCCAACAACGTGCTGGATGCAACCAAAGCCTACACGCTCCTGATTACAGACAGCAAAGATGTAGCGGGATTCCCCGACAGTCTGAAGCAGCTTGCGGCCCAATCCTACAACACCTGGGACGATAAAGACGCAGACACCGAAGCCACCGCGGATGCGGGTCCCTGGCGAATCACGCTCGACTTCCCCTGCTTCGGTCCTTTCATGCAACATTGTCGCAACCGCATTTTGAGAGAGCAGGTTTACCGCGCATTCATTACCCGTGCATCGGAAGGGGAATACGATAATACATCGCTCATTCCCCAGATCCTCCAGTTACGCCAGGAAAAAGCAAAGCTTCTGGGCTACGCGAATTTTGCAGAAGTCAGCCTGGCTGAAAAAATGGCGCCCGGCATTGATGCGGTTCTCGAAATGGAAGAACAGCTGCGAAGTTCTTCCTGGGATAACGGACAGCAGGACCTGGCTGATCTGCAGGAGTACGCGAAAGAGCAGGGAGAAACCGAACCCATCATTCAATGGGATTTCTCATTCTGGTCAGAGCGGCTCCGTGAAAAACGCTTCAGTTACACCGACGAACAGCTGCGACCTTATTTCTCACTGGAGAAAGTTCTGGACGGTCTGTTCAGCCTGGTAAACCGGATCTTCGGCATTACGGTAACTCCCGCTGCAGAGACCGTTCCGCTCTGGAATAAAGATGTGCGTTTCTTCCACATCGCGGATGAAGCAGGTAAAACGATCGCCGGGTTCTACCTCGATCCCTACGCCCGTCCTGCAGACAAGCGGGGTGGTGCCTGGATGGATGACTGCCTGGGTCGCAAGCTGGTCAATGGGGAAGTTCAGCTTCCGGTCGCACATCTGGTCTGTAACTCGACTCCACCTGTAGGAAACAAGCCTTCGCTGATGACCTTCCGGGAAGTGGAAACTCTGTTCCATGAATTCGGACATGGTCTGCAGCACATGCTGACCACGATTGATGAAGCCGATGCCGCTGGCATTAATGGCGTTGAGTGGGATGCCGTCGAACTGGCCAGCCAGTTCATGGAAAACTGGTGCTATCACAAACCGACCCTGCTGGGGATGGCCAAGCATTACGAAACGGGTGAAACCCTGCCCGATGAACTCTTTGAAAAAATCAAGGCGGCCCGCAACTTCCAGGCAGGAACTCAGATGCTGCGTCAGATTCAGTTCGGCGTGGTCGATCTGAAACTGCACAGCGAATTTGATCCTGCGGGTGAAAAATCGGTCTTCGATGTCCAGCGGGAAATCAGCCAGACGACGTCTGTTCTGCCAATGCTCCCTGAAGACCGTTTCCTCTGTTCGTTCCAGCACATTTTTGCAGGCGGGTACGCAGCCGGTTACTTCAGTTACAAATGGGCCGAGGTTCTCAGTGCAGACGCCTTCAGCGCCTTTGAAGAAGCGGGTCTGGATAACGAGCAGGCCGTTGCCGAAACCGGCCGTCGGTTCCGAGATACCATCCTGGCGATGGGAGGCAGTCGGCATCCAATGGATCTCTTCAAGGAGTTCCGCGGACGCGAGCCCAGCCCTGAACCATTGTTACGTCATTCCGGACTGCTGTAACCGGGATAAAACAAAGTCATACCGACAGGCCAGCTGGATCCGTTTCAGCTGGCCTGTCGTCGTATTTCATAGTTACCAGCCCTGCTCTTTGTCTGGACATCTGCTCCAAAAACAATGAGATTCCGCTGTGATCCGGCGACTTCTGCCGGTCCGCTAAAATGCTTGCACGAAATAAGTTCGACTGATATGATCCGCCCCATTCAGCTGCACATTTACCTGCATTTCAGAATTAAGCAAGGACGGTATTCAGATGGCAAATCAGCTTGAGCAGGCGATCAAGGACAAATCAGCAATTATTGGCATTATCGGCCTGGGCTACGTCGGGCTCCCGCTGATTGACGCGTTCGTCAACACTGGTTTCAAAACAATGGGGTTTGACGTTGATCAGAACAAAGTCGATCAACTGCAGGCCGGCAAAAGTTATATTAAGCACATCCCATCCGAAACCGTTGCCAAATGGATAGCGAAAGAGCAGTTCGAAGCGACCGCCGACTTCTCCCGGATGAAAGAAGCAGACGCCCTGCTGATCTGTGTTCCAACTCCCCTGACCACGAGCCGGGACCCCGACCTGACCTATGTGGAAAACACCGCGAAAGTCATCGCGGAAACCCTGCGGCCCGGTCAACTGGTCGTGCTGGAAAGTACCACTTATCCCACGACGACCCGGGACGTCATGCTACCCATTCTGGACAACGCCGGCCTGAAAGTGGGCGAAGATTATTACCTCGCCTACAGCCCCGAACGCGAAGATCCCGGCAACCCTGACTTCTCAGCAGCCGGCATCCCCAAAGTGGTCGGCGGTATGGAAGAAAACAGCCTGCGGATTGCTTCGGCCCTCTACTCACACGCAGTGGTGAATGTGATCCAGGTCTCGTCTCCGGAAGTCGCCGAAGCCTGTAAGATTCTGGAGAATACCTACCGGGCCGTGAACATCGCGATGGTCAACGAACTCAAAACACTCTTCGATCGCATGGACATCGATGTCTGGGAAGTCATCGACGCTGCCAAGACCAAGCCTTTCGGGTTCCAGGCATTTTATCCCGGTCCCGGACTGGGTGGACACTGTATTCCCATCGATCCGTTCTACCTCAGCTGGCTGGCACGTAAAGAAGGTCAGACAACCCGCTTCATCGAACTGGCCGGTGAAGTCAACACCCGCATGCCGCGTTACGTGATTGACCGGCTGGCGGAATTCATGAACGAAAAAGCAAAACCACTCAAAGGCAGTAAGATCTGCATGCTGGGTGTGGCTTATAAAAAAGATGTCGACGATCCGCGTGAAAGTCCTTCGTTCCACCTGCTGGATCTGCTGATGGAGCGGGGCGTGGACTTCACCTACAACGATCCCCACATTCCGAAACTGCCCAAGATGCGGCATCACGATGTACCTGCGATGGAAAGCCAGGAACTCACCCCCGAGTATCTGGCAGCTCAGGATTGTGTACTGATCGCAACAGACCACAGTGCTTATGACTATGACTTTATCGTCAAGCACAGCCAGATGGTTCTCGACACACGCAATGCAACCAAGAATGTGACTGAAGGCCGCGAGAAAATCTTTAAAGCCTGATGCCGAACAGAAAAAACAACAGCCCGGTGCGATTTTGCCCGGGCTGTTTTCGTTTATAGACTACTGATTGAATTCAGCTCAACCAGGTTTCCAGGGCCTGTTTCTGCTGCTGAAACTGTTCCTCGGTCAAAATCGGCGTTGCCCCCTCTGTTGAATAAGCCTGAGTGAGTTCTACCCAGGAACGGCAACCGCCGTAACGGGCTTCATCTTCGATCTCAAAGGGCTGCGGCATCTGATACGCCCTAACCAGCAGAACGTACAACCCGGGACGCTTATACACAAAACGTTGTGCGAGCGTCTCCTGGTTGAGGACCTGCAGTTCTTCCAGACCAGTGAGTTGTGACTCCTCTTGCAGCTCGAGCACCTGCTCAACCACGGCGTACAGTCCAAGCCTGATCTGACCGGCTGCAGGTTCTTGCGCATAAGGTTGCGACAACAGGTTCTCCTGCCCTGCCTGCAATTGATCCGCGTCCTGGTGGAAGCGGGTCGGGAAGAGCCAGAACTCACGATGTTCAACACGAAAGCCATCGCGGCCTTCGTGAATGCCCCCCTTCCGTACGATCAGCGACTGTCGCCCCTCTGCCAGGGAAGCACAGATAGCTCCCCACTCTTTAAAGGCGATCTGATTTTCTGCCTGCATTCTGCTACCAGTTTTCTCTTTTGGTCGAAGTTACTTTTGGGGTGAGTTCGGATTTTTCATCCAGTAGAGATAGCCGTCTTCCGCCCCGACAATCAGATCACGAACGCCATCTTGATCCCAGTCGACCGTGCAGGGACTGCTGGTATGGCCGGCCAGTTTGCGCTGACTGAGCGGCCCCTCATTCTTCAGGACCACTTTTCCATCCACGGTCTTCAGGTTGCGGTAGAAGTCCGCGTTTGTGCTGTTGACCAGCAGGTCCAGGCGACCATCGCCGTCCCAGTCGACTACGTGCAGTTTGTAGCGTCCACTGCCTCCGGCCCGCTTTTTGTTCATTTGAATCGGTTTGAGCGATTCATCGACAAAGATCCGCTCACCGGGCAGCAGCTTGAGCTGATCTCCCTCTTTAACTCGCTTAAAGAAGGCGAGATACCCTTCGTGATCCAGCATCACCAGGTCCATCAGTCCGTCCTGGTTCCAGTCGACAGCGACGGGAGTTGTCCGCCACTGAGTGACCAGTTGTTTTCCCCGTGGATCCCACCAGTTCCAGGCTGGTTTGGGAACTGCTGCTTTCCACTCGACGTCAATCGTCTGTGCCGGCGCCAGTTTGGGCTCAGTCCGGGTGCCGATGTTCTTAAACAGCAGAATCTCTCCCCAGATCGAATTCACCAGCAGATCCGGTAGTCCATCCTGATCCCAGTCTGCCACAGTCTGTGTCGTATAACCCCACTTCGCTTCACAGGGGCCCTGAATCGAACCATTGGGGCCCGCCTGAATGCGAATCGGTCGTCCTCCAGCCTGCAGATAGCGAGGGGCTGCCAGTCGTGGCGACCGAGCATTGCCATCCAGATTTTCGAAGAAGCCAATGTAACCAGCGGTATTTCCACAGATCAGATCTTCGTCCCCATCGCCATCCCAGTCGAAGGCATAAGGAGTTGCCAGGGCGCCAAATTTGACACCAGCCGCTTTCTGACGGAAATAGCGGGGTGGTAAAAATTGGGGGACGCCACCAATCAGTTCTCCGGTATTCTCAATGAATGCAACGCGACCATCTTCATCACCGACAATCAGATCGATATCGCCATCCTTGTCCCAGTCAATCGCCTTGGGAACGATCATTTGCAGATCCATCTGAATCGGATCCCCATTGCTCGCCAGACGCCGCCCGAGTGTATACTGCGGCTCAGTCCTGGAACCGGTGTTTTCGAAGTAGGTCAGCTGATCCAGAAATTCTCCACAAATCAGGTCCAGATCACCATCATCATCGAAGTCGGCAAAGTTGGGAGACGGCCAGCCAAAGACTTCGAGGTCCTTATCGCCCACTTTGATGCGGGCAGGCTTAGCATACTCTGGTTTGGCATCAGTCCCCTCATTGTTGAGCACATACACATATCCGCGGAGGGGTCCGTTGGTCCATTGCCCCAGTTGGTTGTAGGCATCGTCCCAACCGTAGTCGCTCCAGTCGCCAACACCGACCACCAGATCCTGGTCGCCGTCACCGTCGTAGTCCACGTAATACCATTGATTGGCCCGCACCTTGCCGCCGTGCACATTCCGTTCAACGGGCAGATCGGTGAGTTTATCAAACCCATGCTGTTTAAAATCGATCACTTCCCGACCGGCGACCAGTACACGTGGCTTGCCGTTCACAAAGGAAAGGCACGTATTATGATAGCCTTTGCCCAGTCTGACCCCCGGCTCGAATACCGGCATCGAATCTTTGCCATCCGACTTGTTTTCAAAGAAATAAGTGCCGTTCGATGGTTTGTCGGGGCAGGAAACGAGCAGATCCAGATCGCCGTCGCCATCATAATCCATCGGTAAAGGCCAGGCCCATAAGCCGACGCCCAGATCCACTTCCAGTTGCGGATTCTGATACGTCAATTGTTCAAGTTCCTCAGCCTGGGTAAAAGCAGAGGCAGAGAGAGCCAGACACAAGAGACAAAGGTAAAAAGGCGTACGAAGCAGGTGTCGAGCGAGCATAAATGGAATTTCCTAAATCGGAATGAGTGGTATCGTTCCCGAGGAACAGACGTGCTATAATCTTCGCTTTTATAGATCTCTCTATATTTAACTCGAACAGACTGGAAGATTCCAGTCGTTCCTGACTGCACTAAATCAATAAGTTGAAATCGAATGAATTGGTTGCTTCTCTGCCGACTGCTGGGCCTGGTAGGCATGCTGGTCGGTGCGTCAATGGTATTCAGTCTCCCCTGGGCATTCCCCGTTTTTGGAGAGGCTGTCGAATTTGAATCCGCGGGTTTCTGGGGCATCTGTGGTGCGATTGCCTGCAGTCTGGTCTCCGGTTCCCTGCTCTACCTGGCCGGGCGAAAAGAGCATGGCACGATCCTGCGCAAAGAGGCGCTCGCCGTTGTCGGCTTGAGCTGGATTTATTCCGGTGTCCTGGGCTGCCTCCCCTTTCTGTTCTCCGGCTCGATGGTCTCCCCCGACGTTCCGATGACAGTTCCCGATGCGCTATTCGAATCGATCTCCGGTTTCACAACAACAGGAGCCTCGGTACTCAGAGAGCTGGAAGATCCGAAGCTGATACCGCGCTGCGTCCTCTTCTGGCGGAGTTTCACCCACTGCCTGGGTGGTATGGGAATCATCGTGCTGTTCGTCGCAATCCTGAGTCATCTGGGTGCGGGGGGCAAAGCGCTCATGCGGCGCGAAGTACCCGGCCCGACCAGTGAAGCGGTCCGTCCGCGGGTGCGCGAATCAGCGATCGTCATGTGGACCATCTATGTCGCCTTCACCCTCGTGCTGGCGCTGATCCTCTGGCTGGAAGGTATGAGCGTCTTCGATGCATTCTGCCACAGTTTCGGATCGATGGCGACCGGGGGTTTCAGTACGCACAACGCCAGTGTCGGGTATTTCAACAGCTCACTGATTGAATTTACGATCGCGGTATTCATGGTGGCAGCGGGAACCAACTTCTCGCTTTACTTCCTTTCGTTAAAAAACATGCGTTCGCACGATTTCTCCTGGAAGAGTATGGTCGCCCCGCTGCGCAATGATATTGAGTTCCGCACCTACCTGTTGATTCTCAGTGGTGCAATCATCTTTCTGACCTATAACCTGATTAACAACCATATTTACGACACCCTGCCCGACGCCCTGCGTTATGCCGGCTTTCAGGCGGTCTCCATCATGACCACCACCGGCTACGGGACCGGCGACTTCGATACCTGGAATGAATCGTCCAAAATGCTGCTGCTGTTACTGATGTTTGTGGGAGGCTGTGCCGGTTCGACGGCGGGGGGCATCAAGGTCATTCGCGTTGTACTGTTTGCCAAGATCATCTGGCTGGAAATCGAAAAATCGTTTCGCCCGAACGTGGTCCGTCCTCTGCGAATTGGCACTACGAACATCGAACAGGGGATTCGTAATGACGTCACCGTGTACTTCAGCCTGGTGCTGGTCATCTTCATCTTCAGCAGTCTGTTGCTGACCGCCATCGAACCCAATACCGAGTGGCAGACAAACAAACCGGAAAAGCTGATCGACTGCACCAGTGCCGTGGTCGCCACCTTGAATAATATCGGCCCGGGGGTCGGCGAACTGGGTCCGACCGAAAACTATGCCGACTTCACGCTCACGGGGAAAGTCATCCTGACGATCCTCATGCTGCTGGGCCGCCTGGAACTGTTTGCCATCCTGGTCCTGTTCGTTCCCTCCTTCTGGAAGAATTACTGACGGTACATTAAAAAAGCCCGCAGCTTTGTCGCCGCGGGCTTCAGGATCTCTACACTCTTTCCAATCAGAGTTTTTCCGGTTTCAGCCCTGTTTTATATTTTTTCGGCCCGGTGCCGGAGTTGTTCGGATCATAGTCATCGACGGTATCCGTGTTTGCTCCCTGGGAGGGAATCTCTGCTTCCCTGCCCAGCGACCACAGAATTCCGTTGAGTGCCAGCTTCCGCACGTTGGGATCTTTGAAGTCAAAAGGGTGCGCCGTCGTGGTAAAGAAGACACGGCCCTGGGTTCCGTCTGCTCCCTTGTAAGTCTTGGTCCAGGCGACCGGGTTGGTCAGCGGATATTTATCGAGGTTGCCTTTCTGCTCATGACCGGATTTGAGCGAGCGTCCCGTCAACAGGGGCTTGCTGTCCCCCGCCAGTTGATGCCCTTCGCTGCCACCATCCACATGATACAGCCAGGAATACGCCTTGTACGGTTTAACGCCCCGCAAAATCGGATGTTCTGCAGCCTCCTCATTCACGGTGACTTCCGTCAGGTATTCGTGCCCGTCACCGAAATGTCCGTGGTGGGTGATCCACTTCTGCCCAACCAGTTCGGCGATTTTCTGATCGTTCCACGCCTTGAAGGGGCTCTTCGGATCTCGGAACATGAAAGCATGTGTGGCTGTCCGGAAACCGACAACTGGTTTCCCCGACTTCACATAGTTCAGGAAGTGCTGGAACTGTTCGGGAGGCAGATCGCGAAACCGCGTGAAGAGCACCATCAGGTCTGCATCGTCGAGGGCTTCCAGGCCACTGATCGATTTCTGATTCCCGGGTGAGATATTGCCCTCATCATCCAGGGAATAACAGACGGTGACATCGAAACCGTAATCCCGTTTCAGAATCTTGGCCAGCATCGGCATCGATTCTTCAGACCGGTACTCATCATCGCCGGTAACGAACACCACATGCGGCTTCTTCTCTGCCCGGGCTTCACTCACAAAGGCAGTCCCCAGAAACAAGGTGGATAGACAACACGCGATCAGAAAAGACAACGATTTCATTACAACTCCTGCCAGCGCTGCGGGCTCTTTGTATATGTCACAGGGAAACACGGTAAATTGAAACAGGCATCTATCGTATCGAATCCCTGAACCTGAAATCAATTGTTGCCCGGCAGAACTCTTGACCTGGCCCCCTGGATTCTGCATGCTGGAAGAGGCTGATATTTGCCTTTCACCGCGGTACTTTCCAGTTTTGTTCTTTCCAGTATGAGCTCGCCCGACTATGAACTATGCCCGATCCCCGTTTCGTCTGCTGTCTGCCCTCCTCTGCCTGGTTTTATGTCATGCCTCGACTGAATTGAGCGCAGCCACTCCGGAGAACCTGCCCGAAGTCTCAAACAAAAACATTCATCTGCGCGGCAGCTATCAGAACAGCAAACAGAAATTCGAATCTACTAAAACGGGCCATGTCGCTTTCCTGGGTGGCTCAATCACCGAAATGAACGGCTATCGACCGATGGTCTGTGAGTTCCTGGAAAAGACTTTCCCCGAGACCAAATTCACATTTACCAACGCCGGCATCTCCTCCACCTGCTCGAACACGGGTGCGTTTCGTACGAATCGCGATGTTCTCAGCCAGGGACCGGTCGATCTCTTCTTCGTCGAGTTCGCTGTGAATGACGATCAGGATGCAGGGCACTCCCGGGAAGCCGCGATTCGCGGGATGGAAGGAGTGATCGCCCAGATCCGGCGGCACAATCCTTATGCCGACATCGTCATGGTGCATTTCGTGAACCCGTCGATGCTGGAAACCATTCAACAGAAGAAAAAGCCGCTCTCCAGTTCCAGTCATGAGCAGGTTGCGAAACACTACCAGATTTCAACCATCGATCTGGCCAGTGAAGTCGCCCGTCTGATCGACGCTGACCAACTGACCTGGAAACAGTATGGTGGAACACACCCGGCTCCTTTCGGTAATGCCATTTGTGCCGCCATGATTGATAAGCTGCTGACTCGTGCCTGGCAGGAATCCGGACCAAAAGAAAAACATTCCACACCGGATCAGCCGCTGGATGCTTTCAGTTTCCGCAATGGCCGTTTGATTAACGTTAAGCAAGCGAAACAAGTATCGGGCTGGGAGATCAAGATTCCTGACTGGGAATCCATTCCGGGTAGCAAACGCAGTCGCTTTACCAGCATCCCCATGTTGTGTGCAGAGCAACCGGGTGCCGAACTGGAGTTGGATTTTGAGGGAACCGCACTAGGCGCGTTCATTGTCGCCGGCCCCGATGCAGGTCAGCTGGAAGTCAGCATCGATGGTGGACCGTTCAAAACACACGATCTGTACCATCATTACAGCAAAGGCCTGCACTATCCCCGCACAGTGGTTTTTAACAGCGAACTCAAACCAGGCAAGCATCAGGCGAAAATCCGGGTGAGTCCGAAATCGTCCAGCCCGGGACATGCTGCCCGCATCATGTACTTCACCGGCAACTGAAACTGTCAGCCGAGTCGATGCATCCGGCTCTCCTAAAAATCGAGCCGGGCGTCGAACAGCTTCTGCCGATCGCCCCGATCGCGGAAATCGTCAAGCATTGCTTTCATATCGGGACGCAGAAAGTCGTTAAACTTGATCTTGTTGTCGACGTGGACTTCCAGCCGCTTGTCAAAATCGACCAGTTCCGGATTGAGCCAGAGTGAATAGGATTTACCCCCCGATTTCACATAGATCACGTTGCCCAGCTTGATGCTGACTCCCAGCGTAACCGGACGGGCGCGAATCCGGCCGTTGCCAACGTACTCGGGCCCCTGCATGATATGGCGGGGGAAATCGTCGGTGCGGACCCAGTAATACCGGTTGTCCAGCGGACGGAGAATCTTGGCATCGATCTCTTTGGGATATTTCACGCGCTGATGAAGTTCCATCCAGTCAAAAAGCCGGTGGATTTCTTCATAATAATGCTCATACCCACGGCCCTTATACTCTGCATAGATCACATCGTGACCGTTGCGCATCATCCGGTTGACCAGCAGTGAATTATGCTCCAGCGTATCGCGGTCAAGTTCGCCTCCCACAATATACCAGGCCAGATTACTGGCGTTCTGCCAGTAATGCAGGTTGAAGGCACTGCTTTTCCCTGCGATCGGAATCACTCCCGCAAACAGTCCCGGATGCGACATGCCGATATCAAAGGCAGCATCTGCGCCTGTTCCATGACCGGCCAGAAAGACCCGGTCGGAATCCACGTTGAAGCGTTTGCGGGCATCGCGGATGGACTGAATCACAGCATAATGCGCTGTCGCATTATCGGTGTATCGATCTCGCCCTTCCTGCAGGTAATCGGGAGCAATCACGATATAGCCACGGCGTTGTGACTGCCCCGGTCCATCTTTGTATTTCCCCCACCAGTGCAGTTCCATCTCCGGTTTGGCACCGGCTGTCGGTAATGCCACAATCATCGGGTATGAATGATGCGGATTGTATTCGAGAGGCAGTAACACCGTATAAGACACGGGGAGTTCCGCCCCGGGATCTGTCACCTGAATCGGAAACGCAGTCTCGGTATTTCTGATGGGGGCATCGAGAATCGGAGGCAGCAGAGGAATCATCTGCTTGAGCACTGCCGTCGAAACACCTTCCAGCTTCGAAAGTGTTTCGATCATGTTCCCGTCCAGCTGCTCATCTTCATTGCGCAGGTATTCCAGCACATGCGCCCGGGCCGTCCAGAGGTTGAGAGCGGTATCCAGATCGGTCACCACGTTAGCCGCTCCCACAATCCAGCCGGAATAGGCCAGAGCCAGCTTCTCACGCGGTGAGAGGGAGTCATCACTTTCCAGGTTCAGGAACGATCCCAGGCGATCGATAGATTCAAAATTTAACTGGCTCATCACTTCACGGCGGCAGGCCTGCAGTCGTGATTTGTTCTTGACCTCTTCAATTTCTGCTTCGAGTTCCCCCAGGCGGAACAATGCTTTCTCAATCCGTTCGCTGCGTTTGGCGTAGTCTGATTCCACTTCGCGGATCTGGCGGAGAATTGACTGGTCGACATTATTCGTGGGGAACTTGGCAATCGCAGTCTGCGCCAGCTGATGCTGCCCTGCCTTGCGGCGCTGTTCCAGCTCATTCAATAACTGCTGGCCGTGCAGCGTCCGCAGTTCGGTGACGAAACCTGCAATCTTCTCCTTGTACTCCGGGAAGTTTGCCTCGATGTAATCAAACTCTTTACCGGCCGGCAGATACAGGCCAGCCTGAATGTAGAAGCGGGCGACTGCGATCCGATCATTAGGCTCCAGCGGATCGATGTTCTTTTTCAGCATGGCATCCAGAATCTCTTCCTTGACGGAAGTCGTCCGCATCCCCAGGTTCCATTGCTGCTTAAGCCCGGTAATCTTCAGGTAGTGTGGCGTGATCTCCGTCACTCCCTGTAACAGGGGCATCAACCCTTTGCTGGTTCGGAGAGTGACTTTCCGCCGTCCGAACTCATCGAAGTCGGTCACATCCTCATAATTTCCGACGACCTTCAGCATCTGTCCCCGTCCGGTCACCCGTTGAGGCAGTTCGAATGTTTCATATCGCGAAAGGTCCTGATCGTTATTGATCCGTTGGATCTCGCGTCGGGATACAAAATAACGGACGACTCCGTCATCGACCATGATGATCGGATACCCCTCCAGCTTCCGCTTGGGGATCGCAACTTCGGTATCGCCATATTCCAGACGGGATGCCAGGGCGTCAGTTAGTCCCAGGATGGGCACAATGTCACCGCGGAGGATCGTGCCGTGCTTCACTTCCACTTCCCCGGCTCGCGTCGGTAGTGCGTAAAGCAGGGTGAAAACCAGGCACAGGCAGCCTGCTGCGAGAATGCGAGGAAACCAACGCACCATCACATTCTTTTGAGACGACAACAGTCCGGATTGAGGAAATAATCGTACAGTCATACTGATTTCATCGACACTCTGACCGCCGGAATTTGAGAATTAAAAAAGCCGGTCTCTTTCCTACGTTACCAGAATCCGTTTATTGGCTAAAAAGTCCGTCTCCATGGAGTTTTTCACGAATTCGAGAGCCAGATTCCCCACGGATCAGCCTTTAGAATACCATGTTTTCAGAGGCGATCCCAGACTGTCGTCGCTTTTCAGCGGGACAGACGCTACGTACCGGGCCTGCTTTCGCAGAAAACTGAGTACCAGTCGCTGTTTAGATCCCAAGTGAAGAATAGATCAAATTGAAGTCGATGCGAGCATTATAATCGACACTACCCGCAGGACCGGCACCTTATTCGCAGGGCCTACCAGGTACATTCCTCGCCGGTCAGCATTTTGTATGCTTCAAAATACTTCTCGCGCGTCTTTTCAACAATCTGATCCGGCAGTACAGGGGGAGTGCTGTTCTTATCCCAGTCGGTCGTCTCCAGCCAGTCGCGAACGAACTGCTTATCGAGCGAAGGCTGTGCGCCACCCGGCTGGTAGGTCTCCGCAGGCCAGAAACGGGAGCTGTCGGGAGTCAGAACTTCATCAATCAGAATCGGTGTTCCGTCCAGCAGGCCGAACTCAAATTTGGTGTCGGCCAGGATGATGCCACGTTCCCGGGCATATTCAGAACCCTGCTGATAAATCTGGATACTCTTTTCCCGCAGGCTGTCAGCCAGTTCCTTACCGATGGCCTGACTCATCACTTCGAATGAGACGTTTTCATCATGGCCGGACTCCGCTTTGGTTGCCGGTGTAAACAGGGGCTCGGGCAGTTGATCACTCTGTTTGAGACCCGCTGGCAAATCGATACCACATACGGCTCCAGTCGCCCGATAGTCTTTCCACCCAGATCCGGACAGATAGCCGCGGACGACACATTCAAAGGGAACCACTTCGGTCTTCCGTACCACCATGCAACGGCCACGCAGCGCTTCGAGATCGGCATCAGCGGGGAGCGGCAGATCGGCTGGATCCATGCTCAGCAGATGATTCGGAATCGTGGTGAATCGTTCAAACCAGAACCGACTGATCTGGGTCAACACCCGCCCCTTGTCGGGAATTCCTGGTGAGAGAATCCAGTCGAAGGCACTGATTCGATCGGTGGCCACAAACAGCAGCCGATCGCCAAAATCATATACATCGCGGACTTTTCCCCGTTTGACGGGAATGCCGGTGAGTGAACTTTCGGTAAACGCGGAGGATGTCATGCTTCGTGACCACATTCATGAAAAACGGATGAATCGAGACACTGGAAGTTTAGCGAGAACCAGCAGCCTAAACAATTGAGTGCTGTTCATAACCGCTAAATCCCTGCTAATTCGAGCGATCGTCAGTTTCCTGCCAGCCGCCGGCTCCAGCCAGCCTGATGTACATACATACGAGTCTACACTTGCCACCAGTGCTGCAAACGCGATAATGGGAGAAGTAGCTTGAAGTTAACTTCTTAATTTTAAAATCAGAGAATGATTGTGACCCGTTCTTATGGGCAACTTGCGCTTTTTAATTGCACCTACTCAAGTACCTGAAGACTGGTCTGATCTTCACCGCGCTTATCTGAACGCCGTCGACGGACGTGTGTTTCCTACGCGGATTGAGGTGGACGGAAATGTTCTCACTTTCCGCCGCCAGACATCACAAAGCTGCAAACTGAATATCGTCTGGCACGTCACTGACTTTGGCCGCCCGATCGTGCGGACTGCCTCCCTTGCAGAACGCGAAGAACCCTACGTTCTCTCACTGGAACTGGCCCGTGGAAAAATTTCCACGCTCAAAGATCAGTTGAGCAACTGGCAGATCGCCGGTCTGGTCATTCCCCAGGCACTGGTCAAGCTGCACGACGAAGCCTTCCATGCATTTTCCCAGGCGGCCGTCATCCAGGATCAACTGGAACGCTGCTCGGAACTCGCCGACCTCGCCCTGCAGAAAGCGCATGCCGCAGCTGAAATGCTGGTCCAGCTTTATGCACGTCAGCGTCTGACGATTCTGCATCAGCGGGCACAGTCACTGAAACTACCCGTTTCACTGGGCTGTAACCTGGGAACCCTGATTCCTGACAGTTCCGAACGGGCTCAGATCTGCCAGGCCTTTGATGCCGTCAACGTGGATCTGGTGAACTGGAAAAACATCGAACTCTACGAGGGCGAGCAGAACTGGGACCAGTGCGATCAGCAGGTTGACTGGTGCGAAAAAAACAATCTGCTGATTCGTGGAGGCTGCCTGCTCGATTTCGCCCCGGAAGGACTCCCCGACTGGCTCGAGTCCTGGAAGCTGGATATGGTCAACTTCCAGAGCATCGTTTCCCATTTCATTGAGACCGCGATCACCCGGTATACGGGCAGTATTCGAAACTGGACGCTGGTTTCTGCCATGAACACCGGCGGCGTCTTCGGACTCAATGAAGAGACCCGGCTCACTCTCACCGCCCGCGCCATCGAAGTTGCTAAACAGACGGATGACTCCATCCAGTGTTTCATCAGAGTCGAACAGCCCTGGGGAGATTACCTTTCCAAGGGGCAGCACCAGCTCTCTCCCATGCAGTTCGTCGATGCCATCGACCGACTGGGAGTCGGGCTTTCCGGAATCGACCTGGAACTGAGCATCGGTTATTTCCCGAACGGCTCGCATCATCATGACATGCTGGATATGTCAAAACTGATTGACAAATGGAGCATGCTGAACCTGCCGCTGCACCTGACCCTGGCTTTCCCCAGTGACGATACGGTCGTCAACGAACGGGACAAAAGCATCTCGCGGGTCCAGGCCAGCCAGTGGAAAACCGGCTGGAGTGAAGCCGCCCAGTCGGAGTGGCTTGAGCTTTATCTCCCCCTGCTGCTGGCCAAGCCGGCCGTAACCGGCGTTTACTGGTCGCAGTTCCGCGATCAGGATGACTGTCGTTTTCCCCACTCGGGTCTGGTTAACCAGGACGGCAAAGCCAAACCGGCCCTGGACACGGTCACGAAGTACCATCGCCAATACTGGCGCGCCTGATTTCAAACAGGTTCTACCGCATTGCACAGCGGCTCTCAGTCGAAAATTCCGTGTCAGACTGTTATCATGCAGGCACGTGACTGAAGTTTTGCATTCCAGTCTGATTCGTATTCCGACTGGCTTCATTGCGCCATTACGAACCTGCCCCGGTTCACCCCTCAGACCTCATCAAGGAATCAACATGGCTACCGATAGCAAAGTACCTGAAGTTGGCAAGCGTGCTCCTGCTTTTACTCTCCCCGCTTATCCGGAAGGCAAAGTCCGCCTGAGCGAATTCAAAGGGGAAAAGAACGTACTCCTGTACTTCTACCCCAAAGACAATACTCCGGGCTGCACCACTGAATCCTGTGACTTCCGGGATCGGGTTACTACCTTCAAGAAAAATGACACCGTCATTCTGGGTATCAGCCCCGACTCGGTTAAGTCTCACGAAAAATTCGCGACCAAGTTCGAGCTGCCTTTTACCCTGCTCGCAGACGAAGACCATGCCATTGCTGAGAAGTATGGCGTGTGGGTAGAAAAGAGCATGTACGGTAAGAAGTACATGGGGATCCAGCGTGCGACCTTCCTGATCGACAAGGAAGGCAAGATTGCCGCAGCCTGGCCCAAAGTGAAAGTCAACGGACACGCCGAAGAGGTCGCCCAGGCATTAAAAGAGCTTGACTGATCAAGCTGCCTGAGGACCTCGACTCAAAAGCCTCGAACATCGCAGGTTGGCTGACGCAGTTCCCTCTTCAGGGGCCTGCTAGCCGGCCATGCGGCGTTGTTCGTTCGGAAACTGGATGAAGGGGCCAACAGGTCCCTGCTGGCTTCCATCCCACTGATGAGCATTGACTGCTTCCAGTACTCGCTCTGCAACCTGCATTGCTTCCAGAGCCTGGGTTCCGCCTACCAGGGGCGCTGTATTACTACGGATCGATTCCACAAAGCTGCTCAGCTCTGCAGTCAGGGCATCTGCCGAAGAAACTTCGGGATTCTCCACTTTCAGAAACGTTCCGAAGACTTCCTGTTTCAATGCTTCCAGGTTTACGCCTGCTTTCCGGGCGCGCTCCAGGGGAGGAGTGCCGTACAGCAGAGTTTCGGAAGGTCGATAGGAGTTGACTTCCCGGCTGGTGAAGTCAACGGTCACGCATCCGGAAACGCCCCAGAGCTGCATGGTCCGTTTCGCTACCGGACAGATCCGGCTGGCAGTCAGGTCGGCAATACATCCATTCTGGAATCGCAGCCGCGCCTGAACGGCGTCTTCATGTTCGCCCATCACTGAGATGCCAAACGCTTCCACGCTTTGCAGCGGAGACTGGACGACGGACAGTACCAGGTCAATGTCATGAATCAACAGGTCGTGAATCACACCGATATCAGTTGAACGGAAAGTGTAAGGGCTGACACGTTCGCTGCGAATGAAGCGTGGTTGCGGACAGCGCTGGAAAGCAGCCTGGGTTGCCGGATTGAAACGCTCGACATGACCAATCTGCAAAAGAGTCTGATTCGCTTCTGCAATCTGCACCAGTTCTTCTGCTTCTGCCAGGTTACAGGCGATTGGTTTTTCGACCAGTACGGGAATCTGCTGGGAAAGAAATTCACCCGCGATCGCCAGATGGGCATGGGTTGGTACGGCCAGAGAAACCGCGTCCACGGAATCAAACAGCTCACGGTAATTCGCCACCCAGCGGGTGCCATGCTGTTCGGCGATGGCCTGTCCCTGATCAGGATTGGTATCGGCGACTGCGCACAGATTGACCCCTTCCATGCCAGCTAAAATCCGGGCGTGATGCCGCCCTAAAGCTCCGACCCCGACGACGGCCACGTTCAATGAACTCATGCTGCTCTCCGTGTTGAATCTTGACTGTTTTCTTCAGGAACGTATTTGGCGCTGCGGGCGGCTGCTTCGCGTCCTCGTCCCGCTTTACTCCCCTGAATTCCTTCAAAATGATTAAACAGAGTCTGCAATGCCATAGGCATTACACCCTCCAGTTCCTGACTGAAAATTTCGCGGACTTCGTCCAGTTTTTTATTCTTGCGATAGAACAGACGGTACGCTTTGCGGATGACTGCAATTGAGCTCTCCGAAATTCCCGCACGCTGCATGCCAACCAGGTTGACAAACCGCACGCGAAAATCATCGGAGCCCGTGCAGATCATAAAGGGAGGCACGTCGATCGTGGCCCGGGCACCGCCGCTGACGAAGGCCAGCGTTCCTACCGTACAGAACTGATGGACGACCGTGTTTCCGGAAACAATCGCCCGGTCGTGCACATGCACATGTCCGCCCAGCAGCACGCCGTTGACGAGTGTCACATCATCAAAGATCCGGCAGTTGTGCGCGACATGAGAATTACACAGGAATGTATTTCGATTGCCAATGCGTGTGCAGTGGTCTTCTTTTTCGGCGCCGCGATGAATCGTGCATCCTTCTCGAAACAGGTTGTCGTCACCGATAATCAATCGGGTGGGAGCACCATGATAGCCGGCATCCTGTGGCTCGCTGCCAATGACTGATGTCGGGAAAAAACGATTTCGTTCGCCAATTGTAGTATGTCCCGTGATGGAAACATGACTGTCCAGTACAGTCCCATTCCCAATTTTGACATCCGGTCCCACAAAACAGAACGGACCGATTGTCACATCCTCTCCAATTTCTGCCTGGGGATCGACGTAGGAGAGATTTGAGATACTTGTCGCCATGTGTGTTGACGTCCTAAAAAGTCTGCAGTCAGTGACATACCAGAGTGAGATGGAATAGCTGCTCAGCAGCTGAATCAATACTTTTTAAGCAACCTTCCAGGCTGTTTCGGATTCCGTGGATTGATGCGTTAACCTGATCTGCCGGATCAGCTCTCGATTCAGAGCGTGCCCCGACTGATTTGCGCTGAAATAACCGTGCAGGTCACAGCCCAGCAGAGCAAAATCTCCCAGGCAATCCAGCATTTTGTGTCGGACACATTCGTCGAGTGTCCTTAATTCGTTATCAACGGGACCATCCGGCCCCAGAACCAGAAGATCGGCGGCACTCAACCGCTGACCGTAGCCCAGCTCACGCATGGCTGCGACTTCTTCTTCCAGCACAAACGTGCGGGAAAAAGCCAACTGGTTCATCCAGACCTCCGGATTGATTTCCAGTGTCAGGCACTGAGGTTCAACCGGCGACTTTGCGCCATAGTCCAGATAGTAGCCGATCGCCATGACAGACCGGTTTAAAGGCCGGGCCTGAATAAAGCTGCCCGCCTCATTGTCCACAGTCACTGGCTGCTGAATCGAAATTACTTTTCGGGGGAATGGCTGTTCTACGATTCCCGCTTCCAGAAACTCCTCTGACAGTTCCAGCGCGGAACCATCAAAACAGGGAGCCTCGGGAGCATTGATCTCGATGCGGCAATTATCGATCTGCAATCCTGCCAGAGCGGCCATGACATGCTCGATCATTTCGACGGAAGCGTCCTCGAATTCAATCGCAGTCCGCCGCTGCCGAAAGACGGCATTCTCAATCAAAGCCGGGATTGGTTTGGATCCACTCAGATCCGTCCG
The DNA here is from genome assembly GCF_009720525.1 of Gimesia benthica. NCBI lineage: Bacteria > Pseudomonadati > Planctomycetota > Planctomycetia > Planctomycetales > Planctomycetaceae > Gimesia > Gimesia benthica. Next base: position 2,972,708 of record NZ_CP043930.1, read on the forward strand.
GACAAACTGGATTCCATGATTTTCCGGTGCGGGGAAAAAGCGAATTTTCACATCAGAGTTTGTGAAGATCCCCACTCCGCTACACTGTACTGATCTGGCCAGCGTTCTCTGTTGGCGAGTTCGCATGGGCTGCTCCTTCAAAAAGAAAGATGATCCTGGTGCACTGAAACAACCACAAAAAGGATGCAGGCAGATTCAGACCTGCGCTGCATCCGTTTGAGGAGTGCATGAGAACCCGTCTCTACTACTGCCGGGTTTTACCGGGAGTCGGACGAGTAGCAGAACCACCGGCAGCTCCTGCCTGGCTCTTGTAGTTGCGGTTCAGGTAGTCCAGAACGGACAGAGTGATGTCATCGTCAGCACGATGAAATACCACCTGGCGATTCATACCCTGGATCAGTTTCTTGGGATCATCGGTGTCGAGGCTTTCACGATTAAACCGCATGATCAGAGTGTAGTTGTAGATCTTTGCGTACTTCTGAACCGTTTCAGTCACTTCCATGTAAATGGTGTGATAGATCCGGGATTCTTTCCGCAGAAAATCACGCTGTGCTACTTTACGGAATGCTTCGAAGTCGGAAGCGGCCTGGGCCAGCTGCTTTTCGCGAGCCAGGTACTCAGGGCTGCCCTGTTTGAAATCCTGCATCTCTTTCTGAACAGCCTGAATCTGCTCTGCCATGGCTTTCGCTTTGGCATCGCTCTGCTGAATTTCAGTTTTGAGCTCTTCACGCAGGGCGGTGAATTTCTCGTAGTTCTTGAACACATGAGCCATATCAATCAGGCCCACTTTGTGTACCACAGAAGAGGTCTTGCTGGGAGCATTGTTTTGTGCAGATGCTGTTTCGGTGAAACAGGCAAAGCAACCAACAATAGCAAGAACTGTAGCAGATGTCATTAATTTTTTCACGACCGAAGCACTCCTTTGCAGAATGGACCACTGTCCGTAGTGGCAATCAAACGAAAATAGATTTTCTGAATCAGGCCCGATTCCGTCTCACGTTTTCAGGAGACCTTCACGGAACCCGTACATCATGGAAATGTAAGTTTAACTATCGCGTTCAGTGGAAAACATCTCATATTTTTCCGACTGCCCGCATCGAGAGAACGGTAATTTTGCATAGTTTTAAAATCAGGTCAATACGAAAAAATCCGCTTTCACGCTCAATTTACAAACCGATTTCGGGTTTTTCGTCGCAGGTCCCTGCGCAGTTCCAGTCACTCGGTTTTTGGTCTTGCCTTGAAATGGCGTTTGAATTATCACACGCACCTCTTTCAATTCTCAATTTCAACCTTTCCCCGATATGAATCGCCCCCGATTCGTATTTCCCAAACAATTCTGGTTGTCCTCAAACACTCGCGACAACTCACCTTATACCTTTCAAATGGGCTGTAAAAAAGTCAGCACGGAGGCTTATTCCATGTGTCCGTTAGACCGCTGGATCCTGACACCTATATTAATGACAGGGCTGTTCCTCAGCCTGGCTGACGATGTTTTTGCGAAAAAACGGACCTTTCCCTACGAAGCGGTCGTCAATGCAGACGAAGCCCTGGTTCGCAGCGGCAATGGACGTCGCTATTATCCGACGCTCAAACTCAAACGGGGCAACCGCGTCACCGTACACCGCCACGATCCGGGTGGGTGGTTTATGATCGCCCCTCCCCAGGGAAGTTTCAGCTGGGTTCGTGCAGAACATGTACAGAAACTCAACGGCAATCGGGGACGCGTGACTGAAAACGGCGTCGTCGTCCGGGTCGGAAGTGCCTTTGATGAATCGCGGGAAGTCGAGCAGATCCGACTCTCAAAAAATGATGAAATCACCATTCTGGACAGCAAAAATGTTCAAACGGAATTTGGTAATGTGCTGATGTATCGCATCAAACCTCCCGTTGGCGAATGGCGCTGGGTTGAAGGACACCTGTTGCTCCCCACAGACGAATATCAGCCTGGGAAGAGTACCCCGGCAATCATTGATTCGCCGATCGCTCAGAATGACGCTGATCCCTTCAGCCAGGGTATGCCCGAAATCAAGACGCCAGCTGCTCCGAATCGGGAACAGATTCAAACTCCCACCGATGGCTCTGCCCGGCGGAGTGTTCCTCAAGTTGACGAAATCGCTGCCGCCAAGGACGCGATCAAAACCATCGACACTCAGTTCCGGGCGATGATTGAAGCCGAACCGACGAGCTGGGATCTGGATGGCCTGGAGCAGGACTATAAAACTCTGCAGCAGGAAATCAAACTTCCGGCTATCGCCAGTAAGATCGATCTCCGCATTGATGCCGTCAATCGTTATCGCAAAGTCAAAGAAGAGTACAAGGACTTCCTGAAGCTGGCAGAAGAAACCAGCAAGCGGGATGCAGAACTGGTCTCGATGGCTCCGGACCAGAACAAAACGAATCGCTATCCCTCACCGGAAGTTCCAGTGGGAGAGAACGGACTGCTCCCCCCCACTCCCGAACCTGCTGATTCCATGATTCCCGGGCAGCCTGCTGCTCCCAGTCAACCAGTCATCCCGAGCCAGCCGACTCCACCACTGCCACAACCGAGTGCACCAACGCCAACTGTCCCCCAGCCTCAGATGCAGCAGCCTTCTCAGCCGGCTCAACCTCAGTTCTCAGGAGCGGGGATCGTACGCCGTCTGTCCAATATCAGCCGTGGGATGCCAACACATGCTCTGGTTGCCCCGGACGGACGCTTTCTGGCCTATCTGCAGCCGGTCTCTCCTCAGATCAATTTGGACGCCGTACAGGGTCGCGCAATCGGCGTGACTGGCAAACGCTGGTTCCGAAATGATTTACGCGGGGAATACATCCTCGTCGAATCCATGACTCCTGTTCGCCTGCAGGCAGCACCGGTTCCCGGACGGTAAAGGCCCGTAAAGTTAGCTTACTGACAAACAAAAACGCCCGCTGGAGCTCTTAGCCAGCGGGCGTTTTCCATTTCAGATTGAGATCCAATCAGTAGCTTAGACCATCTCTTCGGCACCAGCGGCCTTCGCGACATCTTCTTCGCTGACTTCTTGAGGTGCCTGTGGAGAATCCTTAAACAACAGGAAGAACAGGACCATAATCACCAGCGCTGCTACGGTCGGAATGATCCAGAACTCTTTCCAGTTCTGTAGTTTGGCTGCTCCTTCGCCGGTCACAATCGTATTGATCAGGTTTCCGCTGATCAGTGCCCCCAGCAACATCCCAACTCCCTGAGTCGCGAATACCAGAAAGCCCTGGGCCTGAGCACGAATTGAGGGTCCCGCTTTCTGATCGACATAGATCTGCCCTGTTACAAAAAAGAAGTCATAACAGATACCGTGCAGCAGAATCCCGATGACAATCATCCAGACAACACCATCAGTGGCTCCAGCAGCAAACAGGCCATAACGGACAACCCAGGCGAACATGCCGAACAGCAGCATGCGTTTCACTCCCAGGAATTTGAAGAAGAAGGGCATCAGCACCATGAACAACACTTCGGACATCTGACCGAAGGACATCTTAAATGCAGGGTTCGCAATACCGGCATCGGCGACAAACACCGGTGCGTAAGCGTAATAAGCTGCCAGGGGAATACAGATCAGCAGTGAGCTGACCATGAAGACCAGAAAAGATCGATCTTTCAGCAGGGCCAGCGAATCCAGTCCGAGAATATCCCGAATTGAAATTTCTTTACCTTTAGACGGTGGCGGAGTGTGTGGCAGGGTCAGACTGTAAATCCCCATCAGCACTGCAGCTCCACCAGCCACGAACAGTGGCTTGGGAGTCATGTCGGCTTGCATGAATTTACTGACCACGACGTTAGCGACAATCCAGCCCAGGGTTCCGAAAACACGGACCAGCGGGAACCAGACTTCCTGATTCTTGAGATGCGAAAAAGCGATTGTATTGGTCAGCCCCAGGGTCGGCATGTAACACAACATGTGTAACAGAAGTAACAGGATGAATGTTTTGCTCCCTTCCCCATCAGGTCCTACTACATGCGGAGCATAATAGAGTGCAGCACCGCCGATGACCATCAGCACGGCCAGGACGCGTTCGGAAGAGAAAAAGCGGTCTGCAACCATACCCAGGATAAAAGGTGAGACGATCGCCGCGATCGGACCCACAGTGTATGCCCAGTAAATCGCATCCCCCATTCCGTTGGCTCCCATGTAGTTACCAACGGTTACATACCAGGCTCCCCAGACGAAGAACTCCAGGAACATCATAATTGAGAGACGAATACCAATGCTGAGTGGCGATTGTTGTGAGGACATACTCGTTAAACCCTTCTCCTGCTCTGTTGCTAAATACCGTATTTGTCGGATCTTTGATCGGTACGATCATGTCCCGAATGACCTTAACAGGCAAGTATAAAGGGATTCAGTCCCGGGAATTTCTCCTGAATGCATCACTGCTGTGCTCTGACTGAAACGTGCCCCGGGGTCCAATCAGTCGCTGCATGCCAGCTAAGCCAGGCTTCTTCTCCTTGAAGTACTCCTGACATGATGCAATCAAACTAGCTGCCTGATCAGCTCCCAAAGCGGTGTCATCCTTTGCAGATCAGCAGGTAATTCTCCATATCACACTATAAAATAGAGACTTACAGCATTTACACGCAAAAGAAACACACTTATTCACACTTTTTATATTACCTATATTTACATTAGCAGGAAAATCGATACAATCCGTTTAACCCGAATAATCACTACAATCGGAACAGGCGGAACTCACTCTCACCTCACTCTCAAGAAACTGTCACCACTTTCTGAGAGGTCTATCATGAAACTGTTAACGAACTTCTGGCGCGATGAAGCCGGTCTGGTCATGTCAGCCGAGCTGGTCATGCTGGGAACGGTCGGAGTCATCGGTGCCACTGTCGGCCTGAGCGCTGCTTCCACCGCCATTAATGATGAACTGGTTGAATTCAGCCACGCGATTCGCAGCCTGGATCAGAGCTATGAAGTCCAGGGGCACACCAGTTGCCGTGCCTGGACTGCTGGATCATCCTATCGGCAGCAGGACGTCGAGAAGTCACTGGCTGATCTGTGTGGTCAGGTTGAAAAAGGCAATCGCGCTGTCGAGAAAAAACGTGAGTTGAAACGCAAAGCGCCACCCACATCCAAAGAGCTTCGTAAAAAAATGGAAGCTAAAAAGCGGAAACAACAGCAGAAGAAAAACGAAGCCTGATCTGTCAGCTTCATAAGTTCCTGCTAACCCCATAATGCAACAGGCCCGCTCTGATCCGATTTCAGAGCGGGCCTGTTTTTGATTTCCGTTTCGGTGGCAGCTTACTGCTGACGGTTCCACTCATCCACCTGCTGCAATACTTTGATCACGGCTTTCAAAGGATCGAGTGCTTCTGCTTCGAACCTTCTGGAAATCCGCGGATTCTGTGGTGGTGAATAGGAACAGCTGAAGAGAAATTCGTCAGGGCGGACACCGGGTTCAAGACGATAATCGCGAATGCCCAGTTCGTTCAACTTCTGAACTGCGGCACTCCAGGTTGCGGGATCCCGTCTGAGCATCAGTTCGGCTCGCTGCCGGAACTGGGGATCTACTTCGCGTACTGGTTCCTGGGCTGCAGCCTGCTGAATGGCGGATGGCTGCTGCGGTGTGTCAAATGGATTGGCAGTATTCGCCTGGCTTTCAAACTGCTGAAGTTCCTGCCCCAGTGCATTCTCAACACCTGGTGCGAACTCAGACTGACCATCAAAGCCGGCCTGTTGTATTGGATTCGGTTCCCGGTTGTCCTGCATCTGTGCTTCACCAGGAAAATCAGCCGGAGGGTTCAACCCTGCCATTTCCTGACCGGGCTCGCGTTTTTGTGCAGATGGTTCCAGTTCCCAGCCATCCAGCGCCCCCGCAGGTGGCAGCCACTCGTCATCGCGTCGACTTCGCCGGGGAGACTGGGAGGCTGTGTTACCAAACGGATTCTGTGCGGACTGACCATTGCCAGCGGCACCATTCAAACTACCTTCGCCACCCAGATCGATTTCATGGGAAGAAGAGTCGAAAGAGATTTCCTCAAAGGGAGACTGCGTAGAGTCTTCCTGGTTGAAGAGGTCATTTTCATTGAGAGCAGACTTTTTCACAGGAGCGATTTCCGGAATCCCGAAGATGGCCAGCATCGGTACAGCCACCAATGGGATTAACACTAGAATCGTCGAAAAAAAGTCATTCGTTTTGGAGCGCATTTGCGTTTCTCCTCCATGTTCGCAATCACGCTATCGGATCAGATCCGATCGGAACAATGGGAACACTCCTTGTTCTCAATGTGTCTGGTTAACAGAAACCTTCCTGGTTAACCACAATTGATCTGGTCAGAAATTCGCCTTCGCTGTGGGGCCCGGTTGTTAGACTGGCTTCTGAATTCCTGAGGCAGATCAGCATTTTTTGAAATGTTTCTGGTCAGTTTCAAGGTCGCGAATCATACAGAATTGCCTTAATTCCAACAATTGAAGTTTCTGAAAATCTGTTGAATTCGGCAAATCTTCAAAGAATCATGTATCTTAACACCCCTCGCCCCATGTTAAAATAGGAAGCCCGTCAACTCCAGGCAGAATAAAAAGCTCACAAACTTAGATGACGACGAGTCAATCTAAAGAATCTGTCTTGACAATTTATCAAAAAACCAAGAGAACACGTGATCTGATTTATTACGGTCTGTGTATTGGTTCGATTATTTATACAGTGCCGTAAGAGTTTTGAATGCTCAAATCTCTGCTCGACATCGAATCTAAACACCGTATCATTTCATATGAGGGAAACTCAGTCAGACGTTTCCGTACTGCAGAGTGATCTATATATTTCTTACTGGTTTTGAGACCGTTCCTCCGCCAAAAGTGCTCATTCGGAATCAGTCCAAAACAAGTGGATTTCGACAAAGGGAGTCACGAAATTCAATGGTAAAACAATTCGCTTACCAAACGCGCATCGTTCTGGGTCGCCAGATGGGAAAAGTGGCTGCGTTCACTGGAGTTCTTGCTCTCGCCCTGACCGCCAGCCTCACTCAGGTCAATAACCTGCACGCTGAAACCCCCAGTTCAGGCCATGCTCTGGATCCGGCTATCCGCCTGGCAATGCAGAGCTACGAAACAACGGCTGACATCAAAGACTTTCAGGGGACCTTCATCAAACGTGAAAAAGTAGGACGCAGAATGCAGCCTACTCACACGATGCAGATCAAGTTTCGTGAAAAACCACTCAGTGTCTATCTGAACTTCCTCAATCCTCATGAAGGACGTGAAGTGATCTACTTCCATGGTCGCAATGGAAACCAGATCCTCGCACACGAAACAGGCATTAAAGGTCTGGTCGGTACCGTCTCTCTGCAGCCTAACAGCCCGCAGGCCATGGATGAAAGCCGCTACCCGATTACAACCATCGGCATTCGCAAAATGCTGTACCAGATTCTGAAACAATGGAATGAAGAACGGAAACAGGATGCTGGCGTTGCTGTCAAATACTTCCCGGATGCCAAACTGGGCAACATGCAGTGTAAAGTTCTGCAGACCAGCTACCCTCAACAGCGTCAGGGAATCCGCTTCCAGATGACCCGACTCTACATCGACAAAGCAACCAACCTGCCCGTACGCGTCGAACAGTATGACTGGCCGACACGTCGCAACGCGAAACCGGAACTGGTGGAAGAATACACCTACTCCAACATCCGCACTAACGTTGGTCTGACCGATGCTGACTTCGATCCGCAGAACCCGAATTACAACTTCTAATCTGCCTGGGATTCGACTCCACTTAAATTAAGATCACTTAGTAATCACCCGCCGAAGACTCGTCTCGAGTCTTCGGCTTTTTTTATCGCTTCCTCTCCGCAAAACCCTGTTTCGTAACTCTTCACATTCTTTACGAACAAGTTGCAACTGCCTCTTTCGCATTGATATAATCAGATATCATCATACGTATTTTTATCTGATTGTATTCCGCTTTCCATTAAACGGTCATTCGATTGATTCTCTGCTTTCCTTTTTCAATCAGCCGGTCAGATAAACCTTCCATCTGTTTTCAACTTCATTAGCTACAACTAAGGAGCCCAACATGAGTGAAGCGCCCAAGTACATCTCATCACGTCGCGAATTTTTAAAGAATTCCAGTCGACTTGCTGCAGGGGCTTCTGTGCTGGCAGGCACGTCTATTCCGCACGTACATGCTGCCGAAGATAACACGATTAAAATCGCCCTTGTTGGCTGTGGCGGACGTGGTACCGGAGCTGCCTCCAATGCGCTCTCCACCACCAGTGGTCCCATTAAACTCGTCGCGATGGCAGACGTCTTCGACCATCGTCTCAATACCAGCTACAACAGCCTGAAGAAAATTCACGGCGACAAAGTCGATGTTCCCGACAGCCAGAAATTCATCGGCTTTGATGGCTACGAGAAAGCAATCAGCTGCCTTGGCCCGGGGGATGTGGTTCTGCTCGTCACCCCTCCCGCTTTCCGTTGGGTTCACTTCGGTTACGCCATCGAAAAAGGCATCAATGTCTTCATGGAAAAACCGATCACCGTCGACGGTCCCAGTACCCGCAAGATGCTTGAGCTTGGCAAAAAGTCTGTTGAGAAGAACCTCAAGGTCGGCGTCGGTCTGATGTGCCGGCACTGTAAAGCACGCCAGGAACTTTATGATCGCATCAAAGATGGTCAGATCGGTGATGTCCTCGAACTGCGGGCCTATCGTATGGCAGGTCTCACCGGTTCTGCTGCCACCGGCCCCCAGCCGCCTGACATGAAAAGCGAACTCCTGTATCAGATCTCCCGCTTCCATGGTTTCCTCTGGGCCAGCGGTGGTGGATACAGTGACTTCCTGATCCACAACATCGACGAAAGCTGCTGGATGAAAGATGCCTGGCCGGTTCAAGCCGATGGATCGGGGGGACGCCATTACCGGGGCGATAACGTCGACCAGAACTTCGACAATTACAGCGTCGAATACACGTTCGCCGATGGAACCAAACTCTTCCTGCGCGGTCGTACGATTCCCGGCTGTCGCCAGAAGTTTGCCAGCTTTGCTCACGGTACCAAGGGACTGGCAGTCATCTCAACCTCGGCACACCACCCGGCGAAACCCCGGATCTACAAAGGCTACAATGAGGATAAGGACAATCTTCTCTGGGAATTCCCGCAGCCTGAGCCGAACCCGTATCAGATCGAATGGGACGATCTGATTACCGCCATTCGTGAGGATCAACCTTATAACGAAGTTCAGCGTGGTGCGGAAGCCAGCCTGGTTACCGCCATGGGTCGTATGGCAGCCCACACAGGGCAGATCGTTACCTACGATGAAATGTTGAATTGCAAACAGGAGTTCGCTCCCGATGTAGATAAACTGACCATGGACTCGCCCGCACCAGTGATTGCTCGTGCCGACGGATCGTATCCCGTTCCACTGCCGGGTATCCTGAAGCACCGTGAGTATTAAGATTCACCGACGGCTACAGTCGTCTCTCAAGTGAATGATCAACAGGCGACCTCCGAATTGATTTCGGAGGTCGCTTTTTTTATTTCAAGTCATGCTAAAGTTCCGCAATACACACTCAACACGCTTCCATCCACTGTCGTATCGACTTCCCTTCTCATTCAGCCTGCACAGGCCCACCTCGCTTACAAGCGTTACACTTCACCCAATAATTCTCAGAGCGGGAAAAACACTCATATCAGCGTCAGACAGAAAAATTGACAAAATCAGGAGAATCAGACAATCAGTGATTGCCTTTTTGAATTGCGAACGGTAAATTCGGTTCTTAGTGGGTTTCCTGCCCAATTGATCTTTGATAACTAGTTGATTGTGGGTTATCCGCCCAGTACAATATTGAAATCATTCAAGATTGCTGCAAATCGGGTTTAATCACCCCTGTTTCGTCAGGCTGACTATGAGCGGTGAAACTTTTATCACAGGAGAGATCAAACGGACGGTCGACGACCGTTTCCGGATTTCGCTCCCTGCTGATATGGCTCAAGCTGTGACTGACGAATCTGGGGAAACGATGCTCACCAAAGAGCGTGCTGGCTGCCTCAGTCTCTGGAAAGCCTCCGACTGGCAATCCAGACATGATCAGGGAGTTGACCTGATCAAACAGAAGATTCAGGCTCATCGCCTGGAGAATCGCTGGGATGAAGTGCAACGTCTGGGGCGACTGCTGTCGACCCGGAACCGCACGATTCAGTTGGCCAATCGTTCTCGCTGCACAATTCCGGAAGGATTTCGCGAGTTTCTGGGAGTCCAACCCAACCAGGAGGTCATGATTGTTGGCGCAGTGATCTGCGTTGAAATCTGGAATCTCTCGGCCTGGCAGAATCTGCTCGAACAGGACATGCCTGAATTCGGCACACTCTTCAAAGAGCTCTCTGGTTAATCCACAATCGATCTACGATACATATAGACCTTCAGCGTCTTTGACTACGGGAGAGGGAGCGACTCATTCAGTACCCCCATCACATCCGGTAAACCTAAAGTCTATTTCCATGGAAGGCTTTTTTGGCACGGATGCCGCTTTCTTCTCTTGAGTCAAATGCGTTTTCCCCATTCTCAATCTCAGGCAATTTTGAGAATGGGGATTTTTTACGCGCCGCCCCAAACCGATGCGGTCAGCTCCCTACCTGCCCGGCCAGCAGCTGCGCAAACTTTCGCCCCGTGACTGACAGGGGATATTCGCCCAATTCACTCACAGGCACCCACCGATATTCGGACGACTCCAGAGCTTCGTCCGCTTCAACCTCGGCGATAAAACACAACAGCCGAATCTTGTATCGCGTCACACTGTGACGGATCTCCTGAGCGAAATGACGAATCGAAGCCGCCACGCCTGAGTGCTCGCGCACATACGCCTCCAACTGAGGAATGACAGACGCGTTCAACCCCTCCGGAATTTCCGCGATGTTGCTACCCGCTTCCATTTCCTCATCGAACAGCAACTGCTCCCGGGAGGATTTCTTACGGGGGGCAGCCGGATGCGGAGTACCATTCAATTCTTCCAGAGTGAATCTGGGAAAATCCCAGAGCCCCGCCCAGCGCTCGCCTGCTGTCCGCTGTCGAATCAGAACGTTCTGCCCATCGAAAACGGCGATCGAAGCATCCGTCAGAGGAGTAATCACTGGCCGCGCTTTAGGAACCGGAATCTGCTGCTGTCGCTGCGTGAGAAATGCTTCACAACAGGCACTCACCGGACACTCAGCACACTGTGGATTCTGAGGCGTACAAACCAGACTCCCCAAATCCATCAACGCCTGGTTAAACGCTCCCGGTGCTTTGCGAGGCAGAATCAACTCTGCGAATTCCCACAACTGCTCCTGTCCGGATTTTGAGCGGGGATCCAACTCCAGCCCGATTAAACGCGAATACAGGCGGAGCGTATTCGCCTCTACAATCGGTGCCCGCTGATCATAGGCGAACGAACAGATGGCCCCAGCGGTATATCTGCCGATTCCAGGTAGCGCCTGCAGACCATCGACGTCCCGCGGAAAGGCGCCGTCGCGCTCCTCGGTAATCACCCGAGCCGCTTTATGAATGTTCCGAGCGCGACTGTAGTAACCCAGCCCCTCCCAGTATTGCAGCACTTCACCCTCTTCCGCAGCAGCCAGAGTCTGCACATCGGGAAAGCGATCCATAAACTTTTCGAAATAGGGGATCACCGCAGCAACAACGGTCTGCTGCAACATGATCTCGCTGATCCAGACTTTGTAGGGATCGTCAATATTCCGCCAGGGAAGATCCCGCTGATGGACCACATACCAGGCCTGCAGTCCACGTCGAAACCGCTGCCGTCGACCAGCGTCAAACAGATCACTTAACTCAGACATCACATCCCCGAACTGAAGCCGACCCTGCCGGCCCCGTCCGGAACCTGCAGGAATTACTTGGGCGTTGCATACCGATGGGTGGGCACCGGTCGACCTGGGCGGAAACTCTGAGTCTGATTGAACTCCAGCTTCGCATTCAAAGCCCCGGCACACTGCTCCAGAACCTTCATGACCTGCTCGGTCAACGCGTCTGGATCGCAGGCCACGCGGGCGTTCACAATCAGATCGACTTCCTTGACCGTACAGTCGGATGCCAGTGACAGCTTCGGTTCACTGTCGTTACTGACCAGGTTCGAGACACCAAAAAATCCTTCCCACAAACCGATCACTTTCAGGTGAGCGGTCTCTACCCCCTGTTCGCGGAACGAAGTCTGCAGCTGACTGATCACATCCAGCAACAGCTGATCCAGGGAGAACTCCGTCTCAGCTGAAACATGCACGCTGCTGTTTAACCAGCCCAGCTCTGCTTCACCTTCCGCATAGATATCATAATCAATGTCCAGAATTTTACCGCCGAAATCACCTTCCTGTTCCAGAAATTCGACCAATCCTTCAAAGCCTGCCCCCGTCAGAGCGGATGTCCTCAGGACAGGTGTTCCGGGAAACTGTTCATTGACCAGCGTTGTCAGTTCTTCCACGGCCTCTTCAGATAATTCATCGATCCGATTGATGAGAATCAGATCTGCCTCTTCCAGCTGCTTCTTCAGAATATACGCCGCCTTCGGTGAGAACCCGGAACCCTGCTCATTTTTCAGAATTTTCAGACCATGACTGGGTTTCATCAGCACGGCATAAGGTTGGATTTTGAAATCGGCATCGTACAACTGCTTGATCGGCTGAATCACAGTGGCTACCAGGTCGGTGCAACTGCCGACCGGTTCGGCCAGAATTACGTCAGGCCTCTGTTGTGAACCAAGTTCGCCAATGGTGTCCATCAGCGAATTAAAATGGCAGCAGAAACAGGCACCTGCGACTTCTCCGACATTCAGCCCCTGGGAACGCAGTGAGTTCGTATCAACCAGATCAGCCGCCTGATCGTTGGTAACCACACCAACGTTCAATCCCTGATTTGTGTAATGTTTTGCCAACCGTCCGAGCGTGGTGGTTTTTCCTGCTCCTAAAAACCCACCCACCATGATAAATTTGATTTGATGTGACATCTTGGTTTCACCTGCCAATACGAGTATGCTGGATTTCAGACGAATTTCTGATTCAACCTGGTAACCTGATACATGAATCAGAGCACCGAAGATTGACACCATCATACTCTAACGTTCTTAAGTATAACAGTATGTTATTTACGTTTTGCGTCTTCCTGTTTAAATATTAGAGTGTAGAACCATGCTCGTGAACAGCCCCTTCAGCGAAAAACCAGCGATCCTCGGCGGCATTCCCTGTCTGCCTGCAGGTCCACCAGCCTGGCCTTTCCCGAGCGCAGCCACCACCCAGGTATTACAGGAGGCCCAGAAGACAGGCCTCTGGGGGAAATACCATGGCCCCTGGACGAAAGAACTGCAGCAGCGACTGTGTGAGCTGCATCAAAAAGACGTAGCCCTGCTCTGTTCCAGTGGTACTGTCGCCATCGAACTCGCGCTACGAGGGCTGAATGTTGGACCGGGAGATGAAGTCATCCTCGCCGCTTATGACTTTGAAGGGAATTTTAAAAATATCCTGACGGTAGACGCGACACCAATGCTGGTCGACGTGGATCGCCGCAACGGCAATCTCGATATCGAACTGGTAGAACAGGCGATCACACCTGCCACACGCTGCATTCTGGTTTCACACCTGCATGGAGGATTAGTCCCCATGCGGGCTCTGACAGCTCTCGCTGCAGCCCGTGGCATCCCAGTAATTGAAGATGCCTGCCAGGTCCCGGGAGCAATGATTGAAGGCCGCACAGCGGGCAGTTGGGGCGAGATTGGTACCCTCAGCTTCGGAGGTAGTAAATTATTGACCGCAGGGCGAGGGGGAGCTGTACTGACATCCTCACCACAGATCGCCCAGCGGATCCGACTCTATTCCTTTCGGGGCAATGACGCCTATCCGCTCTCTGAACTGCAGGCCGGCCTTTTAATTCCTCAGTTGGACCAGCTGCCCACGCAAAACCAGTTACGACAGGATAACGTGACACACCTCATCAGAAAGCTGGGCAGTGACTCAGGACTGACCAGCCTTGAGAACCACCGGCTCAATTCTGCGCATGCTTCGCAGCCAGGATATTACAAGCTGGCGCTCTGGTATGACTCAGAGCGATTTGAGGGCCTCCCACGCGAGCTGTTCTGCCTCGCAATGCAAGCCGAGGGAATTGCCCTGTTCCCAGGCTTCAGGGCTCTGCACGCGATCCACAGCCGTCGACGCTACCTGCAGGCTGACGAACTCTCTGTCGCCTCTGAATGTGATCTGCGAATGATAGTTCTACACCACCCTATCCTGCTTTCTGAGGCAGAGAGCATGACACAAATCGCAGAAGCGGTTCGGCGGATTCAGATCCATGCAGCCGAAATCAGACAACAAACCACCCCCGAGATTCAAGAGGCAGTGCGCAAAAAAAACAGCGACCATTCTTTCGAATGATCGCTGTTTTCAAATCTGACCCCAAGGGGATTTGAACCCCTGTTTTCGGGATGAAAACCCGATGTCCTGGGCCTAACTAGACGATGGGGCCGACGAGATTAGTAATCTAAGCTTTCCATCGGATAAGTCAAGCGGACGGCGTTAATAGAATTCAGGTTCTCTGAAAAAAAACTGGAATACGCCAGCTGGATGGAATCGGGCTGAAATCAGTCGCTAAAAAAAGCCGCTGTGAAGCGGCCTTCTAGTATTCATAGATGCACAGCAAGGTTACTGCAGTAACTCGGAAGCATCATTCTCAGATCCTGAAACCGAATTCTGTTCGTTCTGAATTGCTTCATAAACTTCGCTACGATGAATGGGTACTTCGCGGGGCGCTTCAATCCCCAGACGCACTTTGTCGCCGCGAATTTCGACAATCGTAATCACGATGTTTTCATCGATTACGATCTTCTCATTTTTCTTACGAGATAAAACTAACATGCCATCTTCTCTCTCAGGATGACTGATCATCCTACGTAAATCCTGACGTAGTGTGCCGTGCAATATAGGGACACTACAACGATCCATCAGTAGTCGCACTGAGATCAATTAACGTTGAGATTTTACATGCCCACATTTATACCGTCAAGAGGCTGGCGCGCGGGATCAGCGCACAGGCCGTCCGATATGAGCCCTTCAGAAGAGGCAGTAGAGAAAATGAGGCGTTACACTGCAGGCGCAACATGTACTATAAAATACACTTACAGCAAGAGTTTCCCCTTCCGACGGTAATCGGAAAGACTTTACAAAAAACGCTTTAATTTCGAAGAAATTTTGCTTTTTTTGAGTTTTTGACCTGAATCGGGCTTTTTCTCGCGAAAACCTGATGAGGTATTCCAGAGCAACGACAGTCGGTTCAGTTCAAAGAGAGTAGAGGAAACTACTACCCGAATTCAAACTTGATGCAGCTTCTACGAAGAGAAGCTGCATCGGAATGAATTCATTCATCCTGCAATCAGACGCAGGAGACTAGACCATCTCTTTGAGTGCTTTGAGAGGTCGAACCTTGACGACGTTGCGAGCAGGCTTTGCAGCAACCTGCATCATTTCGCCAGGCTTGAATGGATTGGGACGGGTGGTGGCTTTGGTAGCCGGTTTACGCTGAACCTGAATCTTCAGCAGACCAGGTACGTTGAAGACACCAGGGCCACGTTTGCCAAGGTTCTTGGCAATCAGTGAGCTTAATTCATCAAGAACAGCGGTAACTTCTTTCTTAGTGAGTCCAGAACCTTCAGCTAGTGCATTGAGGATCTCTGTTTTGGTAAGTGGCTTATCTTTCGTAGCCTTTGCTGCCATTGTGAACTCCTGATACTGGTAAATGAAAATGAAAGAAGTGGACTACCACCTCGTCATAGTGTGTTGTCATATCCGTGTTGTGGCCAGGCAAAAAACGTTGTTTTCCCCTAGAACCAAGGGTAAGTAAAGTATTTGTAAATCCAAAAGTCAATGTGTTTGCCCCTGTTTTTCAGGAGTTTTTGTTATTTCCGCCGAAAAAAAAACTTTTCCTGTGTCATTTTTCAGACGCTGTGAGATAATAAATTCTTGGTATTTCTCACCAGAAGATCCAGATTCAACCCACACTACTATTGACGAATGAGAGTGAATTCACACACCACTTTTTAACAGGATCGTTATCGCGAAAAAAATTACCGCCGTATAGTTCCATTCACAAAGCAGGCCCGACGGAATCGGGGACACTGAATTAAGGAGTCTCCACTACTATGGCAACACACGAACCGCGCTTGGACATGACCTCTTCGATTGTCAATCATATCCTGGTCGTTGAAGACGATCCGGATACGGCGTTCTTCATCAAAACTCTACTGGAAGAACATCACTATCATGTCACCCTGGCTAAAGATGGCGGCCAGGCTCATTCATCTTTCTCAATGCACAAACCTGATTTTGTCATCCTGGATCTGATCATGCCCCAGGAGAGCGGGTTTGAAATCTGCGAGCATATGAAGCAACGGGAAGGTGACGTCCCGATTCTGATTCTGACAGCCATCGATTTACCAGAGTCCCGTAAACTGGCTGCACGCGTGGGTGCTAACGGGTATCTGCTCAAACCCTTTGATCCCGACGAACTCCTGGAACTGATCCGGGAGATCGCAGACGATGCCTGGGAAGAAGGACACCTCACCGATCATCGAGAACAGCAGGAAGAACGCATACAGTTTTCCTGCGGCTGCGGCAAGAAACTGAAAGTCCGCAGTAAACACCGGGGCCGCACGATGACCTGTCCCGCCTGTAACGACGCTTTAATTGTCCCGCTACATGATTGATCCACTTCTGAAAAACAAAGCAACGAGGAAAACATGACCTGATTCAGTCCCTTCATTTCTGTGCCGTACAAACCAGTACAATACGAAGTTATTCAAACCAGCCTGCCACTTTTAAGTCTGTTGAAATCGACCATCATTGTTCACAGCACGAATCACATCTTCCTGATGTAAGGCCCGCCAGACATGCCCAAATTCATTATAAAAACAGGTAAATACCAGGGAAAAACGCTCAAACTCCCCGCAAGAGAGGTCACACTAGGACGCGACCCCGAATGTGAAATTCGCATCCCCGATCCAGATGTCAGCCGAAAGCATTGTCAGTTTTCGACCCGGGAAGGCACACTCTACGTCGTTGATCTGAAGAGTCGTAATGGCACCTATGTCAACGACCGGGTAATTCAGACAGAGACCCCGCTGCAGCCGGGCGATCAATTGCGCGTCGGACCAATGCTGCTTGAGCTGGCCGGCGCCCGGAAAGCCATTTCGAAGCCTGCTAACCTCAACCCCGACCAGGCGGCTCCCCTGTCCGATGATGACATTTCCACCTGGCTTTCTGAAGAAACGCCGGAAGGGGAACCTGGCGAATCGATTGGCGATACCACCATTATCTCCACATCACAGCTACCTCAGCCGGAAGCACCTGTTCCGAAAGCAAAGAAGGAGTTTCACTCGATTGCCGAAGAAGCGGCCGAAATCATTCGGCAGCACTGGGCAAAAGTGGCCCGGCAGAAGCAGGAAAAGCAGTGATCCTTCTCTTTGCCGCGTCTCCGTTATACAATCGCGGCATCGTATTTTGTTGTGTTTCGTGTGAATCCCGAGATTCACGCTCGATTTATTGAAATGTCATTACCGTGCGTATTATTGCTGGCAAATATCGTCGACGTAAATTACAGGCCAACCCCGGTCAGACCACCCGTCCCATCACCGACTTCGTCAAGGAAGTCCTTTTCGAATGGCTCGGAGATTCAGTCAAAGACAAGCGAGTGGCGGATATTTACGCCGGAACCGGATCTCTGGGACTGGAAGCACTCAGTCGCGGCGCGACCAGCGCCGTGTTCATCGAACAGGACTGGAAGGCTCATGAGTTGCTGAAACAGAATGTGGCGCACGTCGGCGTTGAAGCAGATTCCCTCTGCTGGAAGACCAACGCCCTGCTCTCGTCGTTCCGTCCCAAAAATGTGCCAGACTTCGTCCCCTTCGACCTGATCTTCTTCGATCCCCCTTACAAAATGATCGATGATCTCAAGCCCGGCTCCCGGCTGTATGAATCAATGCAGCGACTGGCCCGTGACAACGTTTCCAGCCCCGACTGTCGCCTGCTACTCCGCACGCCCCGCGATGCTGAGTTCGAGGCACCTCCGGAATGGCAGCAATACGACCTGCTGCAGAAGTCGAGCATGGATATCTACTTCCTGAAAAAGCAGGAACCATCGGCGTAAACCCTGCCCCCAAAAGCGATCTTTGAGGCCCTGCCTCTACGACACTGCGATCATCGCAAAGCCATTCCGAAAGGACACTTACGTCTCGAAAGACTGTTCAGACTGAGCCCGCTTGACCACATGTGAAAGATGAGGCTTTGACTCTTTCCCTTCCTGTAACAGCGGATGTTTCTCAGTCGCTTTCTGCTCTCGTTTCTGCGAGTTCACAATCAGCGTTCCCAAGGGGCCAGCCAGCAGTGCGGGTAGGAAGATGATGTCGGCCAGCAGTGCTGCGGTAATCAGAGCACACATGAGAATGCCGAAGCGACTTACCAGCAGCAATTCAGCCGGATAGAGCATCGCCAGGCTGATCGCCACCACGGCACTGGTCTGCCACATCGCAGGGCCACAATGCCCCAACGCTGCAGCCACCGCTTCACTCTTGGTTTTACCTTCTTCGATTCCGATTTTGAACCAGGTCAGTAGATGCAGAGTGCCGTCCACAGCGATCCCCAGAGCGACGGATGCGGTAATCATCGTTCCAATATCCACAGCCACGTGCATCCAGGACAACAGCCCGAAGATCACACCGATGGGCATCAGGTTCGGTAACATCGTAATCAGACCTGCTGTCGGACTCCGCAGCAGTACCATCATCACCACGGCGATGACAGCAAAGGCCAGCCCAAAGCTTTTGATCAAGCTCTCCAATACAGCCTGCTGGGTTCGCAGAAACAGGGGAATCGTTCCGGTCACCAGATGCGTCGTCCCGGCATGATCACGTAAGACAGACTGCGTTACCTGGTTCAATTCATTCGTTAGATCTGCATAGTTGAGATCGGTCATAATGGCGACCTGTGCGGTGATCCGCCACATTTCGTCGCCCTTCTGAATGTCGACCATTCGTGCGCCGTTAGCAGTCTCCTGCTCCAGATCCGCAGTATGGTCGGCAATATTCAGGAATGATTTTACGGTATCCCCTTCCAGGTTTACTTCGCCTGATTTTTCCTTTTTCAGGCTCTCGCGAACGCGGCGTTCGGTTTCGTTCACCCGTTTTGCGTGACGCAGTTTCTGGAAGGTACTTGCATCTTTGGGCAGTGGTTCAGAGACGGGACGAAAATCAGCCAGCGAGATCGTACCGCTGATCTCAGGATGTTCGGCGATTTTCCGCTCGATGTTTCGCACCAGTTCGACACGTTCTTCAAAGTTCAGATCTTCCTGTGCTTTTTCATCGAAACAGATCACGGTATCGACGGGGGTAATCCCCGACAGGTTCTCTTCCAGAAACAGGTAGTCCTGAATCACGCGGGAAGAGTCGGGAAAATACCGGATCACTTTGGTCTCGGTCCGGAACCATTTGAACCCGTAACAGGCAGCAACAAAAATCGCCAGGCAGGAGAACGAAACCAGCCACTGGTGCCGTGACAGTCCCCGCCCGAACGCCTGCCAGTGTCGGGTATCGATCTCGGAAGCTTTCGGCGGTTTAGCCGGCCATAACTGGAGTAACGAAGGCAGACCGTAGAGCACCATCAGCAGGGAAACCACACAGCCGATCGAAGCGTAGAGGCCAAAATCGCGAACTGGTGATAGCGGGCTGGTCAGCAGTGAAGCCAGACCAATGGCTGTTGTCAGACTTGCCATCATACAGGGAGCCCGTGCCATCTCCACTGCTTTAACGACAGCGGTTTTCATATCTACATGGGCTGCGTGCTTCCAGTAATTCGCAACGTGAATCGACCCAGACAGCGTTAGTACGGTCAATAGTGTCGGCATAACGACCAGCACCATATTCATCGTGCCGCCCGTCATGGGAATGATGGAAACCGCGACAAACGTCGTGTAATAGGCGACCAGCAGCACCAGGCAGGCCAGTCGCACACTCCGCAGCATCAGGAATGCCAGGGCAATTCCGATCAGTCCGGAGAACAGCGTCACCGAGCGTTTATGGAACTGCCACAGAGGATACGCCGTATTCCAGGAGGACTCTTTTACCATCCGGTTCAGAGCAGCCCCCGCAACCGGGCGTCCCCCCATGTGGAGGTTTTCTTCCGGAATACCTGCAGCAACGGCAGCTGTTTTAATGGCTGCAACTGCCGAAGCATGGTCGGCATCGCCTGTGTCAGAGAGTGAAATCGCCACTGCGATGGGAGTACCAATCGCGAAAAAACAGTCTTCAATGAGCTTGGGTTCTTCACCTGGCTGATCGCTTTTCGCTTCCTGGTCCGCAGCAGTTGAAGCCCCAACCAGGATCTCGGGACGTCTTAAAGACAGAGCGATTTCTTTGATCTGGTCGGCCTGCTTAGAATGGGCCTGCATCCGCGGCCAGATTAACTGAAAATCGTGTTCGGGGATCGCCTCGACCAGCGTCTTAAAGTCGACCTGATCTTCGTCCGGCTCTTCCACGGGTGCATCAGTAACGCTGCCTTCTTCCGTCTCATCAACCATCTCCACCCAGGGAGTGAAAGCGGGTTTGACAGTCAGATCGATGCCCAGTTCGCGTTTTGTAGTTGCGATCAGTTCCTGAATCGTCTGTTCTCGTCGTTTTTTACCGGCAGGGCTCAAACGTACCTTAAGCATCCCCGTCCCGATCAGAACCCCCTTCAGGCGACGCTCTGCTTCATCAGGGTCGATGTGGTAATCCACCATCTTCTGAATCGCATCCTGGGGAGTTGCGACGTCCAGAATGTAGGGTGAACCACCTCGACGAACGCCTTTGGCATCTTTCTGCCCCAGCAAGGAATGCTTCAGTCGCTCGGCGCGCAAGTCCGTCAGCGAACTGCCATCCCAGGAGACCAGCACGCGATCTTCTATACCGAAGCTGTCGCGATGCCACTGCAGAACTTTTGACTGTGGATCATCAGGGGGGAGCCAGTTCTCAACGTTGTTTTCCTGGCGGATCTCCCGCAACACTCCAAACAGCACTGGAGTGATGAAGATCATCAGAACCACAACCCACAAAGATAGACTGTGTCCCCATGGATCGCGTTTTTCAAAAAACGAAGCCATTACTTAATCCATTAGCCGAGTAGGCTTTATCAATAACATGAATTCGCGTTCAAAAATCAGGGAACTGCGAGATTCATATTGAAAACGGTTTGATCCAAAATATCTCAACAACTGAGTCCAACTTGAGCTTTCTTCACTGAAAAACAGGAAAATGCTCAAACCAGATCTCATGAATTGTCACGGTTTCGCTAAATGAATCAATCTCGAATGCATAAAAAATAGAAATGCCCGCTTCCGCTGCTCGATTTGAATTGCGTTGTTCCGGTCAACGCATATCGGTATTTTTCGTCGCCGCGTCTGGTTAAACTTGTCGCAGCACAGGCAACATCTGTGATTATCGTAAAGATCCTGCGCATGATAGCAGTTTTGACGATTATAGCAGCAGGAATTTGCCCTCTGGGAGCTGCTTCTACCTTAAAAAGTGGAAAATACAGCCTCGTGAGTGCGTTTCAGACACCTGTATTCATAGCGCGCAGGGCGTCCCACATGAACACAGATTCATACAAAAGCACTGAAAATCAGACGTTATTCGGCAGTTTCCGGGTCAAAGCCTTTGAGCAGCTCTTCGTCCCACTCGTCCTGTAAAGGCCAGTCGACCGCACAGGTACCGAAGTCTGCCATATGCAGATATGTGTTCAAACGGTCAATGGTTGATTGCAAGAGTTCCCGTTTATTGCGGAAAATAGGACCGTGGCTGGGGAGCAGCCATTTCGCGTCGCAGTCGCGGATCCGCTCCAGGGACGCGATGAAATCAGGAATATCCGAACCGTGGTGGGCGTCTATATGACCGACGCAGCCATCCCGGTAGATGTTATCCCCGGAAAACAGCAGATCGCCAAAACGGAAGGCCAGCTGTCCGTCGGTGTGTCCGGGGGTGTGCCAGACTTCCAGTTTGACGTCGCCCCCCAGGTCAATCACATCACCTTCTTTGACTTCCCAATCAACTTTGCACGCAGGCATATCGATTGAAATGCCCTGGGCGCTGATCTCGGCGTAGGTGCTGATCCGATCCCCTTCCTCCAGTGGTTTCGCTGCACTGGGATGCGCGATAACCTGGGCATTGGGTAGAAGTTCTTTCGCTTTACTCAACCCCTGGATGTGGTCGACATCAGCGTGGGTGGCAATCAGATATTTGCAGTTTGCCAGCGGAAAATCCATCTGCCGGATCATCTCGATGATTTCGGAAACGGTATCTTCGTAGCCGATATCGATCAGTAACCACTCATTCTGGTCGTTAAATACCAGATAGACACAACACCCCAAACGCTGTCTGGCCTGATAATTGATTTCGATCACGTGGGGAAATACTTCGCGTCGGGGTAACATACCCGTAAGCTCCTCGTAGTTTTAAGCGCGGCGGTTGTTTTGAGATTCGGAACGGAAAGACCGGTCAGGCACTGGTTATAGAAATTGAATATCCAGCAGACAGAACGCCCTGTAAATCCAGTCTTTGCACTGCCGTCATTCTAAGCGGGGGAATTCACCGAAACAACCAATATCAAAGCAGATGTAGGGGTATATGTCTGATTTCATAGACAAAACCGCTACGTTTTCGATTCACATCGACAGCCGCAGAACCGATTTACAGCTTCCAGTACTTGGGAAGACCCCTCCGGGTTTCGATCAGGATCTCCAGAATCGCCCGACGGTCCTCGACACTGAGATGCGCGTACTCCTTACTCTGGTTCTTACCAGTCAGCACTTCCCACAACTGACGATATACCACTTCCAGAACCGGCTCAGGCAGGCTTTCGAACGACTCGCTGTAGATCAGGTAGCTGCAGGGATACTTGAACAATCGCCGCTTCAGATCAAAGTCGCGTAACGAACGACCCTGGCTGTCTCGCGGGCCTGCTTTGGAAAACTCAGCCTGGAAACCAGAGATCCCCTGAATCTGATCTTCCAGTTGCAGTTCGTCTGTAAACAACATGTAGTCCACGAGCCGTTTTGCGGAGCTCTCGTAGCGTCGCTTTGTGCTGTCACTCTGAAACGCTGCTTCCCGTTCCAGCATGCGGTTCATCACCAGGGAGTCCCGATCAGTAATTCGCCCTTCAAACTGCGCCCGGGTGATCAGGTTATGCATCTTGGCCTGATGTTCCAGAACCATCAACGACACAATATCACTGTAAGGCGTCAGATAGGGGTCAGTGTTGAACCAGCGTTCCAGGTCGTCGGCGTTTGCTCCACGATCTCGATTCAGATTCCGTGCACTGTCCCCCTGTCGGAAGATCAGGTTTCCCATGTGACGCATTTTTCCATGCGTTCCTGAGACGTACCAGCCCCCCCAGCGTTCTTCGAAGGGACTGCTGTGGTCGCTACGATAAGTTCCCTCACGGAACACAGGCATTCCATCCGGTCCCGGATAGACCGACCGCATGATATGTCCCGGCACTCCCTGTGTCATGGAACCGGCATGGCACTGCGTGCACTCAAACGTCTTCCGAACAAATTGGGGACGCGATGCTTCAAACTGTGAGAGCGTGTAAAAAACGGTTCCCAGTTCTGGATCGCTGGCCGAAACTTCCAGCACGGATCCCCCCTGCACGAAGCCGAGGTACAGATCGTCATTGTAATACAACGCACGTGGCGATAACGGATCGATGCGTTTGACCTGCAGACTGGTCTTGGAAAAGACCAGCACCTGCGAAGAAACCGGAATCTTCAACGCATCCAGTACCGCAGGCAGATAGCCACGGCCCTCTTTCCGATCAAATGTCAGTTTGGCTTCGCCTGCATCCAGTTTTTTCTGAAAGCGAGAGATCGCATTAGCGGGAGAGGCCTGATTATAGTTGATCGGTGCCTCTTCGAAATTGACCTGGGCCGACGCAGATCCGGTCCCCACCACACCAAAGGCAGCCAGGCAGACAATCACCCAGCACAAACTGAGTTTGAAAGGCGACAGAATTTTCGACTTCGGGAACACGTTCATCGGTGGAGCACTTCTTTCAACGGGCGGGACGTTACCAGAGTCAGATGATCCGAGCTCTGATTTGAGGTTTGAGGCAGGTATCCAGACTCAATATCGGACATTAATATCCATTTTATTTACTAATTATCCCCTGTCAACATACTTTTCAGACTGGTCTTCTCATTTTAAACTGATTCAACAGTAAAAACAGCACCTTCTTACCTGAAAACAGCGACACGATTAGAAAACCAAAATCATGAAAATCACCAGATTCCCTGTCGTACTGCTCCTGAGTTTTCTCATCCACATTCCGGTCTTCACGAGAAGCAGCCTTGAAGCCGCTGAGCCAGCCCTCCGCATCATGCTGATCGGCGACTCAACAGTCTCGGATTATCATAAACGTCCCAAAGACAAACCAGACCTCACCGGCTGGGGACAGGTCTTCGGCGAATATTTCAACGATGATGTGACCATTCTGAACCGGGCCCTCTCCGGCCGCAGCTCCAGCAGTTTCATCCGCGAAGGACGCTGGAAAGATGCACTCGAAGAAAAAGCGGATTACCTCTTCATCCAGTTCGGCCACAACGACTGTCCCGGCAAAGGTGATCGGGAAACTGATCCCGCATCGACCTATCAGGACTATCTCAAAAAATATATCGATGAAGCCCGCGCCGCTGGGATGCAGCCGGTTCTGGTTACTCCCATGACACGTCGTGTATTTGAAAACGGAAAGATCAGAACCATTCTCCGTCCTTACGCCGAAGCCATGCTCAAAGTCGGCCATGAAAAAAATGTACCCGTCATCGACCTGCACCAGAAAAGCGTCACCCTGTTTAATCAGTTGGGAGATGCAGGCAGTGCATACTTCAGCCCCAGCAAAGATGACCGCACTCATTTCTCAGGGAAAGGCGCCCGCGAGATCGCCCGGCTCGTTGTGGAAGAGATTCCAGCCAAAGTCCCCAGTCTGAAACCATACCTCAAGCAGCCAGCTCCCTGAAGCTGTGAGAGATTACCGGCACTCTTGCGATATCACGGCGTCTCTTTGAATCGGGAACCATTCTGTTTGAAGAACTCCAGCCAGCGGGCCATGATGGCATCACTTATCGTGGTCCCTTGCTGGTATTCCTGCAGGCTCTGCCCCCAATAAAAGCCGATCCAGCCCTCCGCATATTTCCGCGACTCGAGCATAAACTGTTCAAATTCTTCGGGGGAACTCTTCAGCGGAAACGTTTCTTCAATCACCAGTGGCTTGCCGATATCAAAGCCTTTGAGCGTCTCTATCGCCTCGTCCACTTTACCTTTCTCGGGATAGAGATGCACACAGATGAAATCCAGATGTGCGCTCACCTTCTCAGGTACAAAACCAGACTGCAGCCCTTTTCGTTCCAGACTCCAGGGAACCATGCCGACCGTGATCAGGTGCTTTGAATCCTGTTCGCGAATCGCTTGAGAGAGCGTTTTGATCCAGGCTGCCGCAATCTCAGGACGCGTCCGCTCATCCGGGCTGAGCGTAATCCGCTGCACGAAATGCTTGCCTGCAAACCCGGGCCCCAGCCAGTCGGTCCCTTTTTTCTTTCCGCCGTGCACCACCGGTTCATTCATCAGATCGTAGCAGAAAATGGCCGGACTCCCCGCACACCGCTTCGCGACAGCTGACCAGAAATGCGTCTGAGCTTCCCAGCGGCCTTGATCGCTCAGAGCATCGTACCAGGCGGGCACGTCCTGTTTGTGATAACAGCCCAGGCCGGTCAAATCGAGATAGAGCCCGGTCTGCTCCGCAAGTTCCAGAAGATCACCCAGTTTCTTGAGGGCCTCTTTGCGTGGCTGATCGGGGACCGACATGAACTTGCCGAACTGAATGTGAATCCGCACTACATTCGCCCCGAGCGCTTTCATCTCGGCAAAGTCGGCTTCGATCTCCTGCCACTCTTTATCCCAGTAATCTTCCAGCAGGCGGCTTTTCCGATCGTGATCGTAATTGAAACCCCAGGGAACAAAGCGTTGCTGAGACTCTGCGGTCACGAACGATTTTCCATCCGCGCTGACCTGAATCCATTCCAGTTCAGCAGCCTGCAGATATGAAGTAGACCAGAGACAGACAATGACAGCCAGCGAGCGCATACACATAGTTCAACTCCAGAAACAGGAGCAAGGAAAAAGGACTACTATGAATCATTGTAAAGTCTGCTGCTGGAAGAATTCAACAACTCCTCTCCCAGGTTGACCGCTCTGCTATTGAGGAAGCCTTGCATTCTGCGTATCGTTAAAGGACTTACCAGATCTCATCCAATCAGAGGTTCTCCATGAAAACACGCAGCCTGCTCTGTCTCGTATTAGGCCTGTTGACCATCGGCCCGGCTTCACTTACCGCAGACGACTCAGCACCACTCACCTATGAAGTCGACCTGAGAACCGTGCGGGAAGGCTTTGACGGCAAGACCTGCTGGGTGCAGGCCCGCGCGGGTGCGATTCCCCAGTCGGGCGATTTTCCGGCAACCGTGGTCCTCACAATGCAGAAGCTGCTTTTGACCGGTTCGGATGTGTTCTATGCTCTGAATGAAATGCGGACCACCGATGGCAAAAACTGGATTGGCCCCATCAAACACGAGACCCTGGCCCGTCGCCGGCTGTCTGACACGCGTGAGATCGCCATTTGTGATTTCACTCCAGGCTGGCACGCGAAGACCAAAAAACTGTTAGGGACCGGACACTCGGTCCGCTACGAAAACAACAAAGTCATGCACGTTCGCAAGCGGAGCGTTGCCTACTCGGTGTACAATCAGCAGGACCACACCTGGTCTGACTGGACGACGATGAGCATGCCTGACGAATCCCGCTTCGAAGACTGCGGTGCCGGCTCTGCGCAGCGCTGGGATCTACAGGATGGCACGATCCTGCTTCCCGTTTACTTCAAGCCAAAAAAAGAAAAGCAGTACAGCACCACTGTAGTCCTCTGTGACTTTGACGGTGAGAAACTGACTTACAAAAAGCATGGCAGCACACATACGGTGCCGGTGAAGCGGGGCTTGTATGAACCGTCTATCACAAAATTCCAGCAGAAGTATTACCTGACAATGCGCAATGATGATAAGGGCTACGTCTCCGTCAGTGATGACGGCCTGAACTATACCGAGCCGGTCGTCTGGAAATTTGATGATGGCGAGGAACTGGGCAACTACAACACGCAGCAGCACTGGGTCACGCACAGCGACGGGCTCTTTCTGGTCTACACCCGTCGCGGTGCGAACAACGATCATGTCTTCCGGCACCGGGCGCCCCTGTTCATGGCAGAAGTCGATCCCGCAACACTCCGTGTCAATCGGAGTACCGAACGGATCATCGTCCCAGAAAAAGGGGCCCGCATGGGTAACTTCGCCGTCGTCAACATCAGCCCCTCTGAAACCTGGGTCGTTGTTGCCGAGTGGATGCAGCCGATCGGCATCGAAAAATATGGCAGCAACAATCGGGTCTACACATCCCGAATCAAATGGTCTCGTCCATCTAAAACGGAATAAACGATTCCTGAAGCACTGCTACTTTTACTTGCCCATAACCAGTTCCCGTAACGTCTGCATCAGCACATCCTCGACTTCCGGTGCCGTACGTGAAACGCGGCCGGTTTCGTAGCCTCCCTGGGCATACGCGATCGTCGTGCCGATATAACCGGGGCCCTGATCTCCATAAGCGGCCATGCAGACGAAATCCTCGGGGGCCATTTTCTGCGCTGCGAGCTGATATTCCACGAACAGTTCGCCCGGCATTTGGACCACCTGGGCTGGTCCGATTTTCAGGCGGGTGATGTCGATCGTCTCTCCAGCCTGTGTCCGTTTCAGATAATCCAGATCGCGGGCAGCCCGGATACGATCGGTGATCCGTCCCTGGGGATTTTTTAAAATCGTAGTGAGCTTGTCCTCATCAAGGGTATCCCGCAGCGGAAGCAGTACCGGTTTCACACTCCAGCTGACATCTTGTGCTGTTACCGGTGTTTTTTCGGTCGACTTCCAGGCGGCTTGCATCCCGTCTGCCAGTCGTTGTGCGAGCAGAGGGCGATTCTCCGGATCACCGTTGTTGTATTTTCCAGCACCGATGTTGCCTCCTGCTCCATCAAAATGAATCTGCAGTGCGCCGGGCAACTGTTTTTCATGCAGTCCCCGCGCCAGGCCCACCGTGTCACAACTGATGCCGCCACGTCCGTAATAACTTTGTGGATGGGTCGCGTAGTAACTGAGTACGACCACAGGCTGATCCCCGTCCCACAGGCTGAGCAGACGGACATAAGGATCGATCACACCTTCCGGTGCCTTGATGGCAGCCAGGTTTCGGGATGAACTGAAACGTACGATTTTCACTTTGCCATCCGGCCCCAGGATGCGACGGTTGGAAGCGAACTGCTTCACCTTCCCTTTTCCGGTTCCGACATGGGTCACGGGGCGGGCCTGTTTCAGACTCTGCTGTGCCGCTTCGATCGTACGCTGCATCACATCTTTCAAATACTCATCCTGGTACATCACCCCATCCAGGCCGTTCTCTTTGAGCCGTTGATTCGCCGTGATATCGACACCGGGTGCGTCATGCTGATGCAGGCAGTGAACCGCACAATGGTCGGGCGATGTCCCCACCGCTGCCGCCAGTGCTTTCTTCCATTCATCCTGGGCACCGTTGTTCGCTCCCACCCAGTCCAGGGCCAGCAGGACGACCGGTTGATCTCCGCCCAGCAGAATCATGCCGCGGGCACTTAACGGATCCACTACTTTTTTAGCCGGTGCAATGTGCCCGTAACAGAGCGGATGCCCGATGGGGGGTGTGATGTCGATCGCAAACGTCGCGACTTTGAGTGTCCCTTCCTTTGACTGTTTTGTGGAATCTTCTGCGAAGACAGGGACCACCATCAATATCAGAGAACAGAGACTGAGGACGATCATACGGGGCAGGGACTTTACGGACATCGGTTGACTTTCCTGAGAATTTGGGTGTGAGGATAGTTTCGGATGGAAGCAGATAGTATAACAGATTTTTGATTCGTCTGCCCAATCCCGATGATCAACTTCTGTTGAGAATATTCCGTTCCGCTCCCGTCATATTGACTACCACATGCCTCGTTTTTTTTACGGTAACTTTGATTTCGAACATCAGCTCGCCGGGGAGACGTATGGCACTTCGACCGGCGCAGCAGCCTCGCTCACATCGAGCCTGGCCTGTTGCTGGCTGGGCCTGGCCGAGGCGAGAGATCAGATTTATTTACCGGCGACTCTTCCCCGGGAATTTACAGAACAACTGGCGACATCCGGATTCCCCCCTGTTGAGTTCACGTCTGAGTGGCCCCCCGTCGAAGCAGCCCGCTCCCTGACGTTCATTCCCTGGGGGTGGTCTAATGAAGTGGCAAAGCTCGCAGAAGCGAAAGGCTTCTCCATTGAGACGGGCGTCCTGTCTGCTGCGAGTACGGTCAACGCGCGTTCTTTCTCATTCCAGCTGGAAACGGACTGGGGACTAGCTCTGCCCGGCAGCTGTCGCGTCGAAAGCCTGGAATCTCTGGAACAGGCGCTGCGAGCCTTCCCTGATTCAGACGACTCCAGCTGGGTATTGAAAGCGAACTTCAGCATGTCGGCCCGGGAACGCATGTGCGGACGCGGCTCGAAGCTCAGCGAACCAATCCGAGGCTGGGCCGCAAAACGACTGACACAGGGACAACCCCTGTTTCTGGAACCGTGGGTCGAGCGGATGAGTGAAGCTGGAATTCAAATGGAAATCCCCTCTAGGGGTGAACCGAAGCTCGTCGGGCTGACGGTGCTGCTGAATGATACGCGCGGTCAGTATCGTGGCAGCCGTATCAACGTCGATGATTCGACACTTCAACAATGGCAACCCGCGATTGACGTCGCACAACGGGTCGCCTGCGCCGTTCAGCAGACTGGCTATACAGGACCAGTGGGCATCGATGCGATGCAGTACCGCGATGCTGAGGGAAACACGCGATTACGACCGCTGCAGGATCTCAATGCACGGTATACCATGGGGCGACTCGCGCTCGGTTTTCAGCGATTCCTGACTGCAGACCAGGTTGCCAGCTGGCTGCACTTCCCCTGGAAAGAGTCGTATGGTATCGACTTTTCAAACTGGTTAAGATGTGTGACACAACAGTTGCCGAGCGATGTCAGTGTGCGACCAACTTCTCCCGATCGAATTGAGGGGCAGCCTCCACGTCTGGCCAGTCTCTTGTTGATCGCGGAAAATGCGACAGACCTGCTCACATCTGAAGCAGCGTTGTATGACGCGCATAATAACCTGAATCAAACGACCGGTTGAGACGTCACGATTGAACAAACAGAATTGACCAGACTTCATGAGCGAACAGCGGGAACCTCAACCACATCAGCGTAGCTGGCCTCGGCGACTCCTGAACCGCATGGAAGTCAACCGGGCCGTCTTTTATGCGCTGGTCAGTCGGGGCTGGCAGTTCGTATCAGGCCCGGTGACGATGTTGCTGATCGTCGCTTTTTTCTCCAGTGAATTGCAGGGCTATTATTATACCTTTGGTGCACTGGTCGCATTGCAGACGTTTGTCGAAATGGGAATGCAGGTCGTAACCCTTTATCTGACGAGCCATGAATGGTCGAAGCTGGAAATTGATGAGCGGGGATATCTGATCGGAGAAGAGGCAGCTCTCTCCCGGATGCGCAGTCTGGCGGCCCTGGTTCTTAAATGGTACAGCATCGCCGGACTGTTCTTTGTCGGAGGTATCGGCATCGCAGGTTACTGGTTCTTTCAGTCGCAACCTGCAGATGGCGTTTACTGGCAGGGCCCCTGGTACTGCATTGTCGGACTCACCGCGCTGACACTCGTCGCCACTCCCTGCCTGACACTGCTGGATGGCTGTGATCAGGTTTCGGTAACCAATCGCTATCGCGCCTTTCAGAGTGTCACGGCCACCCTGGTTGTCTGGATCGCGATCTCCAGTGGCGCGGGACTCTGGACCAGTGTTGCCATCTGTGCCGTCCGCCTGTTCTGGGAACTCTGGTTGATTGGCGTGCGCTATCGTCGTTTTTTTGCTTCCCTGCTGCCGGCACGCTCCGGCCCCGGCGTCAGCTGGTCGGAAGAGGTCTGGCCTCTACACTGGAAGCTGGCAATCCAGGCGATGGCAACCTACTTCACCAGTTCATTTGTGATTCCCCTGATGTTTGAATACCAGGGCCCGGAGGTCGCCGGCCAGCTGGGTCTGACCTGGACTGCCCTGCTGACACTGCAAATGGCCGCCTATTCCTGGATGCTGAGTCGGGCACCCCTGTTTGGTTCGCTGGTAGCCCAAAACAATCTCCAGGAATTCAAGCGGGTGTTCTGGCGTCTGTTCCAGGTCTCCACGCAGGTCCTGATTGTAGGAGGGACGCTGTTCTGTCTGATTGTCTGGATCCTGCAACTGCTCCAGGGAACGGAACTTCCGGAGTCCTGGAGTATTCTGCAGCCCCTCTGGGATCTGGTTCATAAATTACAGCGTCGGATTCTCCCCCTGTATCCGACGGTCCTGCTGGCACTCGCCCTGATTCCGATTCATATCGCCCAGTGTGTGATGGCGTATATCCGCCCCTTTAAGCAGGAACCCTTCCTGTTCCTCAATACCGGTTCGCAACTCATCACCGGAGGGCTGGTCTGGTACCTGGGAAAAACCTACGGGCCGGTGGGCGCGGGCTGGGGTTTTCTACTGACTGGCCTGCTGCTGACCATTCCCGGATTTTTATTCATCCTGAAACGGTTTACTCAAAAACAGTTGTGATCCGGTGCGTTGTCCATTCGCTGCTTTACTCCAGAAATTTGTTGACAGATAGAATTCAGCCGTTTACCATCAGGCAATATACATGGATTCATTTATATCATCTCTTATGGTCTCAAGTTTATACCTTTTCATTTCTGTATTTGATTGAGCCCATTAATTGCAAACCGGTTTCTGTCGGGCCAGTACATCAGGCTTTGAGACGGAGACGTTCTCGACGGTATTTCACCACTTGAACTGACAAAGTACTTTCTCACTCACAGTCAGTGTCAACTGTTTTCACCTGCGCATTGAAGGAGTCTGCTATGCGAGCGTTATTCATTGCCACTTCTATTTGTCTGATGTGCATTGGCACGACGCTACCGATCACTGCCCAGGCAGAAGACAAGCCAGCAAAGCCAACCTTAAAAACGGTTAACTGGCCTGTTAAATTCACAGTTAAGCAAAAGCAGGCAGCGGTTCCACAACAGGTCGTTAAGGTCAAACAGCCGTTCTATCCGGAACTAAATCCCCGCGTACAGCAAATTCAGGATGCTCTCAATACCAACACGAGAGCCAACTTTCCCAATGTCCCCCTCACTCAGGCACTTAATGAAATCCAGAAGCAGCATGGCATTAATATGTATGTCTCGGGATCAGCATTGAAAGAACTCGGAATCACTGCCGATGAGCCTGTTAATGTTTCCCTGCATGGGGTATCTCTCAAATCGGCGTTAAAAATCATTCTGGAGCCGCTGGGACTGGCCTATGAAATTGACCAGGAAGTCCTCAAGATCACCACACAGGCAGAAGTCGACCGCCATCTGATAACGCGGATTTACCCGGTCGGCATTCTGTGCCATTCTGCTGAAGAATACGAGGCCATCGAAAAAGCGATCGGCACTGCCTGTCGGCCGAACATCTGGGCCCGACGTCAACGACTCTCGGCCCAATCCCAGGTCATGAGCACTCCTGCACCATCGCCTTTCGCTGCACCAACTGGAATGCTCAGTTCTTCCATCACGGCCGTCCCCCAGTGCCAGGCTCTGGTAGTTAATGAGACAGAGGAAATCCATGAGAAAATCGTGGAGCTGCTCACGCAATTACGGCAGGTTCGTCAGATTCAGATGAGAGCAGTCCCGGAAACGAATTGAAGTTCAGTCAGACATTCACCCCTGAAAATCAATTGGAGTAAAGCGTGTTACAAACTGGAAAACGCAGAATAACCTGGACGCTGCTGGGACTCCTTGCAGGCGGATTATTAGTTACAGCCCAGGCTGAAGACAAACAGCAGACTAAAGCCAGGCAGGCTAAAAAACCAGCTCCGCCAGCGGTTGCCTCCGATTTAGCGACAGCAACAGCACAAACGGCCCCGACAAAACAGATCTTTTTCCCCCCTCTCACAAAGTTTGAAAAAGAGTTTCAGGAAAAGCTCAATGAAACGGTCGCCGCAGAATTCGTCGATGCCGCTCTGAGCGACGTCATCACGTTTTACCAGGACTCTACGGGTATCAACTTTGTGATTTTTGCTAATGTTCTGGAAGAGGAAGGGCTGACAACCGATGAGCCGGTCAACATCTCTGTCGAGAATATCTCGCTCAAAACAGCCTTGGATCTGATCTTAAATCCGCTCGATCTCTCGTACGTCGCCGACCGAGATGTGGTCATAATCACTAGCCGATCTCACGCTGAGGATATGCTGAAAACACGCGTCTACCCGGTAGGTGATTTATGTCAGACCCCCATCGATTACCTGATGCTGGAATCGGTCATCAAAAACACCAGTGTGGGCAGATGGCGGACGCTTAAAAGTGAAGTCACCCCCAGTCAGCAGGCGGGAGGTGGATTCGGAGGCGGTGGTGGTATAGGTGGCGGCGCTGGGGATGCTGGAGGCGGTTTCTTCCAGGTTTCCGATCAAAATGGCATGAACGCAGTACTGGGAGCCAGTCTGTACCACGATGACGATGGTGGAACCGTCTCGATCGTGCCGCAAAGCAAAGCCCTGGTCATCTGCCAGACTTACCACGCTCATAATGCAATCGTTGAATTGTTGACCCAACTCCGGGAAGCCCGCGATGTGAATTGATCCATTAGATTAACGTATGGATTTCATTTGACCCTGCTTGGCAACCAAACCACATTCATTCAAAAACAGGAGACTAAGATGACAGTATATAAGCGACGCAAGATCAGATGCGCCGCACTGGCAATGCTCGTCGGCAGCGTGGTCGTTTCCGGCTGGTCCATTAGCCTGGCTCTGGGAGATAAAAAACCATCCAAGCTGATAACCAGTTCAGCAGATAAGAACATCGCTAAAAAAACGACTCTGAAACAATCGTTTTACCCCGCGTTGACGGCACGCGAAGAAAATCTGGAGGCGGCACTGCAGGCAGAGACAGAAGCGAATTTCCCGGAGATTCCCTTGGATGAAGTCATGACCTATTTCAGTGAACTCCACAATGTTCCTGTTGTCATTCAGGCCCAGGACCTGGGAGCAATTGGTTTGACGCCTGAAGAGCCCATCGACACTCGACTCAAAAACATCACCTTTGAAAATGCATTGGAACAGATTCTGGATCCCCTCAATCTGACCTACGTAGTCGATCGGGATTTGATCCTGATTACTTCGCAAGCCAAAGCTGACGCAACCTTCAAAACACGCGTATATCCTGTGGGAGATCTCTGTCAGACGGATGATGATTACCAGGCCCTGATTGCAGCCATTCAGAAAGCAAACCTTGGCATCTGGGAACGCACTGGGAAATCATCTCAGGCAATCAATTCGGCTCAGAACAAAAAGGGAACTCCCAACTCTGAGAAAGATAACGGATTTTTCAACATCCAGGGGAGCGTCATCGTAGAAGTCGCCAGCCCGCTGCAGGGTGATACTTCAGGGAAAAAGCACAATCCCGGCAGTACGCATCCGAACTACACGGGTACGATTTCGGCGGTGCCTCATTCGAAATCTCTGGTCATCAGCCAGACGTACCATACCCACAAGGCAATCGTAGAACTTTTAACCCAACTCC
The DNA here is from genome assembly GCF_009720525.1 of Gimesia benthica. NCBI lineage: Bacteria > Pseudomonadati > Planctomycetota > Planctomycetia > Planctomycetales > Planctomycetaceae > Gimesia > Gimesia benthica. The sequence continues at coordinate 3,007,497 of NZ_CP043930.1, forward strand.
GGAAATCCCGGGCTGATCAAAGAGGTAACTAGTTAGAGAGCAGCGTAAGAAAACAGGAAGCGGACCGAGGGGAGCAGCCCGCTTCCCGGGGAGACCTATTTTCCTCCGTTGGGAGTGCGGCTCATAATATAGGAAAACAGGTCTTTGACTTCCTGATCGCTCAGGTTTTTGGTCAGACCATCCGGCATCAGGGAGAGATCGAGGGCCTTCAGGATCTCGATCTCGTCCTTGTTGATCAGCACTGTCTGCCCTTTGACGTCACGCAGGGTAATCGTCTTCGTCGTCTGCTCGTCGATCAGACCGGTCACGGTGCGTCCGTCATCGGTCACAATCAGGAAGTTTGTAAACTCCTCACGGATCGCGGCACTCGGATCGACCACCGCCAGCAGCATGAAGTCCAGGTTATCCCGTTCGTAGCCGGTCAGCTTGGGACCGGCTTTGCCCCCTTCACCATACAGGGTATGGCAGACAGCACACGTCTTGTTGAACAGAACTTTGCCTGAAGAGAACTGCCCGCCACCGGCTTTCACCAGACGTGCCACGCGCTGCATTTCTTCCTGTTTTTCTGCTGGAGTGCTGCCGCGAACCTTACCCCAGTGTTTCTTAATGCTGGCTTTGATGTCGGGATCGTCGTGCAATGCCATCTGCTGTACCACATCCAGCGGAATCGTGTTCGCCTTGATGCGCCAGGCATCCACTTCATTCAGGAACTGTTTGCTCCATGCTTTACGGCTGGCCAGCACACGTTGCGCGGTACCCCGTACATCATGCTCGTCCAGCAGCGTACTGTGATAGCGGGCCAGAATGCTCTTGCCGATACTCGGATTCTCAAAGTTCATCAGCGCCTGCAACGCCACCCGTTTGAGTGAATGGGTATCGGAGCCGGTCAGTGACAGAATCGATGTCAACGGGCCGATAGCCGCTTTCGTTTTCAGCTGTCCCAGAATCTCGATGTAGGTCAGCCGTGTCGGCCGGTCTGCATTTTTGTCTGCGATGATTTTCAAGGCGCGACTGGTCGCTTCCTTATCACCCAGACGCAGCGCCAACGCGAGATCGGTTTCACCCAGATTCTTCTGGTACTCCGCCAGACCTTTACTGAGGTCTTCGGGCAGGTTCGTAATTTTCTGACCGCGGAAGGCTTCCAGCATCCCCACCATCAGTTTTTCCTTGTGTTGATCGGAGGGAGCCAGCTTAAGCAGTTTGGCACACATCGCATAATTCTCATCGCCGCCTGCCATCGCGTACCGCTGCATGATCCGTTCCAGAATCACATCCTGGACCATCTTAACCTGCCAGAACTCGGGCTTGGAAAACAGCTTCAGGACGGCCTCCCGATCCGTAGTCGCTTTGCTCTCCAGTGACCACCAGAGCAACAGGGGAATATGCAGGTCTTCCTGATCTTCTTCTCGCTGCAGCAGGACTTCGGTAATCGCCAGTCCTGATTCCGCGGGGAAGCGTTTGGCTGACGATGCCAGCTGCGACCGCACCTCGGCATAAGGCTCGGTCTGCGCCAGCTCCACCAGGGATTTCGTCAGCTGTTTTGATGCCTGGTGTCGATCGCCGAGCAGACGAATCGTCCAGCGACGCACGTGTTGATCGCGGTGTCCCAGTAGTTCCAGGGCCAGTTCTTCATCGAACGCGCCGAGTTGATTCAAGGCCCATAATGCTTCCAGAGCCCGGTCGTCGTTGTCGCTTTTCGCAATCTTCAACAAGGCTGGTACCATGGACTGGTCACCCCGTTCGCCGATCACCTGCACGGCTTTCTGACGGAACCACTTATTCGAGTGTCCCATGGTTTCGATCAGTTCGGCATTGGTCTGCTTTGACAGATCGAAAGGTTTCACTGGTTCAAAGTTTTTCGGTTTGAGACGATAGATGCGGCCACTGGTTTTGTGCCAGTTGTCGCGAGGATCCACGTGTGTCAGACGGCTGTCATACCAGTCCGCCAGATAGATGCAGCCATCGGGGCCGACCTTGATATCCACCGGTCGGAACCAGCGATCCTGTGTGAGCACAATCGGCGGCATGTCTTCGGTTCGATACGTTGATGTATCCGGAATCAGGTTGCTGGCCATCACGCGGTTATGCAGTGAATTGGCTGCAAAGACCGCCCCATTATATTTGGGCGGGAAGATCCCCCCTTCATAGATCGAAAAAGTCTGGCTGAAACGCTCCTGGTAACCTTTGTGCCGCATATGTTCGTAATAGCCGAAGGCGTACGGGTTCGTCAGCGGACCATGCTTGCCCCAGTTCTTCTTGGCATAGCCTCCCTGAGCGTAATGCATGCCGCGGGTTCCCCCGTTATTGGTACCCGAGAAGACACGTCCCTTGGAATCGATTTCCAGGCTGAAGGTATTCCCGCCGCCTTCTGCGAAGATTTCGAAGATTTTCGTTTCGGGGTGATAGCGCCAGATCATCTGGCCTTTGAAGTGCAGTCGCTTCGTGACTTCCGAACTCACTGTTCCCGTGGAAGTACTTCCGTTGGCACCGTACAACCAGCCATCAGGTCCCCACTTGATGCTGTTCGCTACCGAGTGGGTATCTTCCAGACCAAAACCCGAGAGATGCACTTCGGGATCGCCGTCCGGAATATCATCGCCATCCGCATCGGGATAGAAGAGCAGATAAGGAGGATTCAAAACCCAGATGCCCCCTTTGCCTACCGTGACAGCGGAGACAATATTCAGACCGGTAATCACATCTTTGATTTTATCGAAGGTCCCGTCTCCATCCGTATCCTCCAGCACAGAAATTTTATCAGCCCCTTTCACATGATTCGGCGGAGCCTGGGGGACTTTATCGAAGACTGCTCGCAGATACTGATCGTACTTGACGACTTTCAAGCCCGCAGGGAATGGATACTGCAGGTATTGCACAACCCACATCCGCCCCCGATGGTCAAAGCTCATATACAGCGGCTGCATCACTTCGGGTTCCGCGGCAATGGTTTCCATTTCAAAGTCCTGCTGAACCTGAAACAGTTTCACCGCTTCGGCGGGCGGGGTGGGATCCGATTCATCACCGACTTCCCCACGCCCTTTGAACGATTTCATGACCTTGTCGACCTGCTCGTTTCCGGCCAGATCCTGCTTGAAACGGTCACGGCTGATCTTGCCTGCCACGTCAACCTGTGGCGGTTCTTTTTTCAAACACCAGTAGATTGCATTGACCAGCGTGTGCGTAAAAGTATTGATTTCAAAATCGCCGGGGTGTCCCAGAGAGGTATAGAAAATTCGCGACTTCTTGTAGTTGTTCGTCCAGGCGACCGGCATCTGCACCGGCTGTCCCTCGACGTTAGAAAGTCCCCGCAACAGAGTCTTGGTTGAGCTTTTCAGGTTGATGCTCTTATACATGGAGCCTTCGCTGCGGAAGTATTTATTGCGGACGGTCGCCATAATCGGGTCCTGCTCGGCCCGCAACTGGGTGGTGACATCAGTCGGTGTTTTATTGCCGAAGTCGCCCGCGTATTCGCCCCCCAGCACTTCCTTGTCAAAATCTTTCCATTCCACATATCCCTCGGCTGGCTTTCCTTTACTCAACGCAAACCCATGGCTCGAAGTACGGACGGCGACCAGTGGCTTGCCGGCATTCAGGTAATCCTGAATGAGTTTCATCTGCGCGACCGGCAGAGTTTTGCGGCGGACACTCAAAAACAACAGGTCGGCTTCTTTAATTGCTTTCAGGTCGGAAAAGGAGTTTGGATCGTCCTTGTCCGGAAAGATGAACTGCGTGCGAAATCCGAGTGGCTGCAGGTGTGCTTTAGCGAATGCGGGCAGACTCTCGGCTGTCTTGTAACCCTCTTCCCCGATCATAAACAGAATCAGCGGATGATCTTCAGGACTGGCAGCCTGCTGTTTATTCGGATCTTTCTCTTCACCTGAGAGGGAGAAAAAGGTCAGTCCACAAAACAGCACGAAGGCACTCAAGGTATAGACAGACTTCAGAGAGGCTCGATTCAGCATGGGGAATTTCTTTATGCGGGACAAAACTAAAGGAAATTAACTAATTGAATTTTTTCATCATAACAGCCTCTTTAAGGCTCTGTCACCCGACAATAGTGTTTTTTTGGAAAGAAGCGCTGGCATGCAATCCGTATCAGATACAAACCACGGCTGACGGGCATAAGTTCTTATCTGATTATTGTTTATCAGTAGATTCCGTAGGTGAATCAGTGGCGGACTGTTCCTGATAGTGATGTACGACCAGACTTCCGGAACGAAAGGCAATCGGCAGACTGAAGGGAAACTTCGCTTTCAAATGTTCCGGAAAATCTGGTGGGTAAGCGTTGGGTCCCTCCGGCCCGATCTCGTTCGCCTGACTGACCAGCAGTCCTCCCGCCATCAGATTCGACAGCACGAATCGTTGAGGACTCTCGCGCAGGGCTTTAAAAATCAGCGGTCGCCGGGATGGATAAAACTCAATGTAACTTTGCGTATAGACAAACCGTGTCGATGGTTCCAGATCCAGAGACAGATAGAGATGAACCATATCATTGCTGAAGCAGGTCACCTCGCGATCCTGGGTCTGTTGCGACTTGAGAAACTCAGCCACGTGTTCCATGTCTTCCCAGTCCGGATAAGGAATCCGCGCCAGTTGATTTCGAATTTTGCCAGTACTTCCCTGCTCCAGGCAGGCGCTCCACAGGCGCAGATAAGCAGGTTTTGTCACGGGCGAATAAATCAACGCCATGACGAGAAAACTACCGGTCAGCAGCCAGCGGGTCAAACGGGCACGCCGGGTACAATGGAACGTGTAGACCAGCAGAGACAAACCCAGCAACAGAGGTGGAAAATGAACATAGTCAAAGGGATGCTGAAGCAGTACCACCTGCAACAACCAGGCCAGATAGAGTGCTGACAGTAAACGCAGACGGAGCGCTGTCTGGGCTGATCGCTGTGGATCCTGTCTGAGCAGCAGAAGTATCGCTGCAGGGACCGCTGCCAGGTGAATCAGAATATAAGGGAAGAAGCGGGCCACCATGTTGAGAATAATATAACGGAGATTGCCGAAATTCCCTTCCGCCAGGTACTCCCGGTTCCAGTCCAGTTGCATTTCGAGAAACCAGGGTAAGGTCTGTGTGAAGTACAACCAACTGAGGCCCAGTGCGCCTGCGATCAATCCCCCGGTCAACAGTCCGCCGAGATCCTTCCAGACTTTCGCTCTTAAATCGGAACTCGCAAGTGAACAGAGCCAGACAGCCAGCGCGGGAATTACCACGTGTGGCTTGAGCCAGACACCGGCTCCCCAGACCAGCCCTTCCAGAAGTCCGTACAGAAACAGTGTCTTGCCGGCTACCGCTTCCTGAGTAGTGCGCTGTATCTGGGCCCAGCGCAGATTCAACGCCGCTGCAGTGGGCAGGAGCAGCCAGAGATCACGTTGCACATGACACCATTCGGAAACCGAGTAGTAAGCCAGGAACAGCAGGAAGGCGAGCTGAAAGCGGACCCCCGCAACGAACCGGGTCAGCAGAAATACCGTCAAACTGAAAATCAGCAGATCAAAGGCCCGCAACGCTTCGGTGCTCCAGCCGAACAACGATCGAACTGTGATGTGCACCCAGACCACGCCCGGAAAATTCGGTTCGACCATATCACGATAGAGCATGCCCCCGCGCATGACAGTGCGGGCCTGCAAATCATAGTAGGAAACATCGTTCGTCACCGGCATACAGATCAATTGCGGTGTCGCAACGATGATCAGCAGAATCAAGGCCCACAGGGAGAATGTGGACGTATTCCAGAACGCACCTCGATGGGAATTCTCTGCTGTGGTCATTTCTGTAGCGGCAGTGTTCATCATCTTGAGAATCGATTTAAAAACAACAAGCTTTGCAAGTGCATGGCTATCGGTGATAATCGTGTGTGCCATCCTAAGCAGGCAGGAAGACCATTCACCAGTTTTTTTTACGGAACTCACCTGGAATGTCGCGAATTTACCAGCTTCTGTTCAGCATTTGCTGGCTGTTCGGCTGCTGGCTGGCCATGATGGGCCTGCATGAACTGGGACACGTGCTGGGAGGCCTGCTGACTGGAGGCCAGGTGTCGCGTGTCGTCTTGCATCCCCTGGCGATTTCCCGAACAGATCTGGCCATGAATCCATATCCAGCCATTGTCGTCTGGGCCGGCCCCCTGATTGGCGTGATCCTGCCGTTGGGGCTCCTAATCGCAGCCCGACTGACGAACTGGTCGCAAGCGGAATTCGTCCAGTTCTTTGCCGGCTTCTGTCTGATCGCCAACGGCGCATACATCGCCGGTGGTGCCCTGGATGGCATCGGTGATTGCGGCGTGATGCGGCAGACCGGATCGCCCCTCTGGCTGATGTGGTGCTTCGGACTCATGACCGTTCCCGCAGGCTTTGTGCTCTGGCATCGTCTCGGTTCAATCCGCGACTGGTGGCAACATCCGGAACGCACCTCGGAGCACAGTGCCTGGATCATGCTGCTGACCGTCATGACACTCGTAGTGCTGATGGTCTGTTTTTCTGCGCAATAGCCGTTTCCGGTTTGCTCATCGTCTCTGCTTTCTGATATCTTGGAACAATCACCGCCATGATTCCTCAGGGAGCATCCGCTATGTCTACGCTGCTGAATCGTCGTCAAATGTTGGGAGTCTGTGCTGCTGGCGCCTCAACTTTATGTCTGCCCTCACTCACCCGGGCGAAGCAGGCCAAAACCAAAATGAAAACCTTCACCTTCAAAAAGGTGGGGAACCTGGAAATCAAAGCCGACGTGCACCGGGCCGATGATAACCAGACGCGGCCCGTCATGGTCTGGTTTCATGGCGGTGCGCTGATTGTCGGGCATCGGGGGGGCGTCAGTGGCCGCGTCCTGAAAGACATGCTCAACGCCGGCTATACCGTGGTCTCCTTTGACTACCGGCTGGCCCCCGAGACGAAGCTTCCTGAAATCATTGCCGACCTCGAAGACGGATTTACATGGCTGCATGAGAAAGGCCCCGACCTCTTCAATGTCGACACCAGCAAAGTCGCGGTCTCCGGCGGTTCCGCGGGTGGCTGTCTGACGATGATCGCCGGCTATCGTGCCCAGCCCCAGCCGACAGTTCTCGTTCCATTCTGGGGCTATGGAGATCTGATCGGCGACTGGATCGGCAAGCCCAGCCCGCATGACAGACATCAGACGGACATTACGAAAGCAGAAGCGCTGCAACAGGTGGGCGACGGAGTAATTGCCGACTCGCGCGAGAGTCAGAAAAATCGAGGCGAGTTCTATAAGTATTGTCGCCAGCACGGAACCTGGCCGCAGGCAATCTCCGGCTGGGATCATCACCGTAATCCCGAAAAGTTCTATCCCTACATGACGCTGAAAAATGTTACAAAAGACTATCCCCCCACGTTGATGGTTCACGGGACCAAAGACACCGATGTACCTTATGAGCAGTCGACTCTAATGGCCGAGCAGCTCAAACAGCATGGAGTGGAACATCAGCTCGTCACGATTCCGGGAGGCGAACACGGTCTGGTCGGCGGTGATCCCAAACTGATCGAAGCCGCCTACCAGCAGGCCTTTCAATTCATGCACGAACGGATGAGGTGAACCTGATGCACGAAAGTATGTCTTACTGAATGTGAGACATACACATCCCTTTCCAACAGGAACACCATGACAGAAAGCTCTTCTCCACCGCGCGTGCACATTTTAATTGCCCGCGACAGCCCCCAGGCGATTGTGATTAGACGGGGACCGGCCAGAAAGACCTGCATCCTCGCATGGGACCGGAGCCAGCATACCTTCACCGTCGGACAATGGCTCAAAGGACGACTGTATGAACGCCGCTCTGATATTTCTCCTGATGGCAAACACTGGATCTATTTCGCCATGAATGGGAAATGGGATTCCGAAACCGGAGGATGCTGGACGGCCATTGCCAGAACCCCCTACCTCAAAGCACTGGATCTTGCAGGACAAAGCAGTACCTATTACGGAGGGGGGCTGTTTATTAACAACAGGACAATCTGGGATATGGGCAGTGATGATTATTTGCAGAGATCGGGACTGTTCCACAAGGGAGACCCAGATTTCATCACTCGCACATATGGCACTGGATGTCCGTCCGTGTATTACCCTCGTCTGGAACGGGATGGTTGGAACTTGGGATGTACCACCATCAACGAGAAAAAGTGCTCCGGAGTGCTCTTTGAAAAGGAATTACCCGTCGGTTGGAAACTGATCAAAGTCTGTCATACAGGCAATTCACCTGAAGGCCAGGGCGTTTACTGGGACGAGCATCTACTGATCAGTAACGCTGGTGCGATTCAAAATTTCCCCGACTAGGAATGGGCGGAATGGGCCGATGAATCGATATACTATGCCGCCCGGGGACGTCTGTTTCAGATTCAAATCATCGATGAAAACCAATTGAATGAACCGGTCTGCCTGCACGATTTTCATCCGTACCAGTTTGAAGCAAAGCCAGCACCATATTAAAGGGAGCGCCTGTGAACGCGGATCTGTCTGAACAATTTCGCGCCTTTGCTGTGCCGGAGTGCCGGGAAACATCTCCCCTGTATTGTTGTCTGACGGAAGCGATTGCCGCGGATGCAGAAGTGCTGGAGATCGCCAGTCAGGCGCGGGACGGACAGCCGGTTCCTAATCTCCTCTTCGCTGCCGTCCAATATCTGCTGGTCGCCAACCCGGCTCATCCGCTGGCAGAGTACTATGCGACCTGCACTGCAGAACCCAAAGATCCCTCAGACGCTTTCCCGCTGTTTAAAGATTTCGTACTCGCTCATCTAATTGAAATCATTGAACTGCTGCAGACGCGACTCGTGCAGACCAATGAAGTCCGCCGCTGTGCCTGTCTGTATCCTGCGTTCATGTACGCACTGCGGCACTTTGCCCCTCAACCGCTGGCCTTGCTGGAAATCGGCTGCAGCGCTGGGCTGAACCTGCTCTGGGACCGCTATCGCTACGCCTATAATGAAAGCGGTAAAATCTATGGAGATCGCGAATCACCGACACTGATCACGTCTGTTTTTCTGGGAAAGCCCTCTGCAGGACTGGAAGATTCCCTGCCTTACGTCACGCATCGCATCGGCGTCGACCTGCATCCGATCGATGTTTCTGTTCCCGCAGAAGTCAACTGGCTGCGGGCCTTGATCTGGCCTGAGCAGCACGAACGCCGTCAGCTGCTGGAAGCCGCTATCCGGCAACAACAGGGGATCGAACTCGACCTGCGAACCGGAGACGGTTTTGCAGACATCTGCTCATTCGCTGCAGAGATTCCCACGGACTCCCTGCTCTGTATCTTCCATACGCATGTCGCCAACCAGATCTCGCTGGAGCAAGGGAATGCGTTTCTGGAAACGATCCGCGAACTGGCCCGGCAACGCGATCTCCTGCACCTGTATAACAACCTGCCTGACGCCCATTTAAGGTTACAGGTATTCCACAAAGGAATTCTCACCCGACAGATACTCGCCAATACCGACGGACACGGCCGCTGGCTGGAATGGCTGGTGTAACACGCCCCTCAGTGATTTAACTGTATTCAACAATTACGGAAAGAAACCTCGTCATGGAGACACAAGGCCGCATTGTCATCGCCGGAGGAACCGGGTTCCTCGGACAGAATCTGGCCCGCTATCTGACCAAACAGAATTATGAGGTCACCATCCTCGGCCGACATCAGCCACAGACAAAGGGCGACTGGCGTTATGTGAGCTGGGATGCCCGCTCTCTCGGATCGTGGGTCAGCGAACTGGAACAGGCGGCCGCTCTGGTGAACCTTGCCGGCCGAACGGTCGACTGCATCAAGACTCCCGACCACTGTGATGAAATTCTCCGTTCGCGAGTCGAAGCAACTGACGTACTGGGGCAAGCAGTTCGGCAACTCGCAGTACCGCCGCCGGTCTGGGTGCAGATGTCAACGGCCCACCGTTACGGCGATCCCCCGGAATGTACCTGCGATGAAGACTCCGCCTTCGGTTATGGTCTCGCGCCTTTCGTCGCACAGGAATGGGAAGCCGCCTTCCAGCGCGCTGTTCTCCCCGAAATGCGGCAGGTCATTCTTCGCACCAGCTTTGTCATCGGCCGTGACGGAGGTGCACTCCAGCGGCTTTCAAAACTGGTCCGCTGGGGACTCGGAGGCACCGTCGGACACGGACGACAGGGGATGAGCTGGATTCACGAGCAGGATATGAATCGCCTCTTTCATAGAGCTATCACCAATCAAACCATGCAGGGGGCCTACCTGGCCACCGCTCCCGAACCGGTTTCGAATGCAGAATTCATGCGTGCTCTGCGAAAAGCTTTGAAGATGCCCATCGGTCTCCCTGCACTGAGTTGGATGGTACGGCTGGGGGCGCCGCTGTTGATGCGTACCGATCCCGAACTGGCTCTTTACGGACGTTATTGTATTTCACGACGCCTGAAAGAAGAGAATTTCGAATTCCAGTTTCCCGATCTGGATTCTGCGATTCAGAACATCTACGATAAAACTTCCAGCTGACGGACCTCAGAGAACTTATTCTCCACCACTCAGGCAAACCCGTTTCCCTTGATCTGCTCGCAGTAAAACAGGACAGACTTCAAAAGATCCACGTCTTACACAATTCAGACAAACTGCACTCGCTCCACATTTTCAAGAGTTCTGAAATAGAGCTGCAGAGTCACAACCATCTATGATTAAATAAGATACAGACAAGAAGACTCACACTACTCTTATAAACTGCAGCTGAATCCCTCCCTCTGTCACTGTACGCCCTTTCGTTTAGGTATTTTAATAAATAACGGTAATTATGCTGGCTCTTCGATTCTGACTCCGGTTAATATATTAAGAATATAAAAACCTCTTTAAGAAACTAACTTACAGATTCGACAGTTTTCCGATCGATTCTGAACTGGCTCGCGTTTTTTTTCTTTCACCGGAACTGGAGTTATCTATTGATGCTGAAGTCATCCAAAACACCACGGGGATTTACCCTCATCGAACTGCTGGTGGTCATCGCTATTATCGCAATTCTGATCGCCCTCCTCTTGCCCGCTGTCCAGCAGGCACGTGAAGCAGCCCGCCGCTCGACCTGCAAAAACAACCTGAAGCAGATCGGTCTGGCACTGCACAATTACCATGACTCCTATCAGACGTTTCCGATTGGCTCGCAGGTTTCCTACTACCGCGCTAACTGGCGATCTTCGATTCTGCCTTTCATCGATCAGGCACCTGCCTACAACAAACTCATTCCAGCGGCCTACTCTCAACACGGCTTTGCGGCCGGCAGTGGGAACTCTGCCTCCGGCTATAACACCGAAAACGCCGTGCTGAATAATCTCTACATCCCCATCTACAAATGTCCGTCCAGCACCGCGGATGCCTTCTACACTGGTACCAGTCCTGTTTCCAACAACGGTACGACATCCCCGAACTCGGCTCTCGGAAAAGAAACCGGCATGACCATGGACTACGTGGGCATCAGCGGTTCTTACCTGAATGCAGCCCCCTACAGCTCCGGTTGTGGAGCTGCATACGGTGGTTACTGGTGTAACAACGGGATGATGCAGATCGGCAAAGTCTCCCGCATGCGTGACTGTAAAGACGGAACCTCGAACACCATGATCATTGCCGAAGATTCCGGTCTGGTTAACAACCGAGATTATCGCAGCAACTACTACGGCGGCTGGGCAGGACACACTGGACTGACCAGTTGGGGAACCGGCGTGAATACCATCCGCTACAGCCCCAACCCTTCCACCGCACCTGCGGGGGGAGACCAGACTTACACCCCCAACAACCCGCTGACCTCTGAACACGTAGGCGGCGTGCACGCGCTGCTCGGAGATGGTGCCGTCCGGTTCCTCTCGAATAACATCGACATCGAAACCCTCCGCAGACTGGGTATGCGTAACGACAACCTGGTACTCGGCGAATTCTAAATTGAATCTCTGACGATTTACCATAACCTGAACTTCTAAAGATTCTCAACAGCCGATGCACGTGCCAAACGACATCGGCTGTTGACATAAAGTGACAACCGGAGAAACAACACTATGCTCAAACTCTCTCGACTGACTCTCTGCCTGATGCTGATCGCGCTGCTGACTGCCTGCGGATCCAGCGTCGAGGAAGTTCCCACCGGTACCGTCAGCGGCACCGTGACCCTCGGGGGTAAACCGCTTTCCGGCGCACGCGTCAATTTCATTTCCGGAACCGCAGGAGCAGGCGCCTACGCCGATCTTCAGCAGGATGGCACCTACAGCATTTCCGAACCGATCGCCGCCGGTGACTACAAAGTCTATCTTTCTTCCCCCGGACTGGGAGATGCGCCCCCGGATGAAACGGGCAACCAGGAATTTAAGGATGCTCTCAAAGAGGTCCCGCAGAAATATCAGAGCGATCAGACCACCGAGCTGCAGACCGTGATCAAGGAAGGCGAGAATACCTTCGATATCGATCTCAAGCCCTGATTTATAGATTCTCAAATTTCTTAACAACACTGATTTTTCCGGGAGTTTTTTTTGATTTCGTGTATTTCACGAGTGTATACTGTTAGTCAGGATCGTGAGCTGGTTGTCTCTTAAAGCAGTGAAAGGAAAGAGCTGCCCTCAGACAACCCTCATTCCTGAAACCAATTGATTCATGTTTCTGGTGGAGAAAACAGACATGTCGATCATTACGACGGGCCACATCTTCCTGAAACGGCCCTATGATGTCGCCAACGCGACAGCGCTCAAACAGGTGCTCCAGGAACAGGGGGGTGAACTGCATGGCTCCTCTGACGAACGTTACTGGGAACTGATCAAGCATCAGTTGATCATCACCATCAAGGTCCAGCCCATCACCGAGCTGCTCGACCAGTGCCAGACCGAGCTCAATCTCCTCGGACTCGCCCCCGATGATGTTCCCGAGGTCATTACCGTGGAAGGCCTGATGGAATCCTTCGCTCTCTGTCAGTCGATCACCGACCAGCTCGCCTCCTCTCTCGCCGGAGTGACCGGCGGTGCGGAACACTGCCACTGAGCGGATTTGATTTTTAACGCGAGTAGAGTATCCTCAGATCTGTTGTACAGTTAATCAGCTAACAGGTCAGGTGGAGGGTGCGATGCCAACGTTGAAACAGGTCGTTGAAGATTCAGATACGAAAGCAGGTAAAACTTTCGATCTGTTCATCCAGGCTGTAATTGTGATCTCCCTGGTTAGTTTTACGATAGAGACCTTACCCGACCTGTCTCCGACTACCAGAACCTGTCTCAGGGGCATAGAGATTGTCAGCGTGATTATCTTCACGGTGGAGTATCTCGCCCGGGTCCTGGTTGCCAGCAACAGGCCTGCTTTCATCTTCTCATTCTTTGGTATTATTGACCTACTGGCGATTCTTCCTTTCTATCTGGGAATGGGGTTGGATTTGAGATCACTCAGAGCCTTCCGACTCCTGCGACTCGTCCGAATTTTTAAACTGGCCCGCTACAGTGCCGCTGCCAGACGTTTCCACAGAGCCTTTCTCATTGCCAAAGAGGAACTGGCTTTATTCCTCTTCGCCACGCTGATTATCATTTACCTGGCCGCAGTCGGAATTTATCACTTTGAGAATCCTGCACAGTCGGAAGCTTTCAGTTCTGTTTTTCATAGCCTGTGGTGGGCAGTGTCAACTTTGACCACCGTCGGTTACGGCGATATCTATCCGATCACAGCTGGGGGAAAAATCTTTACATTCTTTATCCTCGCTGCAGGGCTGGGTATCGTTTCGATCCCCGCTGGTCTGGTCGCCTCTGCACTCGCTAAAGCCAGAGAAATGGAAGACTGACTGCAACTTGCCCATTATTTTCAAATCCTCATTCTTTTATTTCTCATTTTTTCTACACACAACCGATACCCCATCGCTATAATAAGTGTTTGATGAAGTGAAGCTCGCCCCAGATTCCTGCCTGATTCAAGACTGTGACCCATTCCTGAAACCAGTTGAGTGGTACCTCTACAGCTGTGATCTAGCGATCGCTTTCTTTCTGCACAGCACGTTTTACCTCCCTCTATTTTGAATGCAGGTACACCATGTTTCAAATTAGCGCTCGCGCTCCGTTTGCGCTGACCTTAATCGGTTGCTCTCTCCTCGTAGGCTGCTTCGGTGGCTCAGCAGAACACATCGAACGCGCCTCCGTTTCCGGCACCGTCACCTTCGACGGCAAACCGCTGCCCGCAGGCAATATTCTCTTCGTCCCCGATGTCGATGCCTCCGGCAACCCCCTGCGTGGGAAAGCCGTTCAGGCGACCATCACTGACGGAGCCTACACGATTCCCGCTGAACAGGGTCCCGCCGTCGGGAACAATAAAGTTCAGATCACCGCAACCCGCAAGACCGGGAAGTTCCAGGAGTCGGACGGCCAGAAAATCGAGATTGAAAAACAGTATCTCCCGGCCAAGTACAACGCCAGCACGACCCTGAAACAGGACATCGCGGCCGGCGAAAACACCGCTGACTTCACCCTGGAAGCCAAATAACATCTTCTTTCGATCGTTCACTGAAACTCTTTCAGATTTTTTTTCAATACCCTTCTAGTAGATGGATCAATCAAACTATGAAAGCGCTTTTGTCTAATCGCCGTCGGGGCTTCACACTCATCGAACTGCTGGTGGTCATCGCCATTATCGCCATCCTCATCGCTCTGCTCCTTCCCGCCGTTCAACAGGCACGCGAAGCGGCCCGTCGCTCTACCTGTAAGAACAATCTGAAGCAGATCGGTCTGGCCCTGCACAACTACCACGACACCTTCGGCACTTTCCCTCCCGCAACCATCCGTCGCCAGGGTGCCACCACAGAATGGGAAACCAGCATGATCAGCTGGCAGGCCCGTATTCTGGCTTCCATGGACCAGGCTCCCCTCTACAATCAGATTGACTGGAGCATTGAGCCCGGTAGAACAGGCACCAACGCCACAGCCATGAACAATGAACTTCCTGCCTACCGCTGCCCCAGTGATCCCGGTAACCGTGGCACCACAGGCCAGTCTGGCTATGGACCAACCAACTACGTCACCTGTACTGCAGACTCCGGTGGCTACGCAGCCGGCGGATCGACCTACCAGAACAATGGTCGCTCAGTCATGTTCCTGAATAGTAAAACTCAAATTCGGGACATCGAAGACGGTACATCCAACACCATGATGGTCTCTGAATGCGAAGTCGGTAGCGCGTTTGCCAACGTCAACGCCACCTCTGGTACTGTCTGCACCGGATCAGCCACAACCAAGACCCGGGGTTACTCCTGGTTCTACGCCCAGTCGATGCCCGCCTGGAGCTTTACCACCCTGGTGGGACCGAACACAGATCTTCTTGAATGTGCTCAGAGCACCGGCGGTTCCGCACTGCTGGGAGCCCGCAGCAAACACGTCGGCGGTGTGCACACTCTGTTCTGTGACGGACGCGTGCAGTTCATCTCCGAAAACATCAACCTCGGTACATGGCAGAACCTGGGGCACAAATCAGATGGTAACATCATCGGCGAATACTAAGCCCGAGCGACGACCATCATAAGAAAAGACACGGCCAGGGAAAGCCCTTTTTCCCTGGCCGTTTTTTCATGCCCTGATCTTTAATCTCCCCCCCTCAGTCCGCCTTGGGAATTACGGGCAGCAGAATATGCGAAGGATGCGCTGCGTCGTGGTACACCGTGTTGATCGCAGTCTGCTTCAGCCGATTCTCATTCAACGGCTCCCCCGTATTCGGGTTCACGTCAAACCGTGGAAAGTTACTGCTCGAAATATCCACGCGAATCCGGTGCCCCTTCTTGAACACGTTCGATGTCGGATAGAGCTTGATCGTCACCGGATAAATCTCCCCCGGCTCCATCATCTTCTCTTCCTTCAGTGAATCACGGAACCGCGTCCGGATAATCCCGTCGCCGATATTCAGGTCAAACCCGCCCGGGAAGTCACTGCTCGGCGGATACACGTCAACCAGCTTCGCCGTAAAGTCGGTATCGACAGCAGAGGAGGAAATCCAGAGCTTCACTGCCAGTTCTCCAGTGACTTCCAGATCCTCTTTCAGAGGTTCCGTCTGAAAGACCAGCACATCATCGCGGGCCGACAGCGGCGTCGGATGCGTGAAATTCCAGATCTTCTCGCTCCCCTTCTGATCCCAGCCCCCCTGCACCAGAATGTCATTTCCGCTGGAAATGTTTCCCCCGATCGTCGGCACCGGATTCTCCGGATCGAACAGCAGGCTGGTCTTCGCAGCCTGTACTTCAGGAGCATCAGTCGCGAGCCCGCCTTCAGGTTGCAGGTGAAACTTGGTGTATACGGTCCGTTCCAGCGGCCACTCCTGCTCGTTCCGCCAGTAACCGCCATGATTCAGTTTCCCGTCCACGGTCTTCGAACCGTCGCCGGTTCCCATCACGAAAATCCGCACCGGCGTTTCAAATGGAGCTGCTTTCCCGACACTGTTCTCCTTCCCCTTCAGCCAGTGATCGTACCACTCTCGTCGCCAGCCCAGCGGATCCGCGATCGCAGCGGCTTTTCCAAACGTCACCTGACCGTGTGAGTACGCTCCCTGCTGCCCGTGAATCCAGGGCCCCATGATCATATACACGGGCCCCTTGATCGTTTTCGACAGCACTTTGAAATTTGCCGTGTTATTGCTGCTCCACGAATCGTACCAGCCACTCACCAGGTACACCGGAATGTCTTTGTACTTCTCCGGGTAATCGATGATGTTATTCTGAATCCAGAAGTCATCGTTGGCCCCATGCTGCATCCCCGCGACCAGCCAGTCTTCGTATTCCGCAGCCAGCTTCAGCGGCGTCATCCCCTTCCGTAACGGCAGCCGATGCAGATACTCCATCCGGTTCTCAGCCATCTCTTTCAGCACAGCCGCGGTTCCCGCATCAAGTGACTGACGGCTTCCTTTACCCGCATTCAGATAGATCCAGTTCCAGAACCGCAGCTCAAACGCCCCTCCGTTCCGCATGCTGGCATAGCCCAGGTTCGACATCGCATCCACCGGAATCACGGTCTTCAGCTCGGGAGTCTTCTCCATCGCCAGCGCGTGCTGGGTTCCCCCGACATACGAAGTTCCGATCATCCCGATCTCCGCATTCGACCAGGGCTGCTCACCAATCCACGCCGCCGTGTCGACACCATCGCGACCGTCATCGGTCAACATGTGCCACACACCCTCCGACGCATAACGGCCTCGCGTATCCTGGGCCACGAACGCATACCCGTGCGAAGCGTAATACATGCCCGATGTCTTACACCCGTTCTTGTTATAAGGACGCCGCTCCAGAATCGTCGGCAATTTCCCGTCCAGCACATCTCCATCTTCCACAGGCAGATAGACGTCCGTCGCCAGCTTCACTCCGTCCCGCATCGGCACCATCACGTTCTTCCGCACTTCAACCGCATACGGCCCTCGCTCTGCCGCCAGTGCAGGCAGTGTGGAAATCAGTAACGCAAAAACAAATAGAGTCATTCCAGCCAGGGAACGGCGGAGAGGACGAGAGGCAGGCATGGTTTTATTCCTTCTTCAGGAGGCAGGCAACATCAACAGCGTAATGCAAAACATGATTAAGAAATCCTTACCAGCAGGCTACTTGCCCGCAACAATGTTGTCAATCAATGACAATAAACACCCCCACCAGCAACTGAGCGGCACGGCGCTAGCCGCCGGTAATTAGTGTTGACTACTGACATCATCAGGTAGCCAGAGCCATCCAACTCCGAAAACAACGGGTAAGCCCAAATGCAATTCGGGCCGAGCGCAGCGAGCAGGAAACGGTCAGCACAAAATCACGAACGCTCCTCAGAACCTCTCCTTTTGAAAATAATTCGACTTCCCACACCGCCTGATAAAATCCCCACTGAACCTCCCGCACTCCCCGCTGAACAGACTCCCCTTGATCCACGCCTCCCGAATCGTAAGCTACTTCCCCTCTGGCTCGCGCGCGAGGCGGGTCGACGCCCACCGGCACAGTCACCACCAGTGCCCCACATCCACCTGAACCTCCACCGCTTTTCACCCCATTTCCACCGGAACATTCTGAACCAATGCGAAATGTTCTCCCCCCAATGTTCAGGGCAAACCAGGACACACCTCGGCCAGACGAGGACAAAATCCCGGACACACAAGGACAAAATCCGGACACACAAGGACAAAATCCGGCCACATCGGGACAAAATTCTGTCTTGACGCCCTGCTGCCGTTCGACAGAATCAACATCAAGCTGAATACAGAAGTTAGAGACCACGTCAGTCTGTCTGCTTTCCTCGCGACAGTCCATCTGGTCCCGTTCTCGATGGTTTACCATCTAACACTCCCCCCTGTGAGCGGAATGGCGCCAGCCACCGGTAATCAGGATCAACGCTGAATATTTTACCGGCAGCTGGCGCCTTGCCGCTCATTAAACAGGAATGGCCCGGCGCAAATCGAGCCACGAGCCGTATCTTTGCGTAACGCACCACGCATCCTACACATCGGCTCCAGCAGAACCAGTCCACATCAACCAGTGAAAATCAGACACCATACCAGCCGCACGAACCTCTCCCCACCGACGCCTACCTGGCCCGCCTCAAAACCGCCTTCGCCGACAACTGGGAACAATATTGGGAATAACCGGCGCGTATGCACTATAATTCAAACGATCAGAACCAAGGTTTACCTTCGAGTTTCGGGTGGCACTGTTGGCTCGCCCAACAGTGATCAATAGACGCTCCTATCAGAATCTGAGCGGCACGGCGCTAGCCGCCGGTAATTTCTTCAGCGCGGAACCCACTTACCGGTGGCTAGCGCCATTCCGCTCAAAAAATGGGTGGGCACGGATGCAATCCGTGCCGAGCGCAGCGAGCAGGAGGTCGCAGCTCACCAGACCAATTCATAACAGAGCTACGAACACAATTAACCTTAAAATGAAGTATATCTACTGACCACCTTATAATCACCCTGAGACCTCCAGTTGCCTCCGGCAATATCGGATTACATCCGATACCACCCCCGGTTCGGTGTCCTTCATTTGAGAGCCCCTACTTTCCACCCGAATCTTTTCGTGCCTTTCGTGTTTTTCGTGGTAGAAAAATCCCATGGGTGCCACCTGTCAGTTTACCCGACAGCATCCGCAAATCACCCCAGCGAACTCGCCACCAGATACTTCTGCAACATCCCCTCATCGATCTCCACACCCAGCCCCGGTTTCGTCGGCACCGCCATTGTGCCCTCTTTGATTTCAAACCGTTCGGTGATGATATCGTTCTCCAGGCTGTAATAGGTGCAGTCATTCGCCAGCGGAAAATTGGGAGACGAAGCCGCCATGTGCAACATCGTCGCTGTGCGGAGTCCCAGGTCGTGGGCACAGTGGAAGATACAGGGCACGCCTGCCGAGTCCGCGACCTCACCTACCAGTTTCACCGCCCAGATCCCGCCACACTGGTACGTGTCCGGCAGCAGATATTCCGCCGCATCCAGTTCCAGAATCTTGCGGACATTCTCCATCGTTGTCACCGATTCATTCAACGCCAGTGGCGTCGTCGTCTGCTTGCGGATGTCCGCCGATTCCTGCAGCAGGTCTTTGTGCATCGGCTGTTCGAAATACTGCAGCTCGTACGGTTCCAGATCGCGGGCCAGTTGCAGCGCCACTTCCGGCGTGTACCCCATGTTGGGGTCGATCCGCAGATTGAGCTTATCCCCCACCGACTCACGAATCCCCCGCACCATCGCCAGATCCTCTTCCGGCGAACGCCCTGCCTTAGTCTTCATGGTGGAAAAACCACGATCGACGTAATGCTTCGCAATCGCAGCCGCCTCTTCGGGACCGCGAATCCCCATGCAGCAGGTCACTTCCACGCGATCCCGGTACAGTCCGCCCAACAGACGATGCAGCGGCAACCCCGCCTGTTTCCCCAGGATATCCCAGCAGGCCATTTCTGCCAGCGACTGACGGTAAGGCTCGTCCCCCATCCCCCAGTCTGCATACAGGGCAGCGATATCAGTCGGATCCTTCCCCATTAGAATCGGTCGAAAGTACTCGGCTTCCTTGCCCGTAAAACTGACTGCATTCTGAAACGACAGCCGTTGTGGTGTCTCGCCCCAGCCGGTAATGCCCGCATCGGTCTCGAGGCGAATCAGCAGTGCGCCCGTCGTCATTGAAGAAATATACCGCGACTGGTAAGGCGAAACCGGAACTTGCAGCGGGACATCAACCAGAAACGTTTCAACGCCAGTGATCTTCATCGGAGGCTCCAGAGGCAGGGGAAATCAGTTGTCGGGCGAGAAACTCATGCTACCAGTTACCAATCAGGCC
Organism: Gimesia benthica; assembly: GCF_009720525.1. NCBI lineage: Bacteria > Pseudomonadati > Planctomycetota > Planctomycetia > Planctomycetales > Planctomycetaceae > Gimesia > Gimesia benthica. Next base: position 3,027,732 of record NZ_CP043930.1, read on the forward strand.
CACAAGCAGACCAATACGATATCACTTCAAATCAACCACGCCGGGTGGCACTGTTGGCTCGCTCAACAGAGACCGCGAAACGCTCCCATCAGCAACTGAGCGGCAAGGCGCTAGCCGCCGGTAAAATCTTCAGCGCGGATCCCACTTACCGGTGGCTGGCGTCATTCCGCTCAAACAAAAGGGTGGGCACGGATGCAATCCGTGCCGAGCATCGCGAGCAGGAGGTCGCAGCTCACTAGCCCAATTCATAACAGAGCTACCAACTTTATCCCCACAAAGAGGTACATCCACTGACCAAATCACTATCCCCCTGCAACCTCCTGTTGCCTCCGGCAATATCGGATTACATCCGATACCACCCTGGTTGGGTATTCTTTTATTTGGAGAGCCCCACTTTCCAACATTCCCACCCCTGTCTTTTCGTGCCTTTCGCGTTTTTCGTGGTAGAAAAAATCCCACGGTTGTGACCGCGCCCCGCCTCCCGTAAAGTAAAACAGAATGAAGATTCAACTCCGTCCCGTTTCGCCCCCTGCAAGGTACCGCCATGATTCCTGAAATCACTAACCTGCTCACACCGCAAGCCACACCCCCGACCGAGGAGCTCTTCGAACACCTCTTCCGGGGTCAGTCCTGCCGGGTGGAACGCATCGTTTCGACCGGGCAGTCCACACGGGAAGGACAGTGGTACGATCAGGAACACGCCGAATGGGTGGTTCTGCTCTCGGGGTCAGCCGTACTCCGTTTTGAGGGGGAAACCCAGGGGCGAACACTCATTCCCGGCGATGCAGTGAACATTCCCGCGCATTGTCTGCACCGGGTCGAAGCGACTGCCGCCGACCAGGAAAGCGTTTGGCTTGCAATCCACTATGAGCCTGTCGAGAATGGGTGAATCAGCATCTGGTATCAGATCACTTCAACTTCAAATAGATTACAGGAAAGACATTCAGACTGATGAAAAAGAATCCGGTCAAAGCAGCATTGAGTGAGGGGAAACCTCAGGTTGGAACATGGCTCTCATCCGGGGATGTAATGATGACCCGCCTGATGGCCCGCGTCGGATTCCCCTGGCTGACCGTCGACATGGAACATTCCCCCATCGACTGGTCGCAGGCCGCACTCCTCTTCGGTGCCATCGCAGATGCCGGCTGTGTCCCCCTCTGCCGGGTTCCTCTCGGAAAATATGAACTCATCAAGCGGGCCCTCGACGCCGGTGCCCACGGGATTGTCGCCCCGATGATCAACACCGTCGAACAGGCCAAAGAGGTCATCGACGCCGTGAAATACCCGCCGATCGGCAACCGCTCAGTGGGTGGAGTACTGCACGCGATGAACTTCGACGCCACTGCCGGCGACTACTACAAATACGCCAACGATGAAATCCTCGTCGTCCTGCAGACCGAATCGCCCGAAGGGGTCGAAAACGCGGAAGAGATCTACAGCCTGGAAGGCGTCGACGCCATCTTCGTCGGCCCCAACGACCTGACTTTCCAGATGAGCAAAGAAACCGGCGTGCATCCATCACCCGATGAACTCGAAGCCATGCTGCAGCGGATTCTGGAAACCGGCAAGAAGACCGGCACCCCCGTCGGTCTGCACGTGCAGACCGTCGAAGCCGTTGAACAGCGCATCGCCGAAGGCTGGCGTTTCATCGCCTGTGGCAGTGAAGTCAAGTTCATGGTCAACGAAGCCCAGCGGATCGTCACCGGACTGAATCTCAAGTCCGACACCGCCGACCTGGCCCGCTATTAAACCAGTGGCTATAAAAATCAAATCAGCAATAGAGGCCATGCCCCTTTCGGGTGTGGCCTCTTGCTTTGCGCCGGGTACCGCCGCTATTCGGCTCCCACCTGGATGATCGTCCGTTCCTGGTGCGTCCCTTCCAGCAGGCTCTCGACGGTCTGTTGTGCCCGGTCGAGCGTGATGACCTTCGCCCGCGAGTCGAGATCGTCCAGCTTCCAGTCGGTCGCCAGCTTCTGCCAGAGCGAGGCCCGCTTTTCAATCGGGTACCAGGCCGAATCGATCCCGTCGAGTGTCACTCCCCGCAGAATAAACGGGAACACGGTCAGGTCCAGCTGTGCGCCCCCCGCGTTGCCACACGCAGCCACACAACCTTGCGGTTGAATCGAGCGGATCACATGGCTCAACAGCGATCCCCCCACAGTATCGATGGCAGCCGCCCAGTGCCCTTTCAGTAACGGTCGGTCCGAGTTGATATCAATCGCCAGTCGATCGACGACTTCGTCAGCCCCCAGATCGAGCAGTCGCTGATGGTACTCCGCTTTCCCGGAAACCGCGGTCACTTCGAACCCGCAACGTTTCAACAGCGACAGGGCAAACGATCCCACACCTCCCGAAGCCCCCGTCACCAGCACCTTGCCTGACTCGGGCCTGATATGATGGTGCAGCAGACTGTCGACGCACATCGCCGCCGTCAGTCCTGCGGTCCCGAGAATCATCGACTCCTTGAGCGTCAGCCCCTCAGGCAGCGGCACAATCCATTCCGGTTTGACGCGAATCAGTTCGGACCAGCCTCCCCAGCGTTCGACTCCCAGTTCATAGCTGGTGACAACCACTTTGTCTCCCACCTGGAACTGATCGGAGTCGGAAGACTCCACGATGCCTGCCGCATCGATTCCGGGCACATGCGGGAAATGACGGACCACGCCGGGATTCCCGGTCGCCGCGAGAGCGTCTTTATAATTCACCGACGAATAGACGACGCGTATCGTCACTTCCCCATCTGGAAGATTATTATACGGCACCGAGACGACGCCGGCCGTGATCTCTTTCTGCTCATGTTGTCGGACCTGAAAACAGCGAAAGGAGTTCGTCATGGTTCATCCGTTTCTGATTGAGTCAGGAATGTGAGTTCGTGCTTACCACGGACCGTCGGGGGTTTCCATTTCCAGCACCCGCCAGCAGTACCAGCTGGCCACCGTCCGATACGGCGCCCAGAGCTCGGCGATTTCGATACAGGTCTGCTTGTCGGGGCGGCTCTCCAGTTCATAGATCGTCTGGATGCCGTTCTGAATTCCCAGGTCGTCATGCGGGAACACATCGGGGCGACAGAGGCCGAACATCAGAAACATCTGCGCCGTCCACTGACCAATGCCCTTGACCTGCACCAGTTCCGCAGTCACCTCATCATCGGTCATCTGGTGCAGTTTATGCAAGCGTACGTTCTTCTCCAGCACCATCTCAGCCAGGTGATGTACGTAGTTCGCCTTCTGCGCCGAGAGCCCTACCGAACGTAGCTGTTCGTGAGAGAGCTGCATGATCTTTTCCGCACTCGGCTGCCCTTTTCCGGTTAACGCATGCAGACGTTTGTAAATCGTCCGGGCCGCAGATGTAGAGATCTGTTGCGAGACGATCGAACGCAGCAGCAGTGCAAACCGATAACGATACGGCTTCAACGAACAGACGCCAATATTGTCGATCACCGGCTTGAGCCTGGGATCGACTTTTCGCAGATGCAGTGACGCTTCTGCAAACGACTTCGCCTGGTCGCTCATTGCAGCTTCCCGGCGGGCGTGTGTTCGGCCAGGTCGGCGACCATATCATGCGTGGCCGCTTCCACCGCCTGTTCCCATTCTTCCGGAGCGAATTTCTCGGAATACGGTTCCTTGCGAATCGCGAAGTTGATCCCCCGCGAACTATTAATGATCGCTCCCAGCCCTTCCGCATCAAAGGCACCCGCGACATCGCCGGCTCCCGCGCCCTGGCTCCCATAACCGGGTACCAGCAGCGGAGCATGCGGCATCAGTTCCCGCAGTTGTGTCAGCTCTTCCGGATAGGTCGCCCCCACCACCGCACCAATAGCGCCGTAGTGTCCGTTACCCGTTGTATTTAATGCGAGATCATTCACGACCGCCGCCACACATTCATACAAAGTATGGCCGTCTGTTTTCCGATCCTGAAAGGTCCCCGCTCCCGGGTTACTCGTTCGTACCAGCACGTAAATCCCCGCCCCCCGTTCGATGGCTACTTTCACAAACGGTTCCAGCGTATCGCTGCCCAGGTAAGGGTTCACCGTCAGACAGTCCGCCGCCCAGATGGCACTCTCCGGGTCTTCGCCCGCCAGGTATGCACGGGCATACGCTTCTGCCGTCGAGCCGATGTCTCCCCGCTTCGCATCACAGATCACAACCAGCCCCGCTTCACGCGCCCGTTTGATCACACGCTGCAGCGCGAGACAACCGGCGGGCCCCCATTCTTCAAAGAACGCGGCCTGCGGCTTGACCGCCGGTACCAGGGGAGCAACCACATCGATCATCCGAAAACAGAACTCTTCAAATGCAGCCGCGACGATCTCCGCTTTGCTGGAATGTTTCGCTTCCGCAGCAGAGACGATCTCCTCGGGAAGCCAGTCAAAGCGGGGGTCCAGGCCGACCAGAGCGGGTGTTTTTTTACTGCGAATGGCGGCATTCAGACGATCAGAAAAGTGGTGCATCAGTTAACTGCTTTCAGAGATACAGGTTAGGACATTTTCAATATCAGAAGGTTCGAGGTTTTCCTTCATGAATCATACTAAATTAAGCCGACAATGGAATAATGAGGGTTTTTGAAATCCCGATCCACGGCAGAGTTTTTACCAGCCGTAACGGACAGAGGGAACTGTTCTACAGGATTCGGACCGGAAGCTCTCATTGACCGAAAACAGCCACTCCCCGATCTGCACAACACACCCTATTCCGCTTGTCCCTGATTCATGGAAGAGTCGACAAAATGCTGGAAGTCATCACCCCCTACCAATTTGGCGATCAGAGAGCAGAATACGACGCAGGCATCGCCCGCATGCGGCATTCCCTCTACATGGACTATCCACGCAACGTTCATCTGGAGACCCAGGCCCGCTGCAACGCCAGCTGCAACTTCTGTCCTTACCCGGATCTGAACCGCAAGCACACTAAAATGAGCGACGAGCTCATTGACAAAATCCTGAACGAGCTGACCGCCATTCCCCAGGAAATGAACCTGCAGATTTCGCCGTTCAAAGTCAGCGAACCGTTTCTGGATGTCCGCCTGTTTGACGTTCTGGAAAAGATCAACACCTTGCTCCCGCAGGCAAAAATCGCGCTGACCTCCAACTCCACCCCGATCACAGAGGACAAGCTGGAGCAGCTACAGGAAATCAAAAACATCCAATATCTCTGGATCTCCTTCAACGATCATCGTGAAGCAGAGTACGAACGGGTGATGAACCTCCCCTATCAGCGTACGCGACAGCGGCTGGAAATGATTCACGATGCCTTCATGGAAGGCGATGTCAACTTCCCGGTCGTCCTCTCCCGCGTAGGAGACGGCACCGAAGCCGACCATGAATTTGTGCAATGGGTCAGTATCAACTATCCCCTGTTCAAATCGAGCGTCTTCCCGCGCATGGAATGGATCGGACAGGTACAGGGACTGGACGTCAACAATGTTCCCAACATGGGCTGTGTACGCTGGTTCGAACTCTCGATCACCGCAACCGGTGAAGTCGCCCACTGTTGTGCCGACGGTCAGGCGGAATATACCATCGGCAACGCCAACGATCAGAATGTGCTGGAGATCTACAACTCTCCCGAATACCGCAAGCTCCGGGAGTCCACAGTCTCGCGCTTAAGCGTCGAACCCTGCAACCGTTGTACTTTCATGTGAGCCGAAAACTGAGCGGTATGGCGCTAACCGCCGGTAAAATCTCCAGCGACGATTTCATTTAATGGTAGCAAACGCCGGGTGCCACTGTCGGCTCGCCCGACAGTGAATTGCAGATCAAGCATTCCCAATTCAAAGGGTAGCCCCGAATGCAATTCGGGGTGAGCGCAGCGAACTGGAAACTGACAGGGAAATCTTCCGGATGCTCCCGCAAAACACTCCTGCCATCTGAAACCAGTTGGTACTAACGCTTCCCACACCCTCACGGCTTGAACACAATATCCGTCACCGTACCGAACTTGGCCGGTAAAGGCATGTTCGCAAACGTCCGATCATCGCCCGAGCGATATTGCCAGCGTCCCGCCAGGGGAAGTGCACCACTGGCAGAAACCAGTTGAGGCACCGACGCGAAATCTGCTTCCGCATCACGACCGGAAACAGCCACGACAATCAGGTTCGCATCGTTCACGGTGACCATCCCGGGGGCGATCACGAAACCGTCGCCCCGTTTCTTGAGAGCCGTTCCGTTCAACCAGGCTTGAACCGTATTCCCGGCAGACGTGGGTACCTTTAATTGTAAAGGCTCACCAGCCAGCCACGCTTTCGGCATCCGGGCCACACAACGATACCAGCGACTCTCTACGGTCCCTGCCGGCTTCTTGAATTCGGGCACAGAAACCACCGTCCAGTGCGGTGCACCACGCAGGCTCACCTTGTCGGAGAGTTTCACTTTTGCGGGATTCAGACCTGCGGCCCAGTAGATCCCGTTGGCCAGCAACCGCACGAACTCGGGTTGCTGGAAATCACCGGTGTGCCCCAGTGACGTGTAAAACGAACGGCCGCCGTCCTTCCGTTGAAACGTCCAGGCCACCGGTTCGACCGGCTTCCCTTTAATTTCCGCCGTCATCAGTACCGTCGTCCCTTTCGCCAGCGGAGTCACCTCGTACAGAGAATATGCCTGCGGGAACGGTTTGTCGGGAATGCCCGTCAGAATCGGGTTCTGCTTTTGTTTCGGGTTGATCGTCACGATCGACTTCAGATCATTCGCGTGATGTCCGTGATAGCTGCCGCCAAAAACGGTCGCATCAAATTCAGGCCAGTCCGCGTATCCCTTCGGCGGCTCTTTCCCACGCAATGAAAACGCATGGCTCGCGGTGCGGATACCCACCACAGGCTTACCCGCGGCAACATACTTCTTGATCAGCGCCATCTGTTTTGTTGGAAGCACGCGTCTACGTACGCTGAACAACACAAGATCGGCATCCTCGATCTCTTCGATCCCCGGGATCTTATTCCGCTCCTTGTCATCAGCAAAGACCAGGCTCACACGAAACGCTTTGCCCAGGTTCTCCGCCGCGAACTTGGGTAAACTTTTCTCTGTCTCGTACTCCTGCTCCGCCATGATGATCACGAGGTGCGGTCGATCATCTTTCTTGAATACAAATTCATCGCCCCCCAGAATCTGATCGCTGGTAATCGTGGGACAGATGAATTTTTCGATGTGCGAGATAATCAGATCGTTACCGGTAAAGTGACTCACGTAAGGCCAGCGCTGCGGGTTATACATCGTATCGGTCAGGTCCCGTACCAGCACCACGTTCTTCCCGTTCTGTGCCATCTGCCGCAATCCGAACGGACGACCGAGGACACACATGTTGGTATGCACGCCGGTCAGAATCACGTTCTTAATGCCACGGCTTCCCAGAATCCGCCAGACTTCATCCCCCTTATCGGAAATGAAATCTTTCTCACCATCGATGGTGATCAGCGGCGACTGCTTCTGCCAGGGGAGTGCCGGATTGCGGCCCAGCGACTTCAGCTTCGCGGCCCATGCTTTGTGCTCTTCCGGCTCATCATCCTCGCCCCCATCGGACTGATCAAGGGGATACACGGCCTGCTCTTCACTGGGAATCTTTGAGCACCAGTTTTCGATGCCCTCCGGTATCGGTCCATTGAACGTGACCTGCTGCGCCCGCTGACGCGCCGGGTGCCCTTCATAAGCCGGCATACAATCACTCGGGGCGTGAATGATGGTCACTCCCTGTGCGCGGGCCGTCTTGAGCAGTTGATCCAGCCGCGGTGCAAACTGTTCCAGTCGACGGACCGCATTCAGACAATGATGGTAGTCCCAGACATCGCAGACGATAATCGCGGTCTGCTCAGGATCCCAGCTCTCCTTATGTTCCAGTCGATGATAACGCCCGGAGCCCTTGCTGGTCTCGGACTGGGATCGCAGGTTCAACTGCAGATCCTCGGCAGACAGCAGACTGGTATAAGTCAACAACAGGCTCAGACAGACGGACAGTTTACAGAACAGCTTCACGTGATGTCTCCTGGTGGCAGGCGCATTGAGGGGAACAGGTTGAACCATCCCCGGTGGTATTCCGCAGAATCTCTATTCTAAAAAGCCACCGTAGCAGAACAAAAGTCCGAAAGCCAGAAACAAAAAAATCCAGCCTGAACCACACAGGGATTCAGACTGGATCAGATGTTCTCAGTAGACGATTGAGCGTTTAGCGACGCGACTCAGCGGAACGACGGTACCGCTGGACCGGAGCACTGTTCTGCAGGCTGTCCGGCGTTGATTTTTTAGCCGTCTGTGTGAAAGAGGAAGGCGGACGGAACATGGCATCTTCCGACTGAGCAGGGCTGGCTACCAGGTGAGTCTTACTGGCCCGGGGCAGGCTCCGGCTGATCCGCTCATCCCGCTGACGACGTACTGTATTACGGGGAGTTCCCGACAGGTTGGCCGCAGGCTGGAAGCGGGCCGAGGTCGGCTGAGGTTGATTACTGACTTCTCCCGACAGGTAAGAGACAAACTTGGAACTGGCCTTGTTGATGATCACAACCCGGCTGGCTGACTTGGGCTTGTTGAGCGGACGGATAATGCAGACCACTTCCGCTTCCCCTGCCTGATCCAATGCCGCCTGCAACTGTGACAGGTCCGGATTACCGGTTGTTGCCGAGGTCACCTGTTGACGCGGCTGGCTGTTCGTCGGCATCGCCCGGTTCAGGAACTCATCCAGCAGTTGCTGGTTGGGAGCTGCCTGGGCTGCAGGAGCAGCTTCCGACATGGCGAACTTGGTTTCCGGAGCGGACTCCTGAACGGCAGGCTGTTTGTAAAGGGCCGTCAGGTTGCTTTCATCGAGCAGTTTATGAACCACGGGCAGACCGGCATACAAACCACGGCGGTCTTCCTTATCAACGGCAAAGCAGACACCCACCAGTTGGCCGGAGCGGTTAAACAGTCCCCCGCCCGAACGTCCCTGCACGGGCATGCCCGTACATTCGATGTTGTCCGGTCCCAGGAAACGGTTGAGTTCGGTTACTTTGATTTTCTCCAGGGTCGGCAGTTCTCCACTGCTGCAACCCAGAGATGCTACGACGTCACCCGCTTTAACTTCATCTTCCAGCGGAGCCACTTTCGCAGCAGCCACGACGCCCGAAGTGGGAATCGAAATCAGTCCCACATCGGCTTCCAGGTTATAACGGACCAGGGTACCCACATAAGTATCGTACTTTTCGCCCTGGAAGACATCGACTTCAATTATGGAATCAGCCCTGATGTCGCTGAAGATATGACTGCAGGTCATGATCAGGGTTCGACCGACGGCACTGTGAATTACCGTCCCCGAACCGAGGTCCATTCCCTTTTTGTCTTTGACACGAATGCGAACCGTGCTGGCTCGCCAGTTGATGATTTCTTCCTGGGGAGCGGCTTCCGCGAACTGATCGTTGGCAGCATCGCCAAACTGGGCACGAATCACGGGCTCTTCGACAGGAACCGAATCATCTTCAGATTTGTTTTTACCAAAGAAAGGGAGATTGAATCCGCGCGATTTCTTTTCGGGCTGCTTCTGATCCTGTGCCAGCTGAATCGGGGCTTCTTCAGCCTGATTGCTGCGACGATCATTGGATGCGAAGACGACCGGGTTACGGGGCTGTGACCGTTCGGGCTGAGCAGGTTCCGCAGCAGGAATCCGGGCCAGCATCCGACGCAGGTTACTTTCCGTTGTGGCACCGACAGAACGAGCCACCTCTTTACCATCGACGACCAGCACAAAAGCGGGAATGCTGGAAACATTAAAACGTCGGGCCAGCTCAGGTTCCTGATCGACGTCGACTTTCTTGATTGGATAGCCTTCACGTTTCAAACGTGAAACCAGCGGACTCATTTTCTGACACGGGCCACACCAGGTCGCAGTGAAATCCAGCAGAACTCCTTTAGGAGCAGCTGCCAGTGCAGAACCGGTGATCATCAGAAAAGTGAATACGGATGTCGCTAATAATCTCATCTACCAACTCCTCACAATCGTTGGTTTCAACGCGCAACGCGTTTTAAAATTTGAGAAAGGGGTATCTGTTCGATGCTCGCCGCAAGATGTGGAACACATGCTGAGGACAGAGCAGACAACCGCTGAGGTCGTCGTGAGCAGAGAAGCAGTGCGCAGTGATTGCAGAACAATCTCTGTGTGAGCGAAAAACTGCTTGAGCCCCCTCTCGAAAAGAAGAGATTCGACAGTTCGAACTTTCACGGCCTGGTTGAGAGCGTCAACCGGCAGTCTGTGTGAAATCAGCTTCACGGTGCGGCTTCCATGCCTGGGGTTTTGGTTCCCATGAACAACTGGGAATTTGGGTCAGTTTGGGGTGAATCGTGTCCGGTCTTCCATAACCGCTGACATTGATTCGATTGAATTGTCGGTTCCGTACGTTCGTGTACTATTTAATAGAAATGGAATTCAGAATCCCATTTGTGACGGGTCACTTTGAATTACGCACCTCGCATACCAGAATCGCAATTTATTTTGCGAAAAATCAGCGAGAACGCGTAAATACATTAAAGATTATTCCTTGTAAATAGGATTTCTTCTGGAAGCTTTTACAATCGCCTCTCAGAATCGCCGATTTGGTGACTTTTTTGCAAGGCATTGTAATTTTTACGCGATTTTTCGAGTTTTTTAAGCTCTGGCCCGAGGGGCCGATTTTAAAGGCCAGGCCCTTCCAATACCGGGGAATTTGCCAGGACTCGAAAACTGGTTGTGTACTTTTTGGTCTCACGACAACTATAATAGTCAGTGGTCCCCAGCAGAGTGACTCTGGTATCCGGGGCCGTGTTGTTTTAACATAACCACCATTATTGAAACAACTTATGCCCCTTGAGGCGTGAACCACTCCTCAAACACCTGCCTTGTACACAACGACAGTACCTCTGTCAGTCTGCTGACATCGAACTCAAAACCACCCGGATTTAGCCCGATCAGTTGATTTGCCAGTCATTTTCGACTCTCAGGCCGTAGAAAACCTGGACCAAGCCGCCATGTATCGACCCGAAAGACAAACCCTGCTCATGAAATCGTTCCCGCTCCTGCTCCTGATGCCCCTGCTGCTCCTGCCGATCGGCTGTGGAAAACAGGATGAGATTCACACCTATGAAGTCCCCAAAGAAGGAGCCGACCTCGGTCCGGCACAGGCCACCTCTGCAGAAGCAAAACCGACCCGCATGCTGGCAGCCATCCTGCCCGGCGATGGACAGAACTGGTTCTTCAAAATGACCGGGGCTCCCGAACAGGTCGCTGCTCAGTTTGAGACCTTCATCGAATTCCTCAAATCGGTGACCCTCAAAGCAGGTCAGCCCGAATGGAAGCTCCCCGCAGACTGGACTCAGACACCAGGCAGTTCCATGCGATTTGCCACCCTCAAAGTCAAAGACACAGATCCCCCACTCGAAATGTCGGTAATCCCCCTGCCGCCGAGTGGCACACTGGAAAACGTCAATCGCTGGCGTGACCAGGTGGGTCTGGCTCCCATTACCGAAAAAGACCTCACAGCAGCCGAAGGCGTTTCTCCCAGTCTGGACCAGGAACAGTTCACGCTGAAAGCCGGCGATAAAACAATCACGGTCGTCAGCCTGGATGGCAAGATGGCTGACAACCCCATGAGCCGGGCTCCCTTCGCTTCCGGCATGATGGGTGGTGGCATGCCCGCACCGGGAGGCCCTGCCGCTTCCACGCCGCCGGCTGCCGCCGCACAGATCAAATACGAAACTCCCTCAGGCTGGAAACCCGGTCGCAGCGGAGGCATGCGGAAAGCCGCCTTCAATGTCTCTGCCGACGGAGAGACCGGCGAAGTCACCGTGATCGATCTTGCCAAAGACAGTTCTCCCCTGCTCCCGAATATCAACCGCTGGCGTGATCAGGTGAAACTCAAAGCCATTACCGACGCCGATCTGTCGGGGAACTCGGAGCAACTCAAAGCCGGGGATCTCGAAGCAACCTATGTCAAACTGATCGGCCCCGAAGGCGAAACACCACGACCGGCCATTCTGGGTGCCATCATCTACCGGGACAATCTGGCCTGGTTCGTGAAGTTTACCGGCCCCGCCAGGCTGGCAGAAAAAGAGGAAGCGAACTTCAAAGAGTTTGTGAAGTCGATCCGTTTTGAATAGTCCGGCCCCGGCCTGACCACACAATCCATTATTAGTTTTTGAGTCTGACCCTCAGGAAATCCGTATGTCAACGAATACCCTCCCGGAAACATCTCACGAAACTGCCTCGCCCGAGTCCGGCTCTGGTTCCGCGAATTTCAATAAGCATTTTCTGAACTTCCTGATGCCCCTGGCCTCGCTGAAAATCACAGTGGCCCTGTTCGCGATGGCCATCTTTATCATCCTGGCCGGAACCCTGGCCCAGGTCGAAAAAGATATCTGGGTTGTGATCGACGAATACTTCCGTACCGCCATCGCCCGCATCGATTTCAAAATCTTCTTCCCCCCTTCCTTCTTCCCCGGCATCAAACCGGACAGCATCCCCGGTTTCTTCTACTTTCCGGGGGGCTGGCTCATCGGTTTTATGATGGGCGTCAACCTGTTGGCGGCGCACCTGATTCGTTTCAAAGTGCAGGGTAAAGGTAAAGAACGCACAATTGGCTGGAGCATTATCGGCATCGGCCTGCTCCTTACCTGGCTGGTCATCGCCGGCGGTTCGAACAAAGACGGGTTCCAGGAATATTCGGTCATGAGCTGGCAGGTCCTCTGGTGGCTCTTTGAAGCAGGCCTCGCCCTGTCTGCCATCGGCGGTCTGGCTTTGTTCTTCCTGCTCCCCAAACATCGCAAAGTCGAACGTGGTCTCGCCATCGGCGGCGCGATCATGCTGGGATTCCTGACCGCCTGGTTTATCTCCAAAGGGGATGCCGCCCGCTTCAGCGATTCCTCCATGCGGATTCTCTGGCAGTTGATTAAAGCAACCTTCGTCGGTGTCGTACTGCTCGCCGGTTGTATTCCGCTCTTCAAGAAACGGGCCGGGGTCGTGCTCCTGCACGCCGGTGTCGGCCTGATGATGCTCAGCGAACTCATCGTGGGCACCATGGCTGTGGAAACACAGATGACCGTCTCCGAAGGTCAGACAACCAATTTCGTCCAGGATATCCGCGAGATCGAACTGGCCGTCATCGATAAAACTGATCCCCAGAAGGATCGCGTCACCGTCATCCCCAAATCGATCCTGCTCAAAAATCGCGAAGGCGTCGTCTCAGATCCCGCACTCCCCTTCGATTACGAACTGATCCACTACTACCAGAACTCGTCGCTCCGCAAGATTTCATCGCTGACCGCTGAAGAGAAAAAAGCGGCCGAAAACCCCGCTACGACCGGCGTCGGTAAAGAATGGATCGCCCTGCCGGTACGAAATACCGCGGGTACCGATATGGGAGGCGGCGTCGACATCCCGGCAGCTTACATTAAAATTATCGACAAAAAGAGCAAAGAGTCTCTGGGAGTCTACCTGGTCAGCCTCGATCTCTCGTTGCGGGACTTCGGCGAACAGGTTGTCGTTGATGGCACTCCCTACGAGCTCTTCCTGCGGTTCAAACGCTACTACAAAGACTACACCGTCAAACTGATCGATGTCCGCAAGGATGATTACGCCGGTACCAGCACGGTGCAGAACTATTCTTCCGATATCCGCCTCGTTGACAACGAACGCAACGTCGACCGCGATGTGCATATCTGGATGAATAACCCGCTGCGGTACAGTGGAGAAACGTTCTACCAGAGCGGTTATCACCAGGATCCCCGTACGGGCGAAGAGACGACTACCCTCTCCGTCGTCACTAACATGGGCTGGATGATTCCGTATGTCTCCTGCATGATCGTTGTGGTTGGCATGTTCTATCACTTCATGATCACCCTGCTCCGCTATCTCGGCCGCCGCGAAAAACAGCGCACCGAACCTAAAGCGATTGAAGAGTTCGCCGTGGACAAGTCGGGAGAAATGACTCCCGCACTCCAGCGCAAACTGCGCAGCGAAAAACTCCAGAAATATCTGATTCCGATTACCATCTTCATCATCTTTGGCGGCTACCTGATGGGCAAAGCCGTTGTGCGGAAACCCGACGCCAATCAGATGAATCTCTACAAGTTCGGCGAACTGCCCGTCCTCTACCAGGGACGCGCCAAACCCATCGACACACTGGCCCGTAACAGTCTGCGAATCGTCTCAGGCAAGCAGACCTTCAAAGACTCAGACGGAAAAACACAGCCCGCCATCAAATGGTTCCTCGATACCATCGCCAACCCGGAAGCTTCGTTCAAGCACCGGGTCTTCCGTATTGAAAACCCGGAACTGCTCACCGTGCTGGGTCTCAAACGCCGCGAAGGGTTTCGTTATTCCTTCGAAGACTTCATCGAAAAACTGCCCGAACTCACCCGGCAGGCTGAACTCGCCCGCAAGGCAGGCAAAGGCCAGGCAAGCCTCTTCCAGTCCCGTGTGCTGGAACTGGAAAAGAAAATCGGCATCGTCGATCTGCTCATGCAGGCCTTCAATCCACCACAGATCCGCCCGGAAAATGCACGTCAGGATGTGATGGAAGCCTTCCGGCGACAGGAACTGCTGGCACAACGTAATCCGCCGCTGGCGATTCCTCCCAAGCTTCTGGAAGACAAGGATGACCAGAAACCGGAAACCGCCACCGACGATCAGTGGCAGACCTATTCCGCTTCCTGGCTGCGTGATCTGCTGAGCCTCAGCGTCAATAACGAAAAAGAAAACGAAGCCACCCAGGCCTGGACGGGAATTCTCGTCGCTTATTCACGCGATAATGTCGCCGATTTCAACAAACAGGTCCAGGACTACCAGAGCTGGCTGAATCGGAACCGTGCCGATCTGCCACATACCAGCCTGAATAAGATCGACTTCGAAGCGTTCTACAATCACTTCGAACCCTGCTACTATGCCGCCGTGCTGTATCTGTTCGCGTTTGTGCTGGTCTGCCTCTCCTTCCTGTTCCTGCAGCGACCACTGGGCAGTGCCGCCTTCTGGCTGATCGTGCTCACATTCGTGGTACACACGTTCGCGCTGATCGCTCGCATCTATATCTCGGGCCGTCCCCCGGTGACCAACCTCTACTCCTCTGCCGTCTTTATCGGCTGGGGTGCAGTGCTGGCGGGGATCGTGATTGAACGCATCAATCACATGGGCATTGGAAACCTGCTGGCCTCAGTCGCCGGTTTCTCAACACTGCTGATCGCACACATGCTCGCCGGTGATGGTGATACCATGGCCGTCCTGCAGGCGGTGCTGGATACACAGTTCTGGCTCGCCACTCACGTGGTCTGCATCACCCTCGGTTACGCTGCGACTTTTGTAGCTGGTCTTCTGGGACTGTTCTATATCCTCTGGGGCACCTTAACGCCCCGCATGACAGCCGATGCAGGCAAAGAAATCATTCGCATGCTGTATGGCGTGCTCTGCTTTGCCATCATCCTCAGCTTCTTCGGCACCGTACTCGGCGGTCTCTGGGCTGACGATTCCTGGGGCCGTTTCTGGGGCTGGGATCCCAAGGAAAACGGCGCACTGATTATTGTGCTCTGGAATGCTCTCGTCCTGCACGCCCGCTGGGGTGGCATGGTTAAAGATCGAGGCATGGCCATCCTCTCGATCGGTGGGAACATCGTTACCAGCTGGTCCTGGTTCGGCGTTAATGAACTGGGCGTCGGTCTGCACTCTTACGGATTCACCGAAGGCGTACTTCTGGCACTCGGTCTGTTCATGCTCTCGCAACTGGCCGTCATCGGCATCGGCCTGATTCCGCAGCGAAAGTGGTGGAGTTTCAAACAACGTCAGGCGTAACTATCAGCGGGGCGAAGAACCGGTTACAAGGTATCAATCTGGAGACGGGGAGCGCATCTGACCCCGCAACAAGGTCGGACCTGCGCGCTGCTGGGGCTCGGATCCTACCAGAACACAACCGACTGGCTCCTGCCTTAATCCAGACACTCCCCGAATACTGCACAGTCTCCCACTGATTTCACAGCCGCCATACTAACGCGCCAACCGTCATCTTTTACCAGCTTTGACTGAGCCGATCTGTACAACACACAGTGTGCACTTCTGATAGCCTGCAGGGTTTTACCGTTCAGATCGAAAGTAGTGACAGACGAATATTCCAGATAACCACTGTACTCTCTCTGGAATGGAATCCATGAAACGACTGTACTTCGCCCTGCTGTTGGTCCTGTGTGGCACCGCCTGCCCCCTCTCTGCAGATACCTTCGATCCTGAACCGGTAGACCCCGGCTTCGAAGGAGGCCAGGTCAGTGGCGATGTCAGCGAACTGTTCGGCGACTCTGCCTGGTTCGGCCGCTATCGCCCGCATGTCGGCTACCGCTACCAGGCTGGAGACACCATCGGACGGATCGGCGGGCTTTCCTCCTTTGATGCATTCTTCCCCGTGCTGGAAGGCGATGACAGTGACTGGCTGATGTTCATCGACGCCCGCCTGCTCCTGGGTGACGACAACCACAACCTCGGCTCCAACGTGGGTCTCGGTGCCCGTCAGTATCTGCCCGAATATCAGCGGACCATCGGGGGCTATATCTACCATGACACCCGCGATGCCGGCTACGCCAACTTCGATCAGATTTCCGGCGGTATTGAAACTTTGGGTGATATCTGGGACGCCCGCCTCAACTGGTACGTCCCCACCGGCACCACCCGCAAGCAATACGCCACCACACACGTCAACAATGGTGGCGGCTACCAGTTCATCGGCCACTACCTGTATGGCGGCACATTCACCCGTTACTACCAGGCCGCGATGAAAGGCCTCGACATGGAAGCGGGTGCCAAATTCTACACCAATGACTACATGGACCTCCGCGCCTACGCGGGCTGGTACCACTTCCAGGCTTCCGGCAGCCCACAGGCCTGGGGCTGGAAATCACGTGTCGAAAGCCGCATCTCGGACATGGTCGCGTTGAATCTCAGCGTGCAGAATGACCGCGTCTTCGATACCACGGTCAACTTTTCCGTCGGCATTCAATGGCCCAGCATCACCGGACTCCGTAACGGCCCCCGCTCAGATCTCAAAGCCTGGGATCGTCTCGGGGAAAGCCCCGAACGACTTCGCGCCATCGTTGTCGACAACCAGGAAGTCCAGGATCCTAACGGCGGCCTGATTATCAATCCATCGACAGGGAATCCGTACTACTTCATGCACGTCGCCACCGGTGGTAACAGCGATGGTTCCTACGAAGATCCCTACGCCACCCTCGCCGCTGCCTTCGCTGACCCACGCACACAGCAGGGCGACCTGATCGTCTACGATCACCGCGACGGTTCGGAAACCGGTAACTTCGTCCTGGCTGATAATACACAGGTCCTCTCCGAGGGACCCGCACAGTTCATCAACTCCCAGTTCGGATCGATCCAGCTCCCCGACTCCGGCACCGGCATCAACCCGGACATCACCGGCAGCTTCACGATGAGTAATAACAGCGTCCTCTCCGGCTTCGATATTACGACCGCCTCCGGAGATTCAATCATTGCTAACGGCGTCGGAAATATTCGGATTGCCAACAGCACGATTACAAATACATCGACAGGCAATGGCATTAATCTGGAGCAAGTGACTGGTACCATCACTGTTGAAAATACCCCGATCATGAAAACCAATGGACGGGCACTGCGAATTCTCGGTGGTGACGCAGATATTACTTTCACCAACAGTACCATTACAGCCAACAATGGTTCGGTCTCTGTCGATATCCAGCAAAACGCAGGCTCGGTTCAGCTTGGCCAGTTGAATATCACAGATTCCAACTTTGATGTTTTCGTTTCCAGCGGCACAGCGGACGTCACAATCGAAGAATTGAACAGTACAAACTCTGTGAACGGAGCTCTGGATATAAGTAACCATAACGGCTCCGTCACATTGAATGGTGGTACGTTTAACGGCGGCAGCACGGGAGTCGACATCTTCGCCTCACAGAATGTGACGATCCAAAATGTGACCATGAATGCCCCGACCGGTAACGGAATCCGAGCCAATGGAATTACGAATTTCAATTTCTCAAACAATACGATCAATAACGCCAGTCAAGATGCGATTTCAGTCAGCGATGCCTCCGGGACAGGCACCATCAGCAACAACAAAATTCACAGTATTGTCACCGCTTTTGACAATGCGATTGAAGTCACCACAAATGGGGACATCACCCTCAACATCGATGACAACATCATCGACAGTCTGCTCACCATCGGCAATAACGGTATCGATGTCACCGCGAATTCAGGAATCGCCAACATCAACATCCGTAATAACCAGATCACCAGTATCGCCAATGGATTCGGAGACGCGATTTCGTTCACGGGTAACTCTACCAGCGTCATGAATACCTTCATCGCTTACAACAAAATTAACAACACCCTGGGTGGTTTCGGCGATGCCATCGACGTCCGTATCAATAATGGTTCGGCCAGCACCATCATCACGGAAAACATCATCGACTCCGACGACCTGATCAATATCTTCGGCAGTGGCGTCTATCTCAATCTGGACACCACAGGCAGTACAACCTCCTATATCACGAAGAACACGATCTCTGACGATACCAACGCAGCCCTGTTCAACGACGGTATTGCCCTGGAAATTGACCGCGGTACCAACCACGAAGTCTTTATCAACGAAAACCACATCGCCCAGTCCGGGGGAATCTTCGATGACGGGATTGAAATCCTGATGGCGAACGGAATCGGTGCCTCCGCCAATGTCCAGATCCACGAGAATACGCTCAACGGCAGTACCGGGATTGGTGGACGTGGTCTCGATGTCGCTGTCTTCTCACCAGATCAGATCTTCCTGGATGTCATGGATAACACGACCGACACCGCACTCGACTTCTTCGCTGGTGTAGGTGGAACCATCAACATCACCGATCTGCCGAATCTGTCTGCCAACAACAACGGCGCTACAGTCAACCTGCTCGGACCGGGAACCATCCAGAACGCCCCTTAATAGACAGAATCAAGCCCACACCAGCTGATTGATTTAAATTATCCACTCAGGGTTTCGAGTCGACGATCGGGCGATGCCGTTCGATCTGGGATTTGAAATCACCCAGGCTCTGCCAGTACAGCGGATGATTCAGGTCCACTTCCGTGACCGCAACAGTCCCCCATTCTTTGGCCTGTGCCAGTGGCTTGCCGTCGTGTCCATAGATGGCTGAGATCATCCAGTTGGAAGAAGTATCGGTGTAAGTACTGCTGATGACATAGACATGATTTTCACAGGCGCGGGCAGCACCGAGAAGAGGATTGCAGCCCCAGACGGGCCAGGCGATGACTTCGGCTCCATTCTTACTCAACTCGCGGGCCACTTCCGGAAAGAAACCATCGTAGCAGACCATCATACCGACTTTACCAAAGCGGGTTTCAAAAACGGGATACTCGCTTCCCGGTGTCACTCCCCCTTCAATCTCGCCGCGAGGCAGCGTGACTTTGCGATATTTACCGACGACTTCTCCATCGGGGCCGATCAGAACGGCAACGTTGTAAACCAGGTGCGCCGCCCGTTCATACAGGCCAACAACAATATACAGATCATGTTTTTTGGCAAGTTCACCAAAGTACTTCGTGGAAGGTCCGGGAATCGGTTCTGCGGTTTCTGCGTATGACAAACCGGTGCCATACACGGTAATCGACTCCGGCAGTACCACCAGATCGGCTTTCTGTTCCGCAGCCTGCTCTATCAACGCTGCGAACTGGGCCGGTTTATCACTCGGTTTTTTTCCGGCCTGTGGTCGATGATGAATAGTCGCCAGGCGTACGATGCGGGGCTTTAAATCTTCCGTCTGATTGAAACCAATCTTGCTCCAGAGAATTCTGGAATAAGGAGCCCCCCAGCGAAAATGTAATTCGACCTGCGCCTGCGACGCTTTTTCCGGTGCTCGGTAAACGCCCGCGACTTTCGTCCAGCCGGAAATCGTTTCCTGATCGCCCGGGAACTCGGGTTCGGCCCGGGGATGTTCGCCCGGCCGATAGGAGGCAAACGAGGGCTTATCACGTGTGATCCGTTTCCCGTTCTGATCCAGCCAGATTAACCGGGCGATTCCAGCCCGCCGAACCAGATTGATGCCTTCGGTTTTGCGAAGTGCTGTGAATTCGTAAGTCTTCCCTCCTTTGACGGGAAAGGATTTCTGCAGATGCCCCATCAGGCCTTCGCGGCCATCCGCCTGGATCAGAAAGGCTCCTTGCCGACCGGGCCCTGCGTCTGCCTTCCAGGAAATCTCAGGTCGCAGTTCTTCCCGCGGCGTCATCGCCTGCCAGCCATCGTGCAATCCCGGTTCTCCAGCATGTCCTGCTGCCTGACAGATTACCAGAAGAGAAAGGAAACACGATAAGCCAGATACACGTTTCATGAGGACTTCTCCGGAAACTGAAATACTTTCTGATGCGATTGACTGGAAACAGGATAGAGTCCTGCCCCAATTATGGTAACACATCAGCCAGAGTAAGACAGTAAAAAACATCGTATACGCACGATGAACGGTCCCACGGAATCGCGAGCGAAAAGAATCTTGTCTTCTGAAACGCAAGTCAGACTAAATGTCGTAATACATCGCGAATTCAAAGGGATGAGGGCGCTCACGCAGAGCGGCCACTTCGTGGCTGGTCTTATACCAGATCCAGGTATCGATCACGTCTTCAGTGAAGACATCACCCACCAGCAGGAACTTGTGGTCGTCGCGTAAAGCCTGCAACGACTCTTCCAGCGAAACCGGAACTCCCGGCAGTTCGGCCAGTTCATCGGGTTTCAGATCGTAGATGTCTTTTTCCAGCGGATGCCCTGGATCGATCTTGTTCTGAATCCCGTCCAGCATCGCCATCAGTACTGCCGACATCGCCAGGTACGGATTCGAAGACGAATCGGGGCAGCGGAATTCAAACCGCTTGTTTTCCGGATGCGGACTGTGTACCGGAATCCGGATTGCCGCCGATCGATTGCGGTAACTGTAAGTCAGATTAATCGGTGCTTCAAAACCGGAGATCAGACGTTTGTAACTGTTCGTCGTGGGACAGCAGAACGCAAACAACGCAGGAGCATGTTTGAGAATTCCGCCCATCGCATACATTCCCAGTTCACTGAGCCCCCCGTAACGGGACCCCGCAAACAAAGGCTTGCCATCTTTCCAGAGTGACATATGCAGATGCAGACCCGAGCCGTTATCGTTCCACAACGGTTTCGGCATGAATGTGGCTGATTTGCCATACTTGGCCGCCACGTTCTTCACAATATATTTGTATCGCAGCAGGTTGTCCGCCGTCTTCAGCAGCGGTGCGTATTTCATGTCAATTTCGCACTGACCGCCGGTCGCCACTTCGTGGTGCTGGGCCTCCACATCGACGCCGCAATCCATCAGCGCCAGCATCATTTCGGTACGGGCTTCCTGCAATGTGTCAGCCGGGGGTACCGGGAAGTAACCCTCTTTGTGTCGAATTTTGTACCCGGCGTTGGGACCACTGCCCGCCTTACCCCGGTTCCACTGCCCTTCGATACTGTCCACATGGTAATAGCATTCATGCTCATTCTGGTCAAAACGGACATCGTCGAAGATGAAGAACTCCGCTTCGGGGCCAAAATTGGCTACATCCGCGATTTTTGTGGACCGCATGTAGCTTTCTGCTTTTCGGGCAACATTGCGCGGATCTTTGGCATAATCCTCGCGGGTGATCGGGTCCTGGATGTTACAGGTCATCACCAGCGTATTGGGCATGAAGGGATCGACAAAGGCGGTATCCGGCTGCGGAACGACCAGCATGTCGCTTTCGTTAATCGCTTTCCAGCCCCGCATCGAAGAGCCATCAAAGCCGAAACCGTCTTCGAAGCTCTTTTCTACTAAGATCTTAGCAGGAATCGTAAAATGTTTTTGTGTCCCGGGAAAATCCATAAACCGCAGGTCAATGGCCTGAATTTCCCGTTCACGACAGAGGGCGAGCACTTCCCGAGGAGTCATCGTTGTATCCTGATTCAAGTAAGTCATTCATCGAAGATTCTATGTGATTACTGAATAACTTAATAATGCAAAACATATACCATTCCCGAAATTTGCACAATAATCAGGCACATGGGAAATCATGTACACTCACCCGCATCCCTCGGGGCGAGGTTTAACCCTTACGACCCGCATAGTCCGCTACTGCTCACAAGGTCACAGTTTCAGGATCAAACCTGTGAGAAGCAAGCCTGGTTTTATCAGGAGTGGCAATAGACAATTTTGCAACCCCCAAATAAAAGGAATACAGAACTGGCACGAGGAATAAAACCAGGATGGTGGCAAACATCTCCCCAAATGCGACACTGGTGGCCATCGGAATCAGCATTTGCGCCTGAAAGGATTTCTCCAGCAGGATTGGGGTCAGGCCGCCGACTGTGGTTAAAGTTGTCAGCAGGACTGGACGAAAGCGGCGTTGGCCGGCCTGCAGCAGGGCCTCGCTGTCACTCATGCCACCTGCCCGCAGATGATTGATAAAATCAACCAGAACAATGGAATCATTAATCACGATTCCGGACAGGGCAACCAGTCCAAAAATACTGAAAATGGTCAATGGCAAATCAAGCAATGTATGCCCCGCTATCGCCCCCACCAGGCCGAAAGGGATTATGATCAGAATGATAAGCGGTTGGACATATGATTTGAATTCGAATGCCAGTAAAACAAACATGGCCAGCAAGGCGACTCCAAATCCCACAAACATACTCTGAAACGACTGGGCTTCCTGCTCCTGCTGCCCTCCCCAGCGAACACGCACTCCCGGATAGTCTGCCAGTACCTGAGGAAGAAAGTTTTCTTTCAAATCAGCAACAATTTCATGTGCATTCCCGGATGACTCTTCCACATCAGCAGTCAGTGTAATACAACGTTGCTGATCAATCCTGTTAATCTTCGAATAGCCACGCACCACCTCGACCTGGGCCAGTTCGTTCAACGGTCTTTCGCTACCATCGCTGGTGCGAATCCGTAAATCACCAAAATCGGCAATCGACTGGCGATCCTCGCGCGGATAACGAACCATTAACCTTACTTCATGACGCCCCCGTTGTAACCGCATCACTTCCTGGCCGTAGTAAGTTGCACGTACGGTTTCTGCAAGGTCGGCAGCGCGGACTCCGATAGCCAGCGCACTCTCTTTCACACGAATGCGGAATTCCCACTTCCCTGGGGATGAATCATCAGAGATGTCAAACACCCCCGGATATTCCGCCAGTTTCGCTTTGCACCGATCAATGGCTTCTGCCAGATGAGGAATACCGTCCCGATTGGCAGTGAGTTTGAATTCGATCGGTGAACCACCCGGACCGGAAAAACTGGCTCCAAAAGTGAGTGATTCGGCTCCCGAAATATCGCCCACTTCTGCACGCCATGCCGCTGAGATTTCATCACTCCGATACGATCGTAAAGATGGATCGACCAGTTCCACTTCCACACCACCAAGATGACTGCTGTCGGTATTCGAAGCTGTAGATCGCCCCGGGCCTGCGTCCCCTGTCTGGGTTCCCACTGTGATATATGCCATCCGCGCGATTTCGCCTTGTTCGGACTTGAGTCGCTCCGCCACACGCCAGAATGCAGCCTCGACTTTTCGTACTGCAGCAACCGTCACATCTTCAGGTGTGCCATCGGGAAATGTCACAGACGCCTGAATCGAGGTGCTGTCGAGCTTGGGAAAGAAAACAAAAGGCGTACGCCCGGACGAAACCAGCCCAATCGAAATGATCCAGGCCGATATACATCCAGCAAGAAAATTCATTCGATTATGCATCACCCACCACAAGGCTGGTCGGTAGATCTTCTCAATTACAAAGTTCAGGATGGTAGACGCGAGCTGGTTGAGCCAGTTCAACGGAACCAGAATCCATGAGACAACATAAAACACGTGGTGAAACATACGAAATACGATACTGTCACTGTGTGCGAGATGGCACGGGAGAATCGTCATACATTCAATCAGCGACACAATCAGCATTGCAATAATCACTGTTGGTAACACGCAGACGATTTTACCCAGGGTCCCGGAAACAAACAGCAATGGCATGAAGGCAATCACGGTCGTCGAAACCGAAGCCATGACGGAGGGAACAACTTCAACCGAGCCGTCTATCGCCGCCTGAAGAACGGACTTTCCCATCTGGCGGTGTGCGTAAATATTTTCCCCCACGACAATGGCATCGTCTACCACAATTCCCAGGGCCATCACGAAAGCAAACATCGAGATCATATTCAAAGTTTGCCCGGTCAGCAGCAGGTATGCTGCTGTTGCCAAAAGTGAAAAAGGTATCCCCATCGCTATCCAGAACGCCAGCCTCAATTCAAGAAAAGCCGCCAAGACCAGAAACACCACGATCAAACCCTGCCAGCTGTTCCTGGTCAGTAAATCAATGCGACCACGTACTTCGATCGAACGGTCGCCCCACGTTTTGAGCTGGTAACCGGGAGGCAACTGATGGTTGTTGACATAGTCATACACCGTATCGACCATCGCCAGCAGGTCTTCATTGGGGTTACGCATGACAGACAGGACCAGCACAGGACATCCATCGATTTCGCTGATCGACGTGGTGTCCGCAAACCCATCTCTGACCGTACAGATATCACCAACTTTCAGTACCGCTCCACCGGGCTGTGTAATCAGCGGAAGTGACTCGATTTCACTGCCCGTCAAACGTCGGTTATGTCCCCGTAACAGAACTTCCTGGGACTCCGAGTGAATCGTCCCCCCGGGAGTATCGTTGTTTTCGCGCCGGACAGCTTCAGCAATCTGTTGTATCGTCAGTCCATGGGACTGAAGAGTGTCCTCGGAAACTTCGATATCAATCTGATACTCTTTGTCTCCAGAGAACTCCACTTCTGATATCCCCGGTAACTGCAGTAGATCTTCGCGAGCATATTCAGCCACTTTCCTCAACATCAGTTGTGCCTGCTCGCTGTTGTCTTTCGGGCCCACCACTCCCACACGGATGACCTGTTCGGTTTGTTCGGTCAGTTTGACTTCCGGGTCTTCTGACAGTGCCGGAAAAGTGGTAATGTGGTCCACAGCGGAACGAACATTGTTGAGGACCCTGTCCCGATTCGAAACATCGGAACGCAGTTCAAGCGAGACAGTCCCCTGTCCCTCAGCTGCTGTTGAAGTCACCTTGTTAATACCGTCAACCGACCGAACTGCCTCTTCAATTTTCTGGCAGATCCCTTCCTCCACCTCTTCTGGTGACGCACCGGGATACGAAACAGAAACGGAAATGATATCGAGCTCAAATTCGGGGAAAGTCTCTCGATTCAACGACTGCAGACAGACCGTCCCCGTAAGAATCACCGCGATCATGATGATATTCATTGCAGGAGAATTCGAGATCGCCCAGCGTATAAAGGACTTCATGGGTTTACCCCGTATTGAACAAGGATGCCGTTCACAGGAGCGGTGAGTGGAGATACAACCACACGGTCCCCCGCATTTAACGACTCACCCGCATAGACCAGCACAGTCTTCCCCACGGTATGAGCAATACGCACAGGAATTCGCTGCAGCGAACCTGTAATCATTTTTGAATCCTTTACCGCACTGGCATCCCGTACAGTTTTGGTGGGAGACACAACCCATACATCATCTCCCGGATTGAGTGCAGCCTCAGGTATCTGCAGTAATTCAGTTTGCGGTCTGGAATGAACCAGAAGCTTGACAAACATCCCAGTCATTAACGAAACCTGATGGGTTTCCTGTTGATCGGCCGAATTGCTCCTGGACTGACTCGCCTGCCCTTTGGATTGACGAACATAAACGCGGCAGGACACCAGACGTGTCTGGCGATCGACTTCCGCGCCGTCGAATGAGACCAGTGTACCTGACCAGGAATATTCAGTTCCGTCTACTGTAAACTGAACTGTTACGGGAGTTGGTGGAATACGATACATATTCGCTGCCGTGGTCGTGACACCGTCTCTCGCAGCAGTAGAGTGCGATTCTTTACTGTTTAATAGCCATTTCATCTGCCGCATGTTCAAACTGCAACGGATTTCCATAGTCGAAACATCCTGAACCGTGGCGACTGTCGCACCACGCTGAAGAAAAACTCCTTCCTCAGCTGGCTCTTGCGTGATCACTCCCGAAATCGGGGAACGCACCGTACAACGCTCTTCATCAAAACGAGCTCGCTCCAACTGCACTGCGGCCAAATCCCGTGAACTCTTAAGCCGTTTTCGGGTTGCCTTCTCCACTTCTAGCTGATCAAGCTCCAACTGCAGCGAGTTTCGGGATTCCAGTTCTTCCAATCGAGAAGCGTCCACATCTGTATCAGTAACTACATTCCGCGAATTCAATTGCTTCATTCTGGCCAGATCGCGACTCTTAATTTTCTGTGTTTCCTGTGCAATCGCCACCTTCCGCTCGCGTGACGCGATATTCAGCTCCAGCTCGTTCAGACTTGCTTCCGCCTGTTCCAGTTGCTCTTCCAGCTGACGAACTTCAAGCTGATACTCGCGTGAAGCAATCTGGACGAGTACGTCTCCCTTTTCGATGAAATGACCGATGCGGCATTTTTCCGATCGTTCCGCAACCACTCCGGCTACTTCCACCGGAACTTCAATTCGCTTATAGGGAATCACGACGCCATCCACGTCAAAGTCGATTCCACTGTGACTTGCCTGGACAGCGACGGTTTCGACAAAGGGTTGTCTGGAATCGGCTTTCTCACGAACGGGCGCAGGTCGGCTGGTATTTAAAGAAATAAATACCACAATACTCCCACAGATCAGCAGAAGTGAAATCAGGGAGCGAGTGAATACTGAGATCAGTTTCCTGATAGAAAATATTGGATTACCATGACCTGGCTGAGAAGTATGTTCTCCCTTGGTATTGCCAGTCTCCTGCTGGCTGTCTTCATCAACCTTGACTGGAAGCGAATTGCTCTGCACGTGGATCTCCCGTATAGTCAGTCAGATGGTCTGAGTGGTTGCCTCACTCCTGGCCAGGGAATGAATTAGTAGTGCATATCACCGTATTTAATACACGTGTATTAAATACTACGCTGGACCCATTTTTAATACAAGTGTATTATTATTAATCTCAGTTAAATCACATGGATCGATTCCCCCTATTGGACTAAGGTAGCCCCAGTGGAGAACCAGGATACCCCACAACGACTTCTCAAAGCGGCAATTGTAGAATTTGCCGCAAAGGGCTTGGATAATGCGAACTTACGCGATATCTGCGCCCGCGCGGAAGTCAACCTGAATGCCGTCCGCTATCACTTTGGAAGCAAAGAGGGGCTATACATCGCGGCAGTGGAACAGGCCAACCGGACAGTCATCGGAGAAATGCAGGAACCAACTGTCGACGACACAGTTCCACCTGAAGATCGCCTGCGCAAGTTCATCGGGGAGATGCTGGAAGTCTCAATGAGCGACCGTAGTCGGTCGACTCCAGAAGAAATGCTGATGTTTCGCGAGATTCTGGAGCCAACTGAAGCCACCGCCCAGATCGCACGATCTCATGCCAAACCCATGTTCGATCAACTCAATGCTTTAATCGCAGAATTGTTGCCTGATGGGGCTCCCAAGATTGATCAGCATCTCCTGGCAATCAGTGTGATTGGACAATGCATGCACTACCAGTTCGGGAAACAGATGGATCGACTGGTGATTTCTCCCAGCGAATACCGCAAATTCACGATCCCCCGTGTTACGGATCATATTTTACGTGTCACCCTGGCAGCAATACGTGAGTATTCAACTGAGATATAGTCCGTCACCAGAGAACTGATCTCACTCTGATACGTCTCCTCTCCTTCCCACAGGATCCCGGGCAGCAGATCCCCGAACGCATTCAGCTCCAGGATCAGGGCCTCGCGAAATCCGGGGGTCAGCAGCAGATCAACGCCCACCTGGAAACTCTCCGGATAAACACCCGCCGCCTGCTCACAGACTTCCATCAACGCACACCATCGGTCAGCACCGAGAAGCTCCTGCAGCCGCTCACCATCGCCTCTCCGGTTCCCCAGGTGCAGATTCGTCAGCGGGCTCCGACTCTCCCGCACTACAAAGTGCCGGGCCTGACCAGCGATCACCACCACTCGCAAATCAAACGTCCTGCCATGACTGAGCGCCGCTTTGGGCATCCACCGCTCCACATGCACTCCTTCCCGGCACAGTTCGTCGATCAACGTGCGGATTTCTCTCAGATCGGTGTACCGTCGGACCTTCAGGGAATTATAGAGTCGCGTCTGCCCGTCCTGATTCACCAGCTCCGTAGAGGTGATCGCTTCGATCCGGCGGGAATTTTGATGCAGCGCCACCACACCCGATGCGGAAGAGGCATGTGCCAGCTTGAGAAAAACACGTCGCTCATTCCGCTGTTGCATGAAAGCAAGCAATTCCTCAAACGTATGAATTTCCGGAAACGACTCGGGAACCGCACACCCTGCCTCCCTGCACCGGGCATGACAGGCCCGTTTATCAAACAGCTCCCGAATATCAGCCGGCGGATTCAACAGTCTGATGGATGCGATCCCCGACAGACACTTACCGATTTGAATCAGCAGGCTGCAATAGCCCATGTACCACTGTCGCGGATGCAGAATCAAACCATGGTCATACTCCAGCCTCTCGATCTGACGCGGAGACAGAAAGGGGTTTCCTTCCACTTCGGCCGCAGCCACGCCTCGGGCCAGCAGTCCTTTCTCGACGGTGAAGTTTTCTCCGGGAGACTCGATCCGCACAATGTCGCCCGGTCGAATGATATCCCGGAGACAATCCACGTCTTGCAGCAGTCGTTCATACGAAACGACACGGGCCGCGGGTTGCCCCAGTGATTCCAGGGCCTGTTGAAACAGGTGGACTCTTCGATTCTCCGGGTTACCAATAATGACGAACTGAGAAGACATCGAACCGGTTCACAATCCCTTATTCAGAGACCGCACAGTAACGATTCACTTCGCCATTGTACTCATCAGGTTCCTGCTGATCGCTGACATCGACGTCGATCTCCAGGTCGCTCAACTTTTTGCACATCTCATCGCTCAGATAATGAAAATGCAGATCCAGCTTTTTCAACTGGTTCAAACGATTGCAGTCCAGCAGGGCCTGGGCTCCCTCATCGCTCAGGGTCCCCAGTGACACATCGACTACCTCGACCTGGTTTAGAATCGGTGCCGCTGCGATCGCCTTGGCAATCTCATCCGAGAACATGCTGTTCCGCAGTCCCAGATACTTCAGTTTGGGAAACAGGGCGCCGGTCAACAACGGCTCCACGTCGGCAATGGTGGCGTCTCCACCATACTCGTCCGTCCCCAGCCACAGCTCCAGGTGTTCCAGTTCCGGGAGAACGGCAGCGGTCACTTCCTGAACGACATCTGCTCCCAGCCCCCCCGCTTCGATAACCAGTGTTTTCAAATGCTCGTGATTCACACGGCCCAGACTGAGGTCGTTCGCTCCCCGGATGCGCAGCTCCTCCAGCTGAGGAAACGATCTGAGCAGCGGTGACAGATCGGCCTGGCCGATCCAGGAGATTTCGCTTTCTTCAAATGTGATGTCACCAAAAAACAGGTGCCGCAATCCGGTCAGCAGATCACTGGAATCCAGCAGCTGATCGACGACGGTCTCTGCCCCGGATCCTTCATAAGCTCCATCCCAGCAGCCAATCACCAGTGCAGTCACATTGCCGATCTGAGGATGACTCAGATACTTCTCCAGCAGATCGGAAAATTTCATCCCCTCCTGTTCTCGCTCGTATCCCAGCGTGAGTCGATAGGCCACGCCCGATGCATCCTGAATACCCGTTTCCGGATCGAATTCCCTGACAGGCAGGCCCCGAATTCATCCACATGAGAATCGATGGTCATTGAAAGCTCCTCATAGTACGGCTGGTGACGAATTGACATCTTCTCCCGAACACTTATACAATAGAACAGTTCAGTAATGCAATCCACTGCAACAGGAAATTCACCGGGTCTTCACCTCGGCATGACGGGGGCTCAGGGATCATCATTCTCAAACACACAAAGGCGGCCTTCGCGGAATCCCATGCTACCCAATGCAGACATCAAAGCCATTCTGTTTGACCTCGATAATACGCTCCTCGATCGCAGCGCAGCGGTCCGTCGCTATTTCACACAGCTCCTGCAGGATGCGTCCCCACCCCTGCCCGAGGATGAATTCGAACTCACACTACTGACCATCCTGGCCCGCGACCGGCTGGGCTACGAAGATCGCGCCGCATTCTTTGACTGGGCCGCCACGACCTGTTTTCCTGACTGGGCTCCAGCTGAACTCTGGTCAGATTTCCGAGAGAAACTGCCCCGAATGATTGAACCCGATCCTCTCTGCCTGGAACTCCTGCAACGGCTGCAACCGCACTACGCGCTGGCCGTCATCACCAACGGTTCCGCAGAACTCCAGCGCGCGAAAATCGAAGCCGCCGGCATCGATCAACTGATCGATCACATCTGGATCTCAGAAGAAACGGGCGCAGCCAAACCGGATCAAGCCAGCTTTGCACAGGCGTTATCGGCATTGGGAGTCACTCCCCAGCAGGCCCTGTTCGTCGGCGATCATCCATATCAGGACATCTCCGGCGCCCGGCAGATCGGTATGCACACCTGCTGGATGCAACTGGACCGCACATTCCCCGGAGAATTCCCCGAGCCGCACTGCCAGATTTCTTCACTCGATTCACTACAATGTCTGGTACCATGATTGATGCACGCGCCTGCCTGGGCACACACGACATCCTCTTGCTGACCCTCGATTCGCTCCGCTTCGATGTCGCAACCCGTGCGCTGCAGCAGGGACTGACCCCCAACCTGGCCCGCCTGCTCCCCGAGACCGGCTGGGAACGCAGACATTCACCAGGCAACTTCACCTATGCTGCTCACCAGGCCTTTTTCGCCGGGTTCCTCCCGACTCCCGTGACACCGGGCAAACATCCGCGACTGTTCGCCCTCGAATTTCCCGGCAGTGAAACCATCGCCCCAGAGACCTGTGTCTTCTCTTCAGACAACATCGTTACCGGACTCGCAGCACAGGGTTACCACACGCTCTGTATCGGCGGCGTCGGCTTCTTCAACAAACAGAGTCCGCTGGGCAATGCCCTGCCCGAACTGTTCCAGGAAAACCACTGGTATCCGTCCTTCGGGGTGACCGACCGGCACTCCACCCGGCACCAGGTCGATTTCACTCTCGAACGACTCCAGCAGCTTCCTGATGCGCAACGGCTCTTTCTGTTTCTCAATGTTTCAGCCACGCATCAGCCCAGTTGTATTTTCAAAGAAGGTGCACTTGCGGATTCCGTTGAAACCCAGATGGCAGCCCTCGCTTATGCCGACGCACAACTCTGTCCCCTGATCACAGCCCTGCAACAGCGGGCTCCGCTACTCTGTATCATCTGCTCCGACCATGGAACCACCTTCGGTGAAGACGGCTACCAGGGACACCGACTCGCACATCCGCTGGTCTGGGATGTTCCCTATCTCGAATGCCTGCTCCCCCAGACCGGAGGTCCGGCATGAGCCATCTACAGACACTGCTCGCGGAAACGCCCTACCTCGCCTACAGCTACGCCTATCCGCACAAGTCCGCTTATCGCCCGTTCACGCGACCGCTGCCCCTCCAGCAGATCTGGGAACCGGAAGACCATACTGATTTATCGCTTTACATCCATCTTCCTTTCTGCGAATACCGCTGCGGTTTCTGCAACCTGTTTACCCTCTCGAATCCCCAGGACGATCTCGCTACTCAATATCTGCAGCAACTCCGCATCGAGGCCCGGCAGGTTCGCGATCAACTGCCCGACTTCCATTTTTCTCAGCTCGCGATCGGGGGCGGCACCCCCACATATCTCGAGCCGAACGAACTCGCCCAACTGTTTGATATTCTCCAGAAAGAACTGAATACCAGCCCGGCACAAATCCCCTGCAGCCTCGAAGCTTCCCCCGCAACATTGACGGCGGAAAAAGTAGCCTTGATCCACGACCAGGGAATCGACCGTATCAGTCTTGGCATCCAGTCGTTTGACGAACAGGAGGCCCTCAGCATCGGACGTCCTCAGAAACGACGTGAAATTCTTGAGGCGCTGGAACTGGTTCGCAATATCGGCATTCCTACACTGAACCTCGACCTGATCTACGGTGCCGATGGACAGACGATCGGCAGTTTTCGCGACTCGCTTCAGCAGGCACTCTCCTTCCAGCCGGAAGAACTCTATCTCTATCCCCTGTATGTCCGCCCGCTCACCGGCCTGGGACGCAAACCGCAGCAGTGGGACGATCATCGCCTGACACTTTACCGCACCGGCAGGGACTTCCTGCTCGAACGGGGCTACACGCAACACTCGCTCCGCATGTTTCGCCGGACAGATGCGATCCAGCCTCACGACACACAGTACTGCTGTCAGACCGATGGCATGATCGGCCTGGGCTGCGGCGCCCGCTCCTATACCAGCCGCATTCATTACTCCAGCGAATACGCGGTCGGCCGCACTGGTGTGGCGGCCATCATCGCACATTATCTCGAACAGGAACCGGAGTCCTTCGCTTCAGCCCACTATGGAGTGGATCTGGATCGGGAGGAACAGCAGCGGCGGTTTCTGATCATGTCGCTTCTACAGACCACTGGCCTCTCCCGCGACTTCTACTCCCGGACCTTCGGCGGAGAGGTCCTCAGCCATTTCCCCGATCTGCAGGAACTGGCAGAACACGGGCTCGCACGAATCACCGCTGACACGATCATCCTCACCCCCGCCGGTCTCGAACGATCGGACACCATCGGCCCCTGGCTCTACTCGGAACAGGTCCTGCAGCGCATGGAGACGTTTCAATGTCACTGAAACTCAGCATCCTCTATCGCGGTCCACTCTCCAGTTGTAACTACGACTGTCATTACTGCCCTTTCGCCAAGCGCCACGAAACCGCCGCGGAACTGAAAACCGACCGACACGCTCTCGAACGCCTGGTGGACTGGGTCAAAGGCCGCCGCGAAGATTCGCTCTCCCTGTTCTTCACCCCCTGGGGAGAAGCACTCACCCGCCGCTGGTATCAGTCAGCCATCTGTGAACTGACCCGCCTCCCTCAGATTGAGAAAGTCGCTGCCCAGACCAATCTCTCATACGATCTGCAATGGATTGAAAACGCCAACGTCTCCCGGCTCGCACTCTGGTGTACCTTTCACCCCTCGCAGACAACGCGGTCCCGCTTTCTCTCACAGTCACGCAGACTGACTGAGCTCGGTGTCGCACACAGCGTCGGTGCGGTCGGGCTCCCCGATGATCTGCCCGAGATCGAACGGCTGCGTGCAGAACTTCCCGAGAATATCTATCTCTGGGTCAACGCTGCCAAAAGTTCCGGCGTGGATTATCGCGGCGAGTTACTGGACCGCTTCACGGCCATCGACCCGTTGTTTCAGCTCAACACCCAATATCATGCAAGCCTCGGACGCAGCTGCCGGTGCGGCTCCAGTGTGATTTCGGTCGACGGGGCCGGCGACATCTATCGCTGCCACTTCATCAAACAGCCACTGGGAAACATTTATGAACCCGGCTTTGCAGACACGCTCATCGATCACCCCTGTTCAAACCAGACCTGTGGCTGTCACATCGGCTATGTACATATGGATGAACTGCAGCTTTATCCGGTCTTTGGGAGCGGTATACTGGAACGCATCCCCGCGGAATTTCATCTACACCCGGCAAAATAACGTCCTGCTCAGTACCTAAGTCGTTTGCCCAAAGGAAGTACGCCGTGAATCTTCAAAACTTCACACACGCTTCACAGTCCCACGCTTTACAAACCCGGACCGCCTGCCCCTATAATATTGAACTACCCGCCCATACTTCTTAGATCAAATTCAACCGTTACAACACGACTTGAGGAAACTATGAAACGCGCTGCTGTATCCAGCCTGTTCGCGCTGACTTTACTTGCAATCTGTTTACCCGTCTCTGCCAAAAAACCGGAGGCTGACCATATTCGCAAGCTCCAGACCGAAGCCATTCGTAACAAGAAAAGCCCTGTCGCACACTGGGGTTTCGAACCCGAAAAATATATCCAATGGTCTAACCATTCGCTGCGGCTGATTCCTGTCTACACCTTCGGCACTAAAGACGCCGGTCAGGGCATCGATCTCAAATCTTACACCGGTGTGAACAGCCCCTATCGCGATTCGAAAAAGCTGGAAGCCATTTATGGTTACTCGCCTGCCAACACTGTAAACCCCAAGGCAGACTACCTGGACCAGACCAACCTCTACAACATCCAGGAAGCAGCTCTGAAAGCAGGTAAGAAGAACATCATTCTCTTTGTCTTTGACGGCATGGACTGGCAGACGACCAAGGCTGCTGCCCTGTATTACTCCAAGGGTGACAAGTACAAAGGTGGACGCGGTACTGGCCTCCTCTTCCAGGACTACCCTGCTGCAGGCACCTCGCAGTTCGGCTACATGGTGACTGCTCCTCATAATGCCGCCACCAACGTGGATGTTGATAAGCAGACCGTACTCAATCCAGGCGGTACAATTCGGGGTGGCTATAATGCGGAAAAAGGAGGTCCTAACCCTGGACTCCCGGCAACGATATCAAATATCTGATCAGCAGTCCCAGCAACAATTTCGGAGAGCACGCCTATCCAGACTCGGCAAACACCGCCACTTCGATGACCGCGGGAATCAAGTCCTACAACAATGCCATCAACGTGGATCCCACCGGAGCCCCGGTGATGACCATCGCCCACCAGGCACAGTTGGACGGCTATTCTGTCGGGGTCGTCACCAGTGTCCCGATTACGCACGCCACCCCCGCTGCCGCCTACGCACACAACGTCAGCCGCAACGATTACCAGGACCTGGCCCGCGACCTCGTAGGACAGACCTCGATCTCACATCCTGAAGAATCGCTGCCCGGGCTCGATGTCGTTCTCGGCGGTGGACACGGTACAAAAGAAAAAGCCAGCGGCGGTAAATCGCACGGCAAAAACTTCGTCCCCGGCTGGAAGTACATCTCTGAAGAAACCATCAAAAAGGCCGATGTCAAAAACGGTGGAAAATATACCGTCGCCCTCAGAACAGATGGCGTGGATGGAAAAGCCGGTCTCCAGAAAGCGACTCAGGCCGCCATCAAGAACAAAACCCGCCTGCTGGGTGTGTACGGCGTCGGAGCTCATGCAGCTCACCTCCCCTTCCAGACTGCGGATGGCGATTACCAGCCCGCGCCCGGCAAGACGAGTGCCGAAAAATACTCAGTCGCCGACATCAAAGAAAACCCCACCCTGGCCGATATGACCGAGTCAGCCCTCGATGTGCTCAGCCAGAACAAAAAAGGATTCTGGCTGATGGTCGAAGCCGGCGATGTCGACTGGGCCAACCACGACAATAATCTCGACAACTCTATCGGTGCTGTCAAAAGCGGTGAAGCCGCCTTCAAAGTTATCACCGACTGGGTCGAAAAGAATAGCAACTGGAAGGACACCGTCGTGATCCTCACCGCCGATCATGGGCACTACCTGCACATCGATCAGCCCGAGGCCCTGATTCCTCCCAGTGCGAAAAAACAGAAGTAACGCAGGCTGACTTCAGTTCGCCTGCAACTTCGGTTGTGTTGGCTGCAGCAAGCTGGTATCGAGCATCGCTCGCACCAGCTTCTGCGCCACTGGCCCCGCCACACGACTCCCCGAACCGCCATGCTCGATCACCACGGCAAACGCGTACTTCGGGCGCTGCGCGGGCACAAACCCCGCAAACCACGCATGGTCGTTCTTGCCGCCCCCAGTCTCTGCAGTCCCCGTCTTACCGGCAATCGAAATCTCCTTGAGACGCACCGTTTTATAACCGGTCCCCCGTGGATGCGCGACCACCTCGATCAGACCTTCCCGCACCCGTTCCAGCGTGCCGGGATGAATACCACTCACGTAACGTCGCGGATACGATATCATCTGCCGCGTTGTCGTGGATGATTCCGCGGAAGGCACCACACTATGCGCTAAATGAGGCACGACCATTTCCCCGTCATTGGCCACCACGGCCATCAGCCGCGCAATCTGCAGGGGCGTCACCGTCAGTCGTGACTGACCAATGGCCATGCCCAGTGTGTCCCCGGGATACCAGGGCGATTTCTTCTCAGACTTAGGCGGTGAGGGATCAGGCAGATGACCGCCCCGCTCTCCCGGGATATCGATCCCCGTCGGCTTGCCGAATCCGAGTTGATCGGCCCAGTGATGAATCGTCTCCGCTCCCATCGTCCGGGCCGCCTGGAAGAAATAAACGTTACACGATTCCCGCAGCGCCCGCGTCAAAGTCAGTTCATTATGTCCCACGCCAAAGTGCCTGTAGATATAGTCGCGATGCCGATCGGGCCGATCCAGATACCCGCGACAGATATAAGGTTCGTCAGGATCCACCTTGCCACTTTCCATGAGGGCAATTGAAGTCAACGCCTTGAACGTTGAACCGGGGGGCAGCATCATCTGCGTCGCCCGGGGAAACAGCGGACGTCGCGGATCATTCAGCACAGCCTGCCACTCTTCGGGAGTCGGATGCAGCAGCAGATTCAAATCGTAGCGCGGCGCGGAAGCAGTCGCCACAATCGCCCCGGTACGAACATCAAGTACGACAATACAACCACCGGCCGCGGGGTCGGTCTGCTCCGCAGGTTGCTCCTCGGTCCCCACGCGCAGTTCCTGCAGTGATTCATCCAGCAAGTCCTGCACCTGGTCCTGCAGACCCGTGTTCAAAGTCAGCACCACGTCATCGCCTGACTTCGGCTCGCGGATAATTTCGGTACGGATAATCTCGCCCTGCCGGTTGCGAACCACTTTTTTCAAACCCCGCAGGCCGCGCAGGTAACGGTCATAGGTCCGTTCGACCCCCATCTTGCCGATCCGGTCCCCTTCCTTATAATCCAGTGGATCTCCCTCCGGAAACCGCTGCTGCCGAGCCTTCAGTGTCTTCTCATCAATTCGATGCCGAACCCCAATCTCGTGAGGCGCCAGCGTTTTCTGCGGATACTCTCGCAATGTCGCCACCTGGATATGAATGCCCGGAAACCGCTCCGGATGTGCCGAGATGGCCAGGGCAATCTCCCGGGGAATCCCGGAAGCCAGCGTGTGATAATCCAGCTCTTCCCGCACCACAATCCTCTCACGCCGTGGACGCCGCGGGGGCCGCGTTAAGGCATCTTTGAACAGCGTCCAGAATTTCTGCAGCTGATCCTGTTCTGTTGCAGCCTGCGTTTCGACATCAGAATCGTCGGACGAACTCGCCTCTTCCTTTTGAGCAGCGCGCTCATTCACACTTTCGATAATGGTCTCAACGCGTTGTTGTACGTCCCTGCATGAGGTCTGCAGATCTTCAGGACTGGTCTTCATCACCTGTGCCAGTTCGTCCCATAACTGCTGTCGTCGCGCCAGCACTTTCTCCTGCGCCGCCTCAACCTTCTCACGGTTGCGGCGTTCCACCGGTTCGAGCAGCGTCAACGCCTGCTGTTTGAGCCACCTCGGATTCGGCGGCTCTTCCAGCCAGCGGTAATGAGCCTGCAGGTCGAAACGTTCGACATCGAGTGCCAGCACGCGACCATCAATGGAAACGATCCGCCCGTCACGGCTCGGTATGCTTTCGAAGGATTCCGTCGTTTTCCCGAACTGCGAATAAAAGTGTTCCGCATTCATCATCTGAATGAACAGCAACCGCCCGCTGACCGCCAGCAGGGGGACCACCAGAATCAACCCCAGCAGAAACACGCGAACGCCGGGCAGACGATCCACCTGAAACGACTGGCCCGCGGCCTCGTTTTCCAGTGTCATATGATCATTGCCGAGACGGTTTCGCATCAGAAAGTCAGTTCCTCAAGTCCCCTGTCAGGGACACTCATCAATGAGAATAGCGAGAGGTGTAAGCACGTGTTCCCGAAAGCGAGGAACCACCGGACACAGGCAGCAGTGCCTTCCCGATCTTGCACAGCAGCAAGACAGACAGTCCCACCGCCGACGAATAGAGCGCATTCCCTGCAGAGACAGGCAGCAGACTCGTCAACGTCTCCACAGCAGGTAAGCTCCCCTGGTTCACAATCTGAAACAACACATCAAAGGCCAGCGCCATCGTGGTGAAGACTGACGCACGACTCACCAGCGAACGCAGTTCGAACTGCACCTGAATGCGATAGACGAACCAGCAGAGCCCGGTCACCACCAGCACACCCGTTCCCGGATGGGCATCATCAAAGGTTTCACAGATGATGCCGACCAGAATCGCCCAGAAAAACACCTGCGCATCCCGTAACCAGAACAGCGCCAGGCAGAGCACGACCAGCGGCAGATTGGGACGGCTGCCCGCCACAATCATTTCGGACGCCAGCCCGACCTGGGCAATCACTGCCAGATAACAGAGCAGCAGTAAGCTGAAGAATTTCAACGTCGATTCCTTTCTCAGTTTGCCAGCAGCCGTCGCGGATTGATAATCTGTCGCAGCACACTCACCTGGTGCACTTCAGACAGCTTTACCGCCGGTTCCACAACGATCTTCCAGTATGGTGCCCCGCGGGGAAGCTCGGCTTCGATCACCCGCCCGTAATACATCGGCTGCCCCAGCGTCGACTGCATGCTCAGGGGAAGTTCACGATCGACTTCCCCCGTGTAGACTTCCTGCCCCACCTGGATCGATTCGGTCGGCGGGATCTGTAACAGTTCACATTTTCCTTCACCGCGTCCCACCAGGATCCCATCTGTCCCCAGTTGCAGCCCCTGTTCGGTTTTGCGGGCAATCCGGGCTGAGCCACGATAGTTGACCGACGTAATCGGAATCAGCGTACTCGTCCACTTGCCGACTTCGCTGATCTTGCCAATCACCGCCTGTCCTGCGTAAAGCGAGTAGCCTGCTTTCACACCTTGCGCCGTTCCCTGATCGATCACAGGCAGATCCGACTGCAGCACAAACGAAGATTCAAATACGCCCTGCGCACCGCCCTGATTCAACAGCCGTCCTTCTCTCAATAGTGCGATCGAGGCTTCTCCCAGAACGTTGGCTTCAATCAGATCGGGAACCAGCAAACGGTCACTCTGATGGGTGTCGTAATCGGGAGCGCCCGTACGCCTGAGTTGAGCCAGTTCCTCAGCCAGCCGCAGCCGTTCCAGTGCAAGCCGACGGTTCTCTTCTTCCACTGCCGCGAGTTCGCGTTCCAGTTGTTCCACTCGACCGTCAGGTACATTCGTTTTGACTTCCGGGACATCCCGTTTCTTCAAAGTTTGTACCAGCGATAATCCGGGACGCACCGCATCCCGAACCAGATTCGACAGTCGGCTGGAGTACTCCTGCGGAACAACGTACAGACCGACCCCGATGGTCACCGCCAGGAGTACCAGCTTGATCTCTGCTGATCGGGATTCGCGTTTCATCGATCCGGGCCCGTCCTTTTAAAAGTCACCTTCGCCATTATCAAAGGCATGCCGCCACTGGCTCAGATGTTCCAGGCAGATCGCCGTTCCGCGGGCCACGGTCCGCAGGGGATCCTCATCCACCCGCACCGGAATCCCCAGTTGTTCGCTCATGTAATATTCCAGTCCCCGCAGCAGAGCACCACCGCCCGTGAGGACCATGCCGTTATCCGCGAGATCCGCCACCAGTTCTGGCTTGCACTGTTCGATGGTCTGTTTACAACAGTTCAGAATCGACTCCAGCGGACCATGCAACGCATCGCGTAATTCTTCGCTGGTCACAATCGCTTTCCGCGGAATACTGCTGATCGTATCCAGGCCCTTAACCTCACCGGTCAATTCCTGCTCCAGCGGATAAGCACTGCCCAGTTCCAGCTTCAGATCCTCGGCGGTCTGCACGCCAATCCGCAACGAGAAATGCTGCTTCATGTATTCCACGATCGCTTCATCGCACTTGTCGCCGCCAATCCGCACCGAATTGCTGACCACCGTATCGCCCAGACTCATAATGGCCACTTCACTCGTCCCGCCACCGATGTCACAAACCATGCTCGCCATCGGTTCAGAGATCGGCAGCCCGGCACCAATGCCCGCTGCCTTGGATTCTTCAATCAGATAGACCCGGCCGGCGCCTGCTCGTTCGGCACTGTTGAACACGGCGCGCCTTTCGACCGGTGTGATACTGCCCGGCACTGCAATCACAACCCGCGGTCGCAAACCACGCGAATGATGACGGGCCTTGAGTATGAAATACCGCAACATCGACTCGCAGAGTTCGAAGTCGGTGATCACACCATCTTTCAAAGGTCGTACCGCGATGATGCTATCCGGCGTGCGCCCCAGCATCTGCTTGGCCAGCTTTCCGACTGCGGTTCCTTTTCCCAGAATCTTGCGGCTGCCTTTATGCAACGCCACTACCGAGGGTTCGTCGAGCGCAATCCCCTCGCCCTGGATCGCAACGAGTGTATTCGCCGTTCCCAGATCGATCGCCAAATCAGGACAGAGCCATTGACGTAAACGGTGCAGCATCCTTGCACTACCGCTTCATGGAAAAAGAAGAACTGAGTGGATAAGAAACAGTCGACAATCTCATCGATCAACCGACGAGACGCCTGTGATTCACATAACATCCTGTTAAGATTGGGAAAATGTATTCGAGATGGTGAGTTTCTGCAAGATGCAGTTTTGAAACTAATACATCGCCTTTAAAACAGGAAAACCTGGCAATCCTGGATAGCAATTCGGGAGTTGGATTCCCCCCCGGCACTGCTATAATCCCATAATCCTTGAACTTAGAGAGTGAACCCCTGCCCGATGTCGAACCCGGACGACGAACAAGAACTGGAT
Organism: Gimesia benthica; assembly: GCF_009720525.1. Taxonomy (NCBI): domain Bacteria; kingdom Pseudomonadati; phylum Planctomycetota; class Planctomycetia; order Planctomycetales; family Planctomycetaceae; genus Gimesia; species Gimesia benthica. The sequence continues at coordinate 3,068,445 of NZ_CP043930.1, forward strand.
GAGAATCCACCCCAGGATCAGCAACTTTTAATTCTGGGCGGCTCCCTGTTCTCCATCGGCATCATCCTCGCTGCGTTCGGATTTGGCTGGGCTCTGGATATCAACCCGCTGACGAATCTGAACTGGAGCTGGTCGGCACTCATCATCGGCACGCTGGCTGCGCTGCCCATGTTCGGATTCTTCCTGCTCACGATGAAACTCCCCTTCCAGGCATTTCACAAGATCAATCAGTTTCTGCTCGACGAAATCGGCCCCCGTATCGTCAAGGCGTCTGTGCTGGAAGTGTTCATCCTCTGTATTTTCATCGGTCTGGGAGAAGAACTGCTCTTTCGCGGGGTCCTGCAATCCTGGTCCAACCAGTTTGGGGTGGTCTATGCCATCATCTTCACTAATCTGCTCTTTGGCATTCTACACTCGGTCACCCGCGTCTATGTCATCGTCGCATCGCTGATGGGCGTCTACCTCAGCCTGCTGCTGATCCTCTTCACACCACAGAATCTGCTGATCCCGATCACCACACACACCGTCTACGACTTCCTCTGCTTCATGATGCTCATCCGCATCTACCGCCAACAGACAGCTGAGACCGCTGCTGACTGAATCACACGCAGGCCGTAAAAAAAGCAGGACGGGCTCTCCTTAACCCGTCCTGCTTTAATTGGCATCCGTTCCAGATTTACTTGTTCTTCGGAATCCGGGGATCCCGTTTCAGAGGCAGTGAAACCTGTTTGCCGGTCCAGGAAGACTGATAGATCGCCAGAATGATTTCGACACTCTTACGACCATCGTTACCGTCTACCAGTGGCTTTTTGCCGGTCTTGATCGACTTGATGAAGTCTTTCAACTGTTCCATATGCCCGGCGTAAGAGATCGCCGAAGGATCGCTGGCACCGCCGGTGTTACCGGTCGACTTACCCAGCTCCTCACGGATCTTCGCATCACGGGCCTGTTCTTTGGAGAACTCCCAGTGCAGTACGTCGTCCTGCTCAATGATTACGGTTCCCTCGGTACCCGAGATTTCCGTCTTCTTGAGCAGACCGGGATAAACACTGGTGGTCGCTTCGATCACACCCAGGGCACCATTCTTGAAGCGAATGGTAGCCACGCCGGTATCTTCGACTTCGATCCGCTCGTGAGCCAGGGTGCCGGTCATGCCGTTCACATCGGCCACTTCACCCATGAACCAGAACAACAGGTCGACGTTATGAATCGCCTGATTCATGTAAGCGCCGCCGCCATCCAGTTTCCAGGTACCGCGCCATCCGCCGCTGTCATAATATTCCTGTGTCCGCCACCATTTGACATAGGTATCGCCCAGGGTCAGCTTGCCGAAGCGGCCTTTTTCGATGGCCTTCTTCAGTTCCATGTTGGCGGCACCGAAGCGGGACGGCATGATTGTCGCCAGCTGAACTTTGTTTTTCTTACAGGCGTCGATGATCGCATCACACCGCTTCAGGGTAATTTCCAGCGGCTTTTCCACAACGACGTGCTTGCCGGCATTTGCGGCAGCGACCGCCGGATCCATGTGGGCTCCACTGGGAGTGCAGATGGTGACGACGTCCACTTCCGGATCGGCCAGCATCTCATCCAGCTCATGATAGGCTGTGCAACCATTCGCTTCTGCAAACTTGTCAGCTGATGCTGGAAACTGATCATAACAGGCGACCAGCTTGGCACCACGAATCTCTTCGAGCGCCTTTGCATGAAAATTCGAAATCATGCCACAGCCGACAATTCCAAATCCTGTTGCCATAACTGTTGCTTTCTGTGTTTCTTTTGAAATATGTAATACTTCACCCGCTACGGTGAAGCACGATTCTACTGCGCGATCGTTAATACCACGTTTTACGAAGTATTTCTCATGAATGCAATCCGCGCGGAATCATTTCCCCTGATTGCAAATAGAAACGCACAGAGAATCAAAAGTGCCTTGACTTAATCGACCAGATCCACCTGGCAGAATCGTTTCTTGCCCACCCATAACAGCAGACCCGACTCCACGGGAATCGCCTGATCATGTGATTCAATCCGGTCCTTATCGGCCCCCATTTTGGCACCTCCCTGCTGGATCGAACGTCGAGCATCGCTGGTTGAACCACACAGGCCGGTCACCTTCAGCAGGTTCGCTGCCGCCAGAGTTCCGTCCTCGTTCAGATCGGACTTCGAAATCTGTACTATCGGAATATCGGAAGGCATTCCGCCAGAGCCAATCTCCCGCTGCCAGCGTTCGGCGGCATCATCTGCTGCAGCCGCATCGTGGTATTCGGTGATAATGGTTTTAGCCAGCTTGACCTTGGCTTCCTTGGGATGTCCCCCAGGATCGTCTTCACTTCATCCAGCGGGAAATCTGTCAGCAGCTCGAAGAACATCTGCATGCTGTCGTCTGAGAGCTGCATGAATTTTTTCATCATCTCATACGGGGCTTCGCTGATCCCGATGTAGTTCCCCAGGCTTTTCCCCATTCGACGCACGCCATCGGTGCCCACCAGAATCGGCGACATCACGCTGACCTGCTGTCGGAGTCCCTGGTCTTTCTGCAGGTCCCGCGCCAGCATGAACGAATACAGCTGCTCCGTCCCTCCCAACTCGACATCTGCTTTGATCTCGACTGAATCCCAGGCCTGCATAATCGGATACAGGCACTCGTGCAGATAAATCGCCGCCTCTTCCTTATAACGCTTTGAAAAGTCGTCGCGCGTCAGCAACTGGGCCACGGTCACTTTGCTGCACAGTTCCAGGATGTCCGCGAAGTTCATCTTGCTGAACCAGTCCCCGTTCCGGACGACTTCAGCATTGTTCAGGTCGATCACTTTCCCCACCTGGTTCAGGTAATCGGTGGCATTCGCTTCGACCTGCTCTGCTGTCAGACGGGCCCGGGTTTCGTCACGCCCGGAGGGATCGCCCACCAGCGCCGTGTAATTCCCGATAATGATCACCGCCTGGTGTCCCAACTCCTGAAACTGACGCATTTTCCGCATCGGCACCGTGTGCCCTAAATGGAGGTCAATCCCTGTAGGATCGATACCATACTTAATCCGCAAAGGCGTGCCGGTCTCGCGGCTCCATTTCAGTTTTTCTGCCAGTTCCTGTTCGGGAACGATCTTCTCCACACCACGGCCGATAATAGCCAGTTGCTCTTCCACAGGCAAAAATTGCATTGTATCTCAGACTTTTCTCACAAATCAGGGAATCAGTTACACGGTCCTGCTCATTGTGTCGACTCGCCCCGCGAGCGTCAATCAAAGCAGGACGCTGTATGTCTGTTATTTTGGCTGATCTGCCCGGAAGACCGACTCCGCCCCCGGGAGCTTGTCTTTTTTACAAACCAGCCCCGTTTTTCGCTGAAGCAAAAAAGTGGCATTGATCGAAGCCGCGATCATCGGTTAAAAATAAGTTCCACGGCAGATGTCCTCCCCGTCTGCACCTGACTCTTTCCTGAATCCTGCCCGTTCCTCCTGACAAAGTTCGTCTCTGATGGACCTTAAGCAAATATTTCAGTTCAAACAGGATCCCGAATTTTCCCGGCTCCTGCACCATGACAAGCAGATTGATCTCACTAAAGCCGCACTCGAGCTGGCCCGCGATGATCAACCAGACCTCGTCTTTGAACACGTTCTGATCTGGGTCCGCCAGCGGGCCTGCGAACTTTCGGGCCGCGTCGCCCTCGCGGAAGATGACCGCGCGCTGGTGCAATGCCTTGTCCAGTGCCTGGCCGGTCAGCACGGACTGGGGGGAGATACCATCTGCTATCACCAGGCGGAAGGCAGCTACCTGAATCATGTCATCGAAAGCCGCCAGGGACTGCCGATTTCGCTCTCACTGATTTACATGGCAGTCGGCAAAGAACTGGGCATCGACATTCACGGCGTCGCCGCCCCCCTGCAGTTCCTGGTTCGCTACGATGCACAGGATGGCCCCCTGTTTATCGATCCCTACTCGAAAGGAACGATCTACAGCGAGGAAGAATGTCTGAACAGACTGGGCGAACTCGGAGAATTTCCCCGGAGTGTATTAAAACGCCTGTTACAGCCGGCCACCCATCGGGAAATCATCATTCGTATGCTGATGAATCTGAAACGCATTCATGAAGAGCGTCAGGATTTCGCACGTGCCTGGAATGTGCAGCGACGACTGTGTGCCCTGCACCCGCTCTCCAGTACACATAAGAAGGAGCTGGCTGCACTCAGTTTCAAAACACAGAAACTCGGTCTCTCCGTCGAACTGCTGGAAAACTGCCTCAAAAGCTGTCCCGAATCCGAACAGGATGACCTCCAGCTCATGCTGCAGAAAGTGCACACCGAACTGGCTCAGTGGAATTGAAGCTCAGCCTGTCTCAGACAGACTCGCATCCATGCCGATCTGGTACAGAAACCGCCCACCACTCTGAAACAGGTGCGCTTTAGAAAATCGACTCCAGGCCAGACTGACCACGATAAACTCCCGCTCTGTCTGTTCCAGATCGAATGTGATCGCGACCTCGCGCGACAGGATCGGCATATCGTGAAAGAAGGAGATGCCTTCGATCGAGAGATTCCGGCACTCGACGATGGTCAGTTCAGCACTCAGCGATTTTGTCTTCGGGTCGAAGAAGGCCAGACCAATCTGACGCTCGCAGGGAATCCGATGCCACCGGCGACTGCTCAAGGAAAACGGTTCCAGGTTCCAACTGGCGACAATCGAATCCGCCAGCTTGTTCAATTCGGGAATCCGTCGCAGACAGGGAAACTTCTGAGTCTCCTGCAGAAACGCCGTTCGCTTGTCCGGACTGAGTTCACGGATCGCATCCTCGATCTGACGGGATGAGACAGATTCTCTCGCAGGCACCTTGATCATATCTCGCATTGATTCACTCATCGCTAAACGTATCAGAAAGGACTCCAAAGCTGTACGGCCCGGAATATCTTGAATTGATTTCAGTCATGTCGGGAGAAGTGCATTCGTTGAAACATGCCTGACGGGGTTTCAGGGAGAGAGATACCAGAAATCTAGCCTGCAAAGAATTTCTGGTCAAATTGTTCCAGCAGAACAACACAGCCCGAAAGCCTCTATTTTCCCTGCAACCGGGCCCAGACCGCATAACCGGACTTGAGACGCCTGCTTCTCTAATCGGCAAAGACGCCAGTCGCGTATGAGGTTACGACGTGAGAAAACGTTCCTCCCGCACGAGATGAGGCGGATCACTCATTTTGCATTTTCACTGGAAATCAGGAGCGTCCTGACTGAACTTCTGCTCCAGAGCCGCTTTCACGTCCTCAACCACGGGCCCCCATTCGCCCAGTTCCGCCTGCCGAAAGAGACGCGCCGTCGGATACCAGGGACTGTCACCCCGATCCAGCAACCAGCGCCATTCAGGAAGACGCGAGACCAGAATCCAGACCGGTATACCCAGACCTCCTGCCAGATGAGCACAGGCCGTATCGGTCGTAATCATCAGATCCAGATTTTGCATCAAAGCAGCCGCTTCAGTGAAATCACCAACTTCTGCCTGGTACTCCGGCCCTGGTTGCCAGAGTTTTCCAGCCGCTTCAAATGACGCCAGCTGGTCCAAGCCATTCACCTGCTGCACGCTCACAAATTGTACGCCAGCCACATCCAGCAAAGGCGACAGCTGCTCCAGCGGAATCGAGCGGAATTCATCCCGGGGAAACTGCAGATTCCCGCTCCAGTTCAAACCCACCTTTTTGCCTTCCAACGCAGAGAGCACGTCGCCCCAGTGTGCCGTCCGATCCGCAGCAGGTTGAAACAGAGGCACCTCGCCGGGAATCGTTTTCAGGCTGGTTTCCAGAAAACGGGGTACACTCAACAGGGAGCACTGATAGTCACATTCGACAACCGGATTTCCGGGAACCAGTAGTTCATCAATCTCCTCAATGCTCTTTAACAGACCGGCCAGTTCCGGCTGAATGAGTACCAGTACCCGTCCTGCCCCGCGGCGTTTCAATTCGCTGGCAAAACGAATAAACATCAAAGTGTCTCCGAAGCCCTGTTCGCACCACAGGCAGATGGATTTCCCTTCCAGCGGTTCTCCCTGCCAGGCGGGTCCGGGGTAACTCGTTCTCGAGGACGAATCAATGTCGGACCGACGCTCATATCCCTCCCAGCCAGCCTGCAAATCGCCTGTCAGCATGCGTGTGGTCGCCAGATTGAATTCCGCAATCGGAAACTGAGGCTGCAGTTCTAATGCTTTCTCGAAGTTCACACAGGATTCATCGAAGCGATGCGCCAGCCGCAACGCGTTCCCCAGGTTGTTATATCCCTCGGGCTGATCGGAGGCCGCTTCAATGGAACGCTCCGCAGTCTGGATCGCCGCCGGGATATCCCCCATGCATTCCAGCACGTAACTCAGGCTCACCAGAATCTGGTAATGACCGGGGTGGGTCTCCAGCATCGCCTCATAGAGTTCCACCGCCTCGGGGTAATGACGCTGCAGCACCAGCACATAGGCCAGCTTCATGGAGCGATTGAAATCCCCGGGTGTCTGCTCTAACAGTTCCCGGTAGATCACTTCCGCTTCCGCAAAACGGCGTGCCACTTTTAACAGGTCGGCCAGTTTCTCATAGGTCTCGGGGCTACCGCTGTTTTCGTATGATTTCCGGAAACATTTAGCCGCCTCGTCCAACAACCCGCGGCTCTCAAACAGGCTGCCCAGGTTATAATAGGCCCGTTCATAATGGGGATTCAGACGCAGTGCGTGTTCAAAAGACTGACCGGCCTCCTGCCATTTACCCATCGCATGATAGGCCACACCCAGGTTATTATGGGCGTCCGGGAGTTCCGGATTGAGCTGAATCACCTTCAGGAAGCTCTGTATACTCAGATCGAGTTGCCCCCGCTGAAGTTGCAGTGTTCCCAGGTAGTAGCGGGGCTCCCAGTGGCGGGGATCCTGTTCCAGCAACTGCTGGTAGACAGCTTCTGCCTGATCCAGTTGCCCTGCATGGTGATGCGTCAACGCGGTATTGAGTAATTCCTGAACCTCAGACATCCGAGAACTCCATCCGTGCCTGTGCCATGTGAGCTCCGCTCCAGGACTTTAGGCTAGTAGCTTTGAATTTCATGTGACGTCAAAGTAACATGCTGAAAGCAGTACTGCAATAACGGTTCGCTGATCACTGATATAGAAAGTCGAATGCATGGCCGCCCTCGTTTCCTGCCTGACCAACTCCTATGGTCGCTTTGGTCCCGTCGCCGCGATCGAACACATCCGCGATGCCGGAATCGATCACCTCGAACTCAACATCAAAAACCACGGCGTCCCCTCGTTTTTCAAAGAGACGCCGCTGCTCACGGAAGCCTCCACTGCTGAGGATATCGCGCACGTCAAAGATCTGTTGAAACAACACCATGTCAAACTCTCCAGCTGCAACATTACCACCGGCAATCCCCTCGATCCGGAAGTCGTCACCAAGACGAAACGAAAGCTCGACCTCGCTCATCAGCTGGGCGTCCGACTCGTCGTAGGCGGCGCGGGAGAAATCGAACAGGAATCGGATCGTGACACCCTCTACCAGCACCTCCGTGAAATCGGCGATTACGCAGGCGAACAGGGCATCACCTACTGCTTCGAAACGCACCCCGGCATCTGCGTCAACGCAGCCGGGATGCTCCGCACCATGCAGGACCTGGATCACCCCAACCTGCGGCTCAACTTCGATACAGGCAACATCAATTACTACAACGAGCACGCGAATGTCCTGGAGTCCCTGCACGAGGTCGTCACCTGGGTCAAACACGTGCACCTCAAAGACTCTTACTGCAAATTCAAGGACTGGAATTTCACCGCTCTGGGCGAAGCGGGAGGCGTCGACTTCTTGAAGATCCGCTACATCCTCGAAGACCACAACTTCAATGGCCCCTACAGTCTCGAAATCGAAGGCATCGAAGGGGAACCGGAGCTGACGCTGGAAGAACATCACAACCGCGTCAAACAGAGTGTAGTCTACCTGCGGGAGTGCGGCTTTTTTGAGTGAGGACTTAAGCGATGATCGAATACGTCAGACACATCCTGTGTGCGCAGTTTGAAGCTTCACTGGGAATGCTGGATGACTGTATTCAAAACTGCCCGCCCGCGCACTGGCAGAAGAAAATCGCCAACATGGAGTTCGGCTACGTCGCCTATCATGCACTCTGTTATGTCGACCTCTACCTCTCCCCTAGCCTGGCTGAGTTTCAACTCCGCGAATTCCATAACGAGCATGTCGAAAACCGCTTCAAACCCAAAGCCGACTATCCCATCACGCCAGAGTTGGTGAGCGATTACCTGCAGACCTGTCTCCAGAAAATGCGGGAAACCATCGCCGCCGAAACGGAAGCCTCGCTTAACCTGCGGGCCGACTTTGACTGGCTGGAACCATTCACCCGTGGAGAATTACACCTCTATAGTATCCGCCACATCCAGCATCACACTGGTGCCCTCAGCGCGTACCTCAGGCGACTCGACATCAACCTGAAATGGGGACACACAGGCTGGTCCTCTCGCTGAAAGACCAGCCTGCGTTAAGTCAGCTTTAATCCCGGGGAGGATCCAGGCGCAATTCAAGATCCTTAAAGCGGACCTCCATCGGCCCGCCGGAATGAATCTGGAACGCCAGAATGCCGGACTTGGCCCCTGGGGATCATTCAGATCCGTGCACAATTTACCGTTGATGTAAGTCCGAATCCGCGGGCCGACAGCAACCACCCGGTATTCATTCCAGTCCCCTTCACGGACATGCTGCTCGCCGGACTCCTTGAATAACAGGCCCCGGCCATGTTCTTCATACAGCTTGCCCCACCAGCCGGCACCGATGTCGGCCTGGTACCCTTTGACATGGCCTCCCGGCTGCAGACTGCTGCGGAACTGAATCCCGCTGTTCCCTGCATTCGGCGTGAGTTTCACTTTGACTTTCAGCTCGAAATCGCCGACCAGCATGTCGCTCACCAGGAACTCATTCCGCTTGATCCCCGGCGAACGGCCTACAATCTCACCGTTCTCCACGAACCAGAGCTGACTGTCCCCCGACCAGCCGGTCAGATCCTGACCATTAAAGAACTGCTTCAAATTCTCCGGCGTCGCCTTCATCGGCACCTGCCCGGGGCTCGCCAGATATTTAACCAGCGAACGTACCTCCACCCGACTGAGCTGTTTCCACAGATTATCGGGCATCATCGATTTGTCGCTCAGGCTCATCTCGTCAATTTCGTCACGGGGGATGATCACCGTCTCGTTCGCCGTCGCGACTGTCACCGCGTTCTTATCTTCCTTCTTGATGATTCCGGTAATAATCCGCCCTGATTCCGTGACAATCACTGCCGGCTGATAATCCTTCGCCATCACCGCACTCGGATCGACTACGTTCGACAGCAGATAATCGAGGTTGGCCCGGTTCGAACCGGTCAGTTCCGGACCAATGCTGGCTCCTGTTCCAAACAACTTATGGCACTGTTGACAGGTCTTCGCAAAGATCGCCCGCCCCAGGTTGATATCAGGCGTCGGATGCGGTCGCTCGATCATATTCTTATAGCTGGCGATCAGTTTTTTCTTATCCGCAGCTGACTCACGGACAACGCCCCACACCTTGCCGATCTTGGCATTCAGCTCTTTATCTTTAAGATTCCCCAGCTGACGAATAATTTCCGCAGACAGATCCTTGGAAGGGACTTCCCCCGCTTCCACCGCAGCCACCAGCTGCTCAGCAAAGTTCAACCGGCTTGCCAGTGTATTCAGCGCATCCCGCTTTTCATTCAGATCGTACTGAGGATACCGCTCCAGGATCGCCGTCGCGATCGCCGCATCCGGGTAACCGGCCAGCCCCCGCAGTGCTTCGCGGCGGATTCCCTTCTGATCCAGCAACGGAATCAGAATCGGCACCAGTTGCGGATCGCGGACCCCCAGCAGACTATCCAGGGCCGACTTCCGCCCCGCCAGATCGTTCTTCTGGTCCGCAACGATTTCCCGCAACCGCTGCATCGCCGCCGGGTCACCAAAGGTCACCGCCAGCGACAAAGAACGTGACTTCACCACTGGATCCTGACTCGCCATCAGCCGTTTACCCACACTCTTCCAGGGGGTCGGCATCGGAAACTGGCGTCGTCCCCGCAATGCGCTGTTAATCGAATCCAGAAAGACTTTCTGCTCATCCGCAGTCTGCGCTCCTCCCAGTTGTTCCACCAGAAAAGCGACCGCCTCTTCGGTTCCGATATCTGCAATCCGCCGCAATGTGTATGACTCGATCAGCGGAATCTTCGCATCTTTCGCCAGGGCATAGGCCTGCTGCATGTCATGCGGTGCCAGCGGCTCCAGGGCATACCAGTAGAGCAATGGCAGATTATGATCGTGCTGATCTTCCGCGTGACTCACCAGACCTTTGAGAATTCCCGCCCGCTGATCCAGTGGTAGCCGGTTGGCCGCCGACCCCAGGTAGAGACGCACCACCGGTGAAGGATCCTGCTTCGCCAGTGCTTCCATTGTTTCTAATAACTGCTTTGACGGCGCTCCCGTTTCCAGCGCTAGCTGAATCGCCCAGCCCCGCATAAATTCGCTCGGGTCTTTTAAAGCCTGCATCACTTTCGCTTCCGAAAGTCCGCCTGTCACATGCAGGGCCCACAGTCCTCGCAGGCGACGCGTCACGTCGTCATTACCAAAGGCAATCTCCGCCAGTTGTGCGTGCACTTCCGGGTCGGCACCCCGCTCCTGCAGAATGCGTCGGGACTGCCGCACGTACCAGTCATTCTCGTGCAATTGCAGCTTGACCAGTTCGGCACTCGTCAGTTTCTGCAGATCGACTTTGACCGGCTTCGCATCGTTATATGCCACGCGAAAAATCCGCCCGTTCGAACGGTCGTGCTTTTGAAATTCACGATGATGGCACTGGTTCGTGTCATACCAGTCAATGAAATAGACCTGCCCGTCCGGACCGTACCGCAGATAGAGAATCTGTGAAGAACGATCGTTCGCATACAGGAAATCGGGAGCAAAGTCGCCAATATATCCCGACCCTTCGCGGGCCAGCTGATCCTGATTCAAACGGGCACCATGAATGTTGTTCATGAACAACTGATTGTGATACTTCTTCGGCCAGCTGCCTCCCAGATAGATCATCGCCCCGGCATGCGCGTGTCCCCCGCCCACCCGGTCGGAAGCGACCCGGTCCGACTGGTTCCATTGCCCGCCGGTCCAGTGCCGGTGTTTGGCAATCGTTTTAATGTCGTCGTAAGTGTAAGGATTGAAGTGCTGCCCCGCCTGTCTGCGATAACGCGCGTTCTGCACGATATGAAACAGGTGCGGAATCACACAGCAGGTCAGAAAGCACTGCCCCTGATCGTTGAAGTCCACACCCCACGGGTTACTCGTCCCGTGCGCAAAGACTTCGAACTCGTGCCGCGTCGGATGATACCGCCAGATCCCGGCATTGATCGGCTGTCGCTGATCATCGGGCGTCCCCGGCTTCCCGACCCGGGAATGCGTAAACACACCATGGCACCCGTAGAGCCAGCCGTCCGGTCCCCAGATGAACGAGTTCAATGTTTCGTGCGTATCTTCGTAATGCCAGCCATCCAGCAGAATCTCTGGTTCTCCGTCTGGCTTATCGTCGCCGTTCTTATCGGGAATGAACAGCAGGTACGGCGCCTGCCCCACCCACACGCCGCCAAAGCCGACTTCCAGACCGCTCACCAGGTTCAGCTTCTCCTGAAAGACCTTCCGCGTCTCAAATTTACCGTCGGCATCTTTATCTTCGAAAATCAGAATCCGGTCTTTCCCTTTTCCCTCCGGCTGCTTGCTGGGATAGGCATACGATTCCGCCACCCACAAACGCCCGCGATCGTCAATCGTCATCGCGATCGGCTGCTGCACATCGGGTTCGGCAGCAACCAGCGAGACCGAAAACCCATCCGGTACCGACATCACTTCCGCCGCTTTCTTTCCGGGCAGACCGTCATACTTTTGTGTATGCTCCTGCGCGAGGGCTCCACTGTCCGCTACTTCCAGTTGTGCTGGCTGTTTATCGTGGAAACGGAAATGATCGAAGTTAATGTGTCCCCAGCCTCCCTTATGCTGATCCACCAGCCGAATAAAGATCTCTTTCCCCTGGTATTTCGTCAGATCTACCAGCTCCTGGTGCATCCGCTCATTGTTGCGACCACTGGCTTTCGCAATCACCTTATTCGTCGCCCGGTCCACAATTTCGACCCGCGTCGAATCGTGACTCCCGCCACCGACATAAAACGTGGCATAAGGATGTGTCACATTGATCGAAGCCGAAGACAGTGTCCCCACGGGGACATCTTCCAGAACTTCATAAGTGCCTACCCAGAACTGCCCCTGGTGATTGCTCACCATATCACGACGACGCGCCTTGACCGTATCCCCTTTGACCGGCTGCGAACGGAATGCCTCTCCCTCCGCAACCCAGTCTTTCAGATCACCGGTCTCAAAATCGAGATTCAACCGCCGTCCGTCAGCATTTGTGGCAAAATGCTCGCCCGGCTTGAGCTCATTTTTCACCGAGACTTTCTTAGGCACATACTTTTTCGGCTGTGCCTGCTTCCAGGTCGCTTCATCTACTTTCACCTGTTTATGCTTCAGCAGATACGTACCCGACTTATTCCCCACCACCAGATCCGGGAGCTTGTTCCCCGTCACATCGCCAGCGACCACCTGGGTCCCCACTCCCGACTTGTCATTGATCTGGTAAGGCAGAAAATCCACGCCCTTCGGCGTCCGCACAATTTTGAACCAGTAGTTGACCGGCGGTTCTTTGGCCCCCGGGTCATGCCCCTGATGCGCCCAGAACCGTTTCCCGGTTACAATATCCTTAACGCCGTCACCATCCATGTCTACCAGATCGACGGCGTGCAGCTGCGAGAAGACTACGCCATACTTGTTCTCTTCCGGCTTGCTCCCCATGATCGGATGCTCGACGAACGTAATCTCGCCATCTTTCTTGACGTTTTCAAACCAGGAGAGACCGTATGCGTGGGCCGCTTTACTGGTGATCACATCCTGGTCCCCGTCGCCATCCACGTCGTAGGCATACATCTGAGAACCGCCCGCACCAGTAAACTTAAACGGGTGCCGTGTCCAGAAACCGGCTTTCTGCAGATCAGCCGGCTGTTCCCACCAGCCATTCTTCTCGAGGATGTCCTGCTTTCCGTCGCCATTCACATCCCCCACACCCAGCCCGTGTGTAAAGCGACCATACTTCAGATTGGGCGAGACCGCATGAAAGCTCCAGGGCTTCGTCGGATCTTTTCCCGGCCCTGCATAGCCAAGTTGTCCCCCCGTGTGGAACACCAGTTCCGGCTCTCCATCTCCCGTCAGGTCGGTATAAGTTGGCGACTCGTTATCGACCACCGGATGCGCCAGGTACCGCTTCCAGTGCCCCGACTGTTTCTGCGGATTCGCATACCAGTAAGCTTCCTTACCGGGGAACCCGATGATCACGATGTCGGGCCACTCATCCTTGTTGACATCATTCACAAACGCAAAGAAGTTGTCGGAATAGCCGTTGATGCTCCATTCCTTGACCGGATAGTACTCGTGCTTCGTTTTGAAGTCTGGCCCCGCGTACCAGTACGGTCCGGAAATCAGATCCTGGTGACCGTCCCGGTTCAGATCGCCGAAGGTCGCCCCTTCTGCATAGAACTTATCACCCAACTGCAGACGGTCAAACTGGTGGAGCGTGAACTCCTCTGCAGCAGCCAGCGGTGCCGCCAGAATCAGCGATAACAGGAACAGGGAGTAACGAGCCATAACGGTCCCCTCGAATATCTATGTGAATGATGTCGATATATCAAATGCTTACAGTGACGTACGCCAGTTATTCCAGTGTGAACTCGGGCAGCTTGCGGATCTCGCCCCCTGCCACGGCAGACTCATGTGCCAGAATTCCTACGCTGGTCCAGTTCGCAGACAGCGGGGCGTTCGGCCAGGGATCAGTATCTTCCACCAGCGACTTCAGAAACGCATGCACCAGGTGCGGATGCGAACCACCGTGCCCGGCCCCCTGCAGAAACGAGAGATGGTCCGCGTCGTGTATCGCCCGGGTGAAATTCTGAATCTCAGGCGGCAGCAGATGCGCGTAATCGGGCACTTCCACACGCTCGGGAATTTCGGGTTCCGGCTTCTTCGCTGTGTGCAGCACCGGGTTCTCCCCTTCGATCAGAGGCCACTCAAATGATTTTTTCGTGCCATACACGTCCACCGATTCCCGGTACTGCCGCGCGGTATCAAACAGGAACCGCCAGATGTGAGCCGCGACATCAGAATCCTTGATTTTAATGTGACACGTCTCCACAGCGAATTTGTTGCCCGACTTTTCCGCGATGTCGTCGTTCACGGTCCCGGAACCAAAGCAGCTCACATACTCGGCCCGACCGTTGACCATCCCCAGTACCGGACTCACCACGTGCGTCGCATAGTGCATCGGGATCATCCGCTCCCAGTACTCGGGCCAGCCTTCCATGTCCTGCGGGTGACTGGCCTGCATGTACTGAATCTTGCCCAGCTCCCCTTTGTCGTACATCTCCTTGATGAAGAGAAACTCGCGGCTGTAAACTACCGTCTCCATCATCATGTATTTCAGTCCGGTCTCTTTGACCGTCTTGACGATTTCTTCGCACTCCGCCACCGTCGTTGCCATCGGCACCGTACACGCCACGTGCTTCCCTGCCTTCAACGCTTTAATCGACTGCGGAGCATGATCGGGAATCGGCGTGTTAATATGAACGGCATCCACATCAGGATCCGCCAGCAGTTCATCGTAAGAGGTATAACGTTTCTCAATCCCGAACGTATCGCCGATCTCGTTCAGATGATCTTCCGAACGCTGACAGATCGCATGCATGTTGGCATTCGGATGCGCCTGGTAAATGGGAATGAACTCGGCACCAAATCCCAGACCGACAATCGCGACATTCATCTGTTTCTCACTCATGGCATTCCTTCTACGCTGCAGGAGACACTCTCTGTTTGATCCGGTTCACTCCTCGGGGGAACCCGGTCCATTTTCTTTATTGTAAATGCTCCCCTATCGAGTACCATGTAAACTTGCGCATAATAAATTGAGATATTTCACCTCACAACAAAACTGCCTTCATCCATGCTATCAGGGGTCTGAGACCGTTTGCCAGACGAGCTGTCACTGAATCCCTTTAAGAATATTACATTTACGTCGCCCTCAATTCCGCCCGAAACCGGCTCCATGAAATCACGCCCCTCAATCGCCCTGCTCATCGAATCATCCAACTCCTATGCCCGCGGACTCTTACGTGGCATCATGGCTTACATTCACGAGCACCACTCCTGGTCGATCTACCTCCCCGAACATGGTCGAGGCAATGTCCCCGTCAACTGGCTCAACAGCTGGCACGGCGACGGCATCATCGCGCGAATTGAAAATACGAAGACCGCTGAAGCCGTCGTGAACTCCGGTGTCCCGGCCGTCGATGTGAGTGCCGCCCGTCTGGCCCCCTCGCTCCCCTGGGTCGAAACCGATGACCGCGCGATCGCCTCTCTGGCCGCGCAGCACCTCATCGAACGCGGCTTCGAGCACTACGCCTTCTGTGGCGATCATCGCTTCAACTGGTCCCGCTGGCGGGAAGACCATTTCCAGAACGTCATCCAGGACTCCGGCTTTACCTGTCACGCCTATCCGCAGACAACCGGCCGCAAACAGGCGCCCCCCTGGGAAGCAGAACAGCAACGCCTGGCCGACTGGATTCAGCAACTCCCCAAACCAGTCGGCATCATGGCCTGTTACGACATTAAAGCGCAGCAACTGCTCGATGTCTGCCGTACAGTCAACGTCTCTGTCCCCGAAGAAGTCGCCATCATCGGCGTGGACAATGACGAAATTCTCTGTAACCTCTCCGAGCCTCCCCTCTCCAGTGTGATCCCCAACACGCGTCTCACCGGCTACGAAGCAGCCGCCCTGCTCGATCGCATGATCGCCGGCGAACCGGTCTCTTCAGACGCCCATCTCATCAAGCCCCTGGGAATTGCCACGCGCCAGTCCACCGATATCCAGGCCATCGACGACAAACTGATCTCCGACGCCGTCCGTTTCATCCGTCAGCAGGCCTGCGAAGGCATTAACGTGCAGGACGTTTTAAAGTCGGTCCCCCTCTCCCGGCGGGTCCTCGAAAGCCGCTTCCAGAAAATCATCGGCCGCTCACCACACGAAGAGATCATGCGCATCCGCCTCGCTCGCGTGAAACAACTGCTCGAAGAAACCGAACTCCCGCTGATTGAAATCGCCAGCCGCACCGGCTTTCGCCACTCCGAATATCTGAACGTCGCCTTCAAAAAACAGACCGGCACCACCCCCGGCCAGTTCCGCCGCGAACAAAAACAGACGCGTTGAACTACATTCTCAAAAAATATCAAATCCACGCGTGATCTTTCCCTGCTTCTCCCGCCTGAATCAGAGAGCCGGTCGCATTACTGCCGCACCGCCCCTCCAATTTCCGCATTCAGATGAGAGGTCACCCCGATGCAACAATTTCAGGCATCCCCCTTTAAACGATTTCATCTCCTGGCTTACACCATCTTCTGGGGCGGAGAATTCCTCATCATGCTACTGGCGTATCTCGTAAAACAGGTTTTCAACATCACCCCACATGGAATGGACATCCTGATGATCGGACCGGCGTGGGTCATCATGTTTGTGGGGGCGGTCCTGTTATTGATCGGAAACTTTCATCTGCATCTCATCGGAAACCGAGTTACCGATCTGATCCTGGGTCTGGTCAGTGCCATCATTCAGGCGGGAGCCAATTTTGTAGCCTGGTTCGTTATCTGGTTCATCTTTCTCACCGAAGTACTGGGTATTAATATCTGTTGAGGGTTCAGCAAATTCAGAACTATCCTGTTTCAATTCGTCCAGCAAACCGTATATTAATAGAGATTAATACTTAGCACATTTGCTTTTTCCTTAATCTCGACGAATTGATAAAACAGCATGACAGACACCGCCCCGGCTGCGACCGCTGACAAGAACCGGAAACGCATCGTCTCCCTCGACCAGTTCCGGGGCTACACTGTAGCGGGCATGTTCCTTGTGAACTACATGGGCTTCTTCATCCTTTGCCCGGTCGTGCTCAAGCATCACAATACTTACTGCAGCTACGCCGACACGATCATGCCCCACTTTCTTTTCGCGGTCGGCTTTGCTTATCGGCTGACCTTCGGCAGACGGATACAGACCCAGGGCGCCGTCTCAGCTTACCTGCGCGTAGTCAGACGCCTGCTGGGACTGGTACTGGTCTCACTGATCATCTACCGCGTCTCACCGGTCGCGAAAAGCTGGAGCGAGCTGCAGTCGATCGGCGTCTGGGGTGCCATTGCCGATCCACTCAAACGCAACTGGTTCCAGACGCTGATGCACATCGCCGTCACCTCGCTCTGGATCACTCCCGTTATCCGCGCCCGGGCCTCCGTGCGGATCGTCTACATGCTCTTTTCCGCCGCCGCGCACGTGGTGCTCTCGTACTACTTTTATTTCACCTGGGTCAACTCGCCCCCTAACGGCATCGACGGCGGACCGCTGGGCTTTCTGACCTGGACCATCCCCGCCATCATCGGCACGCTCGCCTGCGACTGGGTCGTGGAAGCAGAAGGCTTGCCCCGCATCAAACCCATTCTGTTCTGGTCGTGTGTGTTGATGCTTTCAGGCTGGATCATCTCCTGTGGAACCCGTCTCTATGATGTGCCCGCAATAGATCAATCCATGGCAGGCAACCAGGATCTGAAACTGGCTATCCATCCGGTCATTCCTACGGAAGCGCAATTCAAAGCCAAAGAGGGAGAGCCATTTTCCGCTTATCTGGCGGAACCTCCGTTTGTCAAACCGCCGGAGCAGGATCAGCGAAAATGGAACTACTGGATGATGAGTCAACGGGCGGGAACGCTCTCATACCTCGTCTTCTCAGCAGGACTGTCGCTGTTCGTCTACCTGCTGTTTCACCTCGCCTGCGATCGGGGCAACCTGAATATCCCCCTGTTCCGCACGCTGGGAACCAACGCTCTCGCCGCCTACATCCTGCATGACCTCGTCATGGAATCCATCAAGCCCTTCGCGACGAAAGACGCTCCCTGGTGGTACGCCTGGGGCAGTTTCCTGCTCTTCTTCTGGATCACCTGGCTGATTGTCCGGCATCTGGAGAAGAACCAGATCCACCTCAAACTCTGAGCCGTTTTTATTTCGATCGGATCGTCATCAGGAACTGGTTGACGGCCGCATTCAGACTCTCAGACTGTCGGGCAATATCGTTGGCAGCACTAACCAGGTCACTCGTGGAGAGAAAGGTCTCCGAAGCCGTGGAAGAAACACGCTTGACGGTCTCCGATGTCGAAACCGTTTTGCCAGCGGCGTCTTTGACGTTTTGATGAATCGTCGCAATCGCCTGGCTCTGCTCAGAAATCGACGTCGAAATCGATTCGCTGATCTCGTCTACTTTACGGATCGTACTGCTCACGGTCGCAATATTCGTCACCGCGTCATGCACTACTTCCTGGATCTGGCGAATGTGCTCGGTAATATGATTGGTGGCCCGCGCGGTATCCTGTGCCAGGTTTTTCACTTCAGAAGCCACGACCGCAAACCCCGCTCCCGCCTCGCCGGCACGCGCCGCTTCGATCGTCGCATTCAATGCCAGCAGATTCGTCTGCTTCGCGATATCAGCAATCATCTTGGCGAAGGAACCGATGTCATTCGTCGCCTCCACCAGCCCAGACATGAACTCACGGGCATGCTCGCTCTCATTGACCGCCTGCTGCACCACCTCTGTAGACTGTTTGACCCGGTCATCGATCTGCTGGATCGAATGATTCAACTGCACCGTCGAATCCGCCACCACATCGACATTCTGTGCGGTCTGGTCAATCGATTCGACGGCCATATTCGTTTCGAGAATCGCCCGTTCGGTCACGGATTTCAAAGATTGAACCGTGGCGTGCAGCTGTGTGGCGGCTGCGGAAACAATCGTTGAAATCCCCTGCACTTCCTGCTCGAATTCATCCGCCATCTCCAGACGTCTGTTTTCAGTCCGTTGCAGTTCCTCTGCCTGGTATTTCATCTTTTGTCCCGCTTCGTTGATCACTTCAGAAGCATGCCGGAAAGTACCCCGCATACCTTTCAGCAATACCTTGCGGAAGAATTTCCCATGAGCGGCGGCATTCAATGAAGCCTTGGATTCGCGTACAAACGCGTCCGTGTAATCCAGTAGTCCATTGACCGAAACCAGCGCGCGTCCCAGATCACCGTCCGCATCGATATGCAGCAGGCGAACTTCCAGATTCCCAGCTGCTGCAGACTCGCAGACATCCGCCAGCTGTTTGACCCAGCGGCGATAATGTTCCAGTTCCGCACGTTCCTCATGCGTGAGAGGAGACGTGGAACGTTCTTCTCCAGTCGACTGCGCGGCTGCTTCCAGTTTCAGCATGGGGGTCCCTCCGGGTTCTCTATCTTCTGTCTTAAGAGTTACAGGGCAAAGACATACTCATCGTATTCCATCCCGACTGCATCCAGTTGAGACAGCAGTTCCACAGTTGCATTCTGCATCCCGGTTCGCCAGTCAGAGCTGGCGCCTTCAATCCGCTTCAACGACCGGTAAAGGGGAATCACTTTCTCCAGTGCCTTACGCTCGGGTACGCGGCGACTGGAATGATAGCCACTGATCTGGCCGGACAGATTCCACGTAGGAGTAACATGGGCCAGCACCCAGTAATGGTCGCCGTTCTTACAAAGATTGACGACATAGGCAAAGATCTCCTCACCCGCCTGAATCGTATCCCACAACAGCTTGAACACACAGCGCGGCATATCCGGATGACGGATTAGATTGTGAGGCTGCCCCAGCAGTTCTTCCTCGGTGTAACCGGAGATCTCGATAAAGGTCTGATTCGCGTAAGTAATGTGTCCTTTGAGGTCCGTCTTGCTGACGATAATCTCATGATCTGCAAATGTGCGTTCCTGACCGGTTGGAATCGGGCGTTCCATGTGTGCCTTCCCTGTGCAGCGAACTCAGTAGAGATTGTCCCCAATAGACAATCAACTGACGGCGGAGTAAACCACCTGGAGACGGGAGCGCGAACAGACTAGAGACCGGCACTGACCGGATCATGCGATCGGAGGCTCCCTGACATAGAACACAGTGTCATTTCTGGACACCATAGTCATATATCCCTTTTCGAACCTCTGGCGTTCCGGAAATTACAAAAGAAACCAAACTATTGCGCGAGCCATTAAAAAATTCGAGTCACACGCGCAAGGTCGGGGTCCTGATTTCCCCATTAAACATGCGGCCACTACCAAAGAAGCGGTATACCCCTCCTGCTGACAGGGGCTCTCGATCATAACCGCTCAGATGTACCCTGAAACGCGCGCATCGCGATCGCGGTCTGGTGGGGAAAGTTGAAGCTTGAAAATCAGCTCAGAGTTACTTCTTTGTCGCCCTGGGTAACTTTCCCCAGAACGTGCGAAGGGATCTGGAGTGACTGCAGTTTTTCCTGCACGGCCTCTGCATGTTGTGCCCGGACGATGGCAACCAGGCCGATTCCCATATTGAAGACGCGGAACATTTCAGCTTCGTCAATATCCCCCAGTGACTGCAGCCAGTCAAAGACAGCCGGCACTTCCCAGGCAGATCGCTTGAGATCGATCCGGCGATTCTGAGGCAGAATTCGTTCCACGTTTTCCACCAGTCCGCCCCCGGTAATGTGGGCCAGGCCGCTGATCACAATCTTATCAGGAAAACTCTGGAAGATGGTGTTAATGGCGTCCGCGTAGATCCGGGTTGGCTCGAGCAGAATACTGGCGACCGTCCGTTGATTCAACTCCTCAATCTGATCGTTGACATCCAGGCCCGCCATTTCGAATACGACCTTACGGATCAGGCTGTAGCCATTGGAATGGAAGCCGCTCGATTCGAGACCCAGAACAACATCGCCCGATTGAATCGCCTGACCGTCCAGCACCTGGTTGCGTTCGACAACGCCTACACAGAATCCGGCCATATCGAAATCCCCGTCACCGTACAGGTCGGGCATGATCGCGGTTTCTCCCCCCAGCAGAGCCGCTTTGGAGAGCACACAACCTTTAGTGACGCCTTCCATCAATTCGACCAGCCGTTCGGGATCGTCTTTTCCGAGTGCGATGTAATCGAGAAAGAACAGTGGTTCGGCACCCAGGCAGAGACAGTCATTAACACACATCGCCACCAGGTCGATGCCGATCGTATTGTAGATTCCCGCCTGGATCGCAACTTTGATCTTAGTCCCTACCCCATCGGTCCCGGAGACCAGAACAGGATCTTCGTACTGCCGGCCAGCGGGACCGGGTTGAGGATTATTCAGACGAAAGAGCCCCGCGAAACCGCCGGGAAGTTCCATCACCCTGGATTTCTGTGCGACGTGAGTTTTTGCCAGAAGGGGAGTAATCGAGGACATGGCTTTCTGATAGAGATCCAGGTCAACGCCGGCATCTTTATAGGTCGCTTTGGCCATAATATTCAGTCGCTGTAGATAAGGAAGAGTTCAAAATCGCGTGTCAGATCTGATCCGTCCTGCAGAGCAGACCCACTGCTCACAGCATAGCAATCCCTGCTGGAGATGGAAATCATGCGTATCGGATATTTAAACCCCATAACTGGAAAACCCGGACCCGATGGGGATTCTTTCACATTTCTGCTTGAGATGATGCTGACGTTCACTACATCTCATCAGCGCAAGAGCATAAGATTTCCGACTGCTGAACAAGAGCTTTTGATGTTTCACAACCAGTCGTCGAAGGGAGTACTCGGGTATGAAGTTAGCCACTTTACACACAGAACAGGGTCCGACCGTTGTTTCCGTTACCGACCATGAGGGTCAGTTGACCTTCTACGATGTGCGTGCATTCGACGACACACTGCCCCCCTCATTAAAGGGCGTGCTCAGTCTGGAAGATGGGCTCGAACGTGCCTGTAAAGCTGCGAAACAGGCCCTGGAGGCCGACCGACAGATTACCGGTACGCTCTGCGCTCCGATTCCACAACCGGGGAAAGTCATCTGCATCGGCCTGAACTATCGCGATCACGCCGAGGAAACAGGCATGGCCTTTCCCGATGAACCGGTTTGCTTCAGTAAATTCACGACTTCCGTCACAGGTCCCGATCAGCCGATTCGTATTCCGGAAGTGGCCAAAAAGGTAGACTACGAAGCCGAACTGGTCGTCGTCATCGGAAAGACATGTCGCAATGCGAACCTGGACAACGCACTTGAATACGTCGCCGGTTACATGAATGGACACGATGTCTCCGCACGCGACTGGCAGATCGGACGTCCGGGCGGACAATGGCTGTTAGGTAAAACACCAGACACCTTTGCACCGATCGGTCCCTATCTGGTCACCTCGGATGAAATCGAGGATGCAAACAACCTCTCCATTAAACTGACGTTGAATGGAGAGGTGATGCAGAATTCCTGTACCGATAAGTTTATCTTCACAATCGAAGAGATTGTGCAGTTCCTGTCTCAGTTTATGACACTGGAACCAGGCGATATTATCTTTACCGGGACGCCACCAGGAGTTGGCATGGCACGCAAGCCCCCTGTCTACCTTAAACCTGGAGACCAGGTTGATGTAGAGATTCAGGGACTGGGAGTACTACGCAATTCTGTGGAAGCGTGGAACTGATAGTAGAATTACTCAGATGTTGTTACGCGAACAGCTCGCAGACCGCGATCGCTTTTTTCGCTTTCGAATTCAACAGTCTGGCCTTCTACCAGTTGATCGAACGTGATTCCGTCCAGTGAAGAGAGATGAAAAAAGATATCCTGTTGACCATCATTGATGAAGCCAAAACCTTTTTCAGTAATTTTTTTGATTGTTCCAGTGGCCATGTAGCCCATCCTCTAACTTAAAAGTCTCTCGACAATAAAATGGAGTTTATTGTCACTCGTAATTGATCACCACTTCAAGAAAACACGTTCGTAAAATAGTGACGCACTGAAAAAAATACGCTCAGCGTATTATGACGCAAAAATAAGAACAGATATCAGCCCTGAGTAAACTGGACACTTACTTGAATAAGAATCAAATTCTCAGAACTGAAATCAGTGTGACAAACCCGGAACAAATTAGCAAACTGTTATATCAAAGTTTCTTATAAAAATTTTGAGAATTCGAAAAACAGTTTCTCCTTCATTTTTGCCAGTTTTTTATGGATTAAATGAAATTAATCTTGACCTTTTTGTATTAATTTGGCAATCCGCCAGACGCCTCTCAGTACACTCCTGAACCCTTCCAACGCCCCGCGATTTCGCTATAACCAGCAAACCGGTTGCAGTAAAGCCAGTTTCTCAGAGCGAGAAAAACCTCAGTTTCCTCCTATTCAAATTGAAAACTGATCTAAAGTTTCTCGATGGCGCTTGAAATCTGGGAGTGCTCATTTTTTAATGTTTCTAGACAGAATGTCTTCATTGACAGAATGCAAGTGACTCACTTTTTTTGAACAACGAAATCGGAAGGGACAACTCAATGTCTTTCACAAAACTGAGCCGACTGTTCGTCGTGCCCGCCACCATCAGCATGTCAATCTGGGCCGTTGGTTGCGGCAAGCCTGCTACCGAAGCTCCTGCACCTGCTGAAGAGCCTGCTGCTGCTGCTCCCGCTGGCGAAGCTCCTGAAGCTGGTTCCACCACCGGTGGTGCTGGTGCAGAAGTACCAGAAGGTGGCGAAGAGGCTAAGAAAGAAGGCTGATTCTCATCAGCCGGCCGACCGCAGGGTCAGCCACAGGCCTCCGGCCTGATGTAAATTAAAGAAACGCCCGTTAATTTAACGGGCGTTTTTTATTGGCTGAACACTTTGCAAACCGCGAATCCAAATCACGCATTCTTTGATTCCAAAACGTGCTATTTACCTTATCATCACCTATAATAGATGCCTCTCCTCCAAAGGGAGACCTGCTGACTTTTGAACCCGACTCCACCGCCCGACTGCCTGAAGGAATGAAACCGTGAAAACCGCATCTGCTCTCATTGCCGGTCTGTCTCTCTGCCTGACGCTCTGCCTGCCTGCTACTCTCTCTGCTGAAGAGAAAGCACCTCAGGAAAAATGGATCCCCCTGTTCAACGGGAAAAACCTGGATGGCTGGACTGTCAAAATCCGGGGTTATGAACCAGGCGTCAATTATGCAGATACGTTTCGGGTGCAGGATGGGTTACTCACCGTCGACTATGAGCACTACGATGCCTTCGATGAAAAATTCGGTCACATCTTCTACAAAGACACCTTTTCCCACTACATCATCCGCGTGGAATATCGTTTCGTCGGCGACCAGGTCAAAGGCGGACCGGGCTGGGCATTTCGTAACAGTGGCATCATGGTCCACGGCCAGAGTCCCGAAAGCATGTCCCTTGACCAGCGTTTTCCGGTTTCCATTGAAGTCCAGCTGCTGGGTGGGAAACCGACAGGCAAACGCAGTACTGCCAACCTCTGCACCCCGGGCACGAACGTCGTCATGGACAACAAACTCTTCATGCCCCACTGCATCGACTCCTCTTCCAAAACCTATCGCGGCGATCAGTGGGTCACCGTTGACGTCGAAGTCAAAGGCAACAAGATCATCAAACACGTCATTGACGGGGAAACCGTGCTCTCGTACACCAAGCCCCAACTCGACCCCAAAGACGCCGATGCCCAGAAGCTGATCGAACAGGGCGCCCCGATCATGCTGGATAAAGGAACCATTTCCCTGCAGTCGGAAAGTCACCCTGTTCAGTTCCGGAAAGTGGAACTGCTCAATCTCGCCCCCGAAAACAGCAGTAATTGAGAACCGGTTTCAGAAATCTCCGCTGCGAACTCCACGAAGCCAGAGATCTCGTTTCAATCTATATAAATAGACATTTTTCGCCAGATTCACTCTGGTACAAGTGGAGCCATTTACGAATACTACCGGTAGTCAAATATTATCAACAACAATTGCTCCCGCCCGGAATTCGGCAGGGGCAGGAAAGACAAGATTGAGAAAGCAGAACCAATGAAGGGTAGCCAGAAAGTAATCGACGCGTTAAACGATGGCCTGACAATCGAACTCACCGCCATCAACCTGTACTTCATCTCTTCCAAGATGTGCAAAGACTGGGGTTTTGACAAACTGGCCAAGCACTTCTACGACGAATCCATCGAAGAAATGAAACACGCCGACCAGGTCATCGACCGCATCCTCTATCTGGATGGCGTTCCGGAAATCGCCCGCTACGACGTCATTCGCGTGGGTAAGACTGTTGAAGAACAGATCCAGAACAGCCTGGAACTGGAAACTAAAGGGGTCTCAACCTACAACGAAGCCATCGAACTCTGCCGACAGGAAAAAGACGCCGGCAGCCGGGAATTGATGGATCAGATGGTCGTCGAGTCAGAAGAAAGCATCGACTGGTGCGAATCACAGCTCGAACTGATCAAACAGGTCGGCATTCAGAACTACCTGGCTGAGCAGATTCGCGAATAGCAGGCTTAAACCGGCTGAGCGGCACACAGACAACGCCGCTTGGACTGTCCACAGTCATCACACAGCCCTGCCAGTAAGTCCTTAATGCGGCAATGGCAGGCTGTGCAGCCTTTACCAGCTCCACAACCGCGGGTCACTTCGTGAACGGTCTCCGCCTGGGTCTCAGTTATACACTGCTGGACCTGATCTGGAGTCACTTTCAGACAGTGGCAGAGAAATCGGCGGCGTGGTGCAACTTCAGGGGCCGGGGTGGCTCCCACACGCTCGATCTGGCTTCCGGTTACTGTTGACATCTTACACTTATACCCAGGCGTCTGTCGCATCCATGGTGGCAGACGCTTTTTTTACGTGGATAGTGATCTTGAAAAACCCGGAGTTCCTCAGGTAGGAAACGGTTGGAACCCCGATCACAGGCTTGGACCTGGTGGAATGTCGATCATGAGACTCAGTCTCAACTAAGACTAGTATATCGACCTTCTTTAGGCTGTCAACTACCGTTTCCACATCTTTTTGACAGTTCAGATAGAAAGAAACCCCGAATAATGTGTAATTCTGTACACTAATCCAGGCCATTTTCTCCCCTAACCCAGCCACAACAGGCACTTAAGTTCTGACATTCAATTGCAAAACAAAAACAGGCCTACTCTCGCAGACCTGTTTAGTGTCGTTTCAGCCTTCTGCCAAACGATTTACGTCGTCTGTTTCTTAAATGCGGTATCTGGATCACGGAATCGGTAACCAACTCCACGCACCGTTTCAATCAATTCCGCGTGCTTATCCAGTTTCTGACGCAGAGCCCGGATATGAACGTCAATCGTCCGCTCCAGCACCAGGGCATCGTCTCCCAGAGCCGCATCAATCAACTCAGAACGGGAGAACACCCGGCCCGGCTGACGAACCAGCGCTTCCAGCAGTTCGAATTCACTGCGGGTCAGAGAGATAGGAACATCATCAATCATCACCCGATGACGTCGGCGGTCGATCATAACTCCCTGGCTCACGATGGTATCAGAGGCTTCGCCATTGCTTTCACGTCGACGAAGCAGAGCCTTGATCCGCTCCAGCAGAATCTTGACGCTGAACGGCTTGGTCACGTAATCATCAGCCCCCAGCGTGAATCCAACGACCTGATCGGTCTCTTCAGATTTCGCGGTCAGCATCAGAATCAGCACATTGCTGGTTACCGGGTCCGATCGCAGTCTGCGACAGACTTCCAGTCCGTCCATCTGAGGCAACATCAGGTCTAATATAATCAGGTCAGGCGTTTTCAACTGAGCCTGCCGTAACCCGTCCATCCCATCCAGGGCCACCACAGCATCGTACTTCTCCTGTCGCAGATTGTATGCGAGAACTTCAGAGAGAGAACGATCATCTTCAATCACAAGAATGCGTTTCTTTGACATGTCTTTTTCTTATAGCACCTCAGTAAAAGCGGGTCAGGTGGAAAATGTTTCTTTGTGACGATGACGGATAATTTCGCCTTCGGTCAGGTAAATCACATCTTCCGCAATATTTGTAGTATGGTCGGCAATACGTTCAATGTGGCGCGCTGAAGAGAAAAAGTGTAGTGCCGGCTTGATCAGGCTCGGATCGGTCTGCATCAATCCGTAGATCTCATTGATGATCTCGCGGTTGTAACCGTCGACAATATCATCCCGCTTGCAGACCGCACGGGCCTTTTCAGTATCGAAATCGATGAACGCGTCAATCGCGTCGCGTAACATCGAAACCGTAACTTTCGTCATGGGTTCCAGAGCAGCGGGAATATGGAAATTCGGATAATGCGACAATCCGATGGTCCGCTCAGCAATATTCACCGCAAGGTCGGCAATACGCTCCAGGTCATTGTTAATCTTCAGCACCGTTGCCGTCTCGCGCAAATCGACGGCCACCGGCTGATGCAGCGCCAGAATCTTCAGGCAGTCTTCCTCAATCTTCACTTCACTCTCGTTGATCGCCCGTTCCTGCTCAATCACTTCGTTGGCCAGATCAACTTGAACTTCGTAAAGCGCGCGACTGGCTTTAGAAATCATCTCTTCCACCAGCGATGACTGGGTGATGATTTCCCGCTCCAGTGATTCCATATCACGCTGTAAATGTTTTGTCATTGGCTTATCCAAACCTGCCGGTAATGTAGTCTTCGGTCTGCTGTTTCTTGGGATTCGTGAAGAGCTCTTCCGTCGCTCCGGATTCGATCAGCAGCCCCTGATAGAAAAAGGCAGCCTGGTCGGACACACGAGCCGCCTGCTGCATGTTATGCGTAACGATCACAATCGTGTACTGTTCTTTGAGTTCGAAGATCAGGTCTTCGATCCGTGCCGTTGAAGCCGGATCGAGTGCCGACGCCGGTTCATCCATCAACAAGATGTCCGGATCATTGGCCAGGGCACGGGCGATACATAACCGCTGCTGCTGACCACCCGACAGGTTCAAAGCAGAATCGCTCAGGCGATCTTTGACTTCATCCCACAGTGCTGACCGCTGCAGAGAGCGCTCAACAATCTCGTACAGATCTTTCTTTTTGCGAATACCTGCGATCTTGGGACCGAACGACACGTTGTCGAAAATCGATTTCGGAAATGGAGTCGACTTCTGGAATACCATCCCGATCCGCTTCCGCAAGGTTACGATGTCTGTGCGGCTGGAATAAATATCCTGACCTTCCAGCAGGATCTCGCCTTCGACCCGGGTACCTTCGATCATATCATTCATCCGGTTCAGACACCGGAGAAACGTCGACTTTCCACAGCCCGAGGGGCCAATGAAGGCAGTCACGCACCGCTCAGGAATCGAAAGCGAAATATCAGTTAAAGCGCGGTTATCCGAATAATAAAACGACAGGTCACGCACGCTGATCTTTTCGGTAGCCTGCGCCAACTCATCGGCAGTCCGCATGCTTTTACCTTCAGGAATCGAAGGCCGCACGACAGGACCCTGTGAATGAGTGGAGGCTGCTTTATCAGGTGATTGCATATTATTTTTAACCGAGGGTGTTGAAGCCATAAATTGGTTATCCCCGCTGAATACTATTATAGATAATCGAAATCAAATATGTGCGGGAGAATTTCGTATTTTCCCGATCGCCAGGTTCCCTCTCTTACCAGCGAATCTTTTTTCCGTATTTATGCCGCACGAACACCGCTACAGCATTCATGCTGACCAGTACGACCAGCAGTACTAAAATCCCGGCTGCCGCCAGATGATGAAACTCTTCCTGCGGCCGCGAGGTCCAGTTGAAAATCTGAATCGGCAGAGCGGTAAACTCATCCGATAATTTTTCCGGTACAAAGGGAACATAAGCCATCGCCCCGACAACCAGCAGGGGTGCCGCTTCTCCCAGTGCCCGTGAGAGGGACAGAATCACTCCTGTCATAATCCCCGGCAGGGAAGCCGGCAGCACCTGATACCACACCGTCTGCCAGCGGGTCGCCCCCAGAGCATAAGCCGAACGTCGGATTGAATCCGGTACCGCCCGCAACGCTTCCTGGGATGCCAGAATAATGATCGGTAATACAACCAGAGTCAGTGTCAGTGCGCCGGACAGCACGCTCCGTTCAAAAGCCAGCGCCCGGACGAACAGACCCAGCCCCAGAATTCCATAAACAATGGAAGGCACGCCGGCCAGATTCGCGATATTCAACTGAATCATTTTCCGCCAGCGACTGCGCGGAGCATACTCTTCCAGATAAACGGCAGCCCCTACTCCCAGCGGTACTGAAAACAGAGCCGTCAGAGAGATCAGCCAGATGCTTCCCCACAGTGCTGTCTTGATACCGGCTTTTTCAGGGAACCGTGAAGGCAGGGACTCGATAAAGTCCCAGCTCAACCAGCTTTTGCCCTGCAGAATAATATTCCAGATCAAAACCAGCAGCACCAGCACACAGGAAATCGTGGCCAGAAAACAGGCCGCAGTAAACATCCCGTTCACGATACGCCCGCGGCGTCTCTTAGTATAAATATCGATTTTTGTGCTCATTCGTAGCGTTCTCCTACTCGGGAGAGAATATATTGAGCAATCACGTTCATCGTCATTGTTGTGACAAACAAGGCAAGGCCGACTGCAAAAATTGTACGGTACTCAATCGTGCCTGCAGGTGTATCTCCCAGACTCACCTGCACAATATAAGCGGTCATGGTCTGAACACTTTCCAGGGGATTCAGGGTCAGCTTGGGTGTCGCCCCTGCTGCGAGAGTCACCGCCATTGTTTCACCGATTGCACGGGAGATAGCCAGCAGGAAGCTGGCAATAATCCCCGACATCGCAGCCGGCAGGACCACCCGTACTGTCACTTCAAATTTGTTTGCTCCCAGTGCAGAAGCTGCTGCCCGCAATGAAATCGGGACCGACTGCAGAATATCTTCACTCAGAGAAATGATCATCGGCAGGATCATGATCCCCACCACGACACAGGCACTGGCAGCATTGAATACGCCGGCACTGGGAAAAATCTGGCGGATGATCGGAGACACAAACACAATTGCCATAAATCCATAAACGACCGATGGGATACCGGCCAGGATTTCCAGGAGTGGTTTTACGATGTCGCGGAAGCGGGGAGATGCATACTCACTCAGGTAAATAGCCGTCCCCAGACCAATGGGAACCGCCACAAGCGCGGAACCACCGGCCACCAGCATCGTCCCACAGAGCAGAGGCAGAATCCCGAAGTGCTGTGGCTTAAGCAACGGAGTCCATTGAGTCCCCGTCAGAAACTCCAGCACAGGCACGTCGTAGAAGAACTTGACCGATTCGTACAGCAGAATGATCACAATGCCTACGGTTACCAGCACTGAAATGCTGGCGCAGATAAACAGCGAGAAGTGAACCAGGCCCTCATACACAGGACGCAGACTGTTCCACACACCACTCGCACTTTCAAGAGACGCAGGGCGAGGCAGCCCAACGACCGCTGCCTCACCCCCGTTTACTTCAACTGGTTGTTCTGCGTCAGAACGTTCGTTTGTCACTTCGACAAAGCTCCATTAAGGGTTTCCATATTCTTCTTCTGAACTTCTTCTGAGACGGGCACATATCCCACGTCTTTCGACAGAGCTGCAGCGTTTTCCATGTAGAACTTGACGAAGGCAACTACTTCAGGTCGCTCCAGAGCGGACTTCCGCACATAGATGAACAGCGGGCGGGACAGTGGCTCATAAGAGTTGTTCCGCACGGTTTCCAGAGAAGGTTTGACGCAACCTTTGCCACCATCAACAGCCAGCAGTTTCAGTTTGTCTTTGTTTTCGTCGTAGTAAGCGTAGCCGAAGTAACCCAGAGCATCTGCGTCTTCGGAGACACCGGTCACCAGCACGTTATCGTCTTCACTGGCAGTGTAGTCAGCCCGGCTGGCTTTGGATTCACCAACGATTGCTTCGGTGAAGTAATCGAAAGTACCCGAGTCAGTTCCCGGACCGTACAGCTTGATGTCTTTGGCAGGCCACTTGGGATCTAGGTCTTTCCACTGCTTAACGCCACTTTCCGGACGCCACAGTTCTTTGAGCTGACCGACGGTCAGGCAGTCGCACCAGTCGTTCTTGGGGTTCACGATCACAGCCAGACCGTCAAACGCGACTGACAGTTCGATGAACTCGATTCCCTGCTCTTTACAGGCGTTGGCTTCTTTTTCTTTCATCGCCCGAGA
Organism: Gimesia benthica; assembly: GCF_009720525.1. Taxonomy (NCBI): domain Bacteria; kingdom Pseudomonadati; phylum Planctomycetota; class Planctomycetia; order Planctomycetales; family Planctomycetaceae; genus Gimesia; species Gimesia benthica. The sequence goes on from NZ_CP043930.1 coordinate 3,099,551, forward strand.
TGCATCGCAGATATCTACTTCGCCTGCGATAAATTTCTTCATACCGCCACCGGTACCGGAGACACCAACCGTTACACGAATCTTAGGCTGCACTGCACGAAACTCTTCGGCAACTGCTTCACTCACGGGATACACGGTGCTGGAGCCATCGATTTTCACATTGCCTTCCAGCCTCTCGCCACCTTCAGCAGACGCTTCCGCTCCCGGCTCAGATCCAGCCTGCTTGGCAGCCGGGCCGTCGCTGTTCCCGTTGCAGCCAACGCCAATCAGGGAAACGCCAATGGCCAGACACAGCAGCCCCCATACTTTCCCCTTGTTTGTCGTGATCATCGTGTGTGTTTCTCCCAAATGCGATATGGTTAAATTAGATGGTTCTTCGCTTTGATTCAGAGACCACACCGCCGTTCAGAGCGAACAGGTAGCTGTAGCCTCTCTCAGACGCGTGTTACCATACCCGCAATTTGTTAAGACTATATTAAGAAACCGTGAAGTACTTAATCTTTCCGGAACAACTCAACCACCGGAAATGCGCATCCTAACACTGGAATTAGACAGCACTTACCACACTCAACCCCGATCTCAGCCACGGGGGAGACGGACAGAAAACGTCGTTCCTGTCCCGACCTTACTGGTCACACCAATCGTACCATTAAACGATTGTACAAGATGCTTCACAATTGAGAGCCCCAGCCCGGTTCCACCCAGCTCACGCGAACGCGCTTTGTCGACCCGGAAGAACCGCTCGAACAGACGGGCCAGGTGCTTCTCCTCGATCCCGATCCCGGTATCCTGCACCTGCAGTAACACCATGTTACCTTCATCACGCTGCCAGCGAATCGTAATCGTTCCCTGCTCCGGAGTGTACTTGATCGCGTTGTTGATCAGGTTCCCCAGGATCTGGTGCAAGCCTTCTTCGTCAGCTTTGACCCGCAAACCGGGCTCCTGCTCTTCAATAATCAGTTCGATCTGCTTCGATTCCGCCACAGTCTGTTGATCCACCAGGCAGGACTCAACAAACGGACGCAGCTCGATACTGATAATATCGAAGACCTGATTTCCCGATTCGATACTCGCCAGGCTGATCAAGTCGAGAATCAGCTGGTGCAGACGGTCTGCCTGTTCTTCGATCCGCATCAGAAACGTTTTGCTGATCTCCGGATCATCCATTGCGCCACGGATCAGGGTTTCCGTGTACGCTTTGATGGAACTTAAAGGCGTCTTCAATTCATGTGAGACATTCGCGACGAACTCCTGACGTAATGATTCCAGCCGCCGTAACTCGGTCATGTCAAATAACACAATCACCAGCCCCGGACAGGGAGTGCCGGGCAGCGGGGTCGTGGTCACCCCCAGAATCCGATCGCTGGTACTCTCGAGTTCCACTTCCATCCGCTGGGGTTCCAGGTTTTTTAATACCTCTGTCACCGCCTTTTGCAGCTGATGATTTCGCACCGATTCAAACAGCGGCTTACCCTGTGCCTCTTCCGGCGAGAAAAACAACAACCGCCCCGCCGACTCGTTGGCAAACAGCACATGCTGTCGTTCATTGGTCGCGATCACGCCTTCGACCATCCCCTCCAGCACGGTACTCAGACGATCACCGCTCGCCTGCAGCTGACGCACGCGTTCGGCCATCTCCTTACTCATATGGTTGAAGGACTGGGCGAGGATTCCCAGTTCATCATGCTGGGGAAAATACAGTTTCTGATCGTAATCCCCGTTGGCAATCGACTCGGCTGCGTTGGTCAGAATCGTCAGGGGACGGATCATGCGAGCGACCACCCAATAGGTAATCAACATCACCGTAAAGCTGACCAGCAGCGCAATACTCCAGATCAGCTTCTCAATCGAAGCAATCTCCAGCTGGATCTTGGACATCGTAATTGAGACACGCACCACCCCCTTAGGCACGCCATCATGCCTGTACAAGAGCGCATAATACTTCATGGGCTCACTCAGTGTCGGACTTCTCCGTTCGGAAGTCCCCGAGCCCGTGGCCAGCGCTTTGATGACTTCCACCCGGTTTTTGTGGTTTTCCATGTCGCGAACCAGTTGCAGTGAGCTCTGATCCGAATCGGCAATCACGATCCCGTCCATGTCGATCAGAGTAATTCGCGTGCCAGTTAGTGCCCCCAGCTTCTCTACCTTGATCTGCAGCTCTTCAGAAAATCCCTTCTCGAAGACCCCTTCCATACTACTTCGCATAATCACTGCTGAGTCGTGCAAACGCTGCTGCACCTGATCTTCCACCTGGGTTTTCTGGCGTCCCGAAACAATCAGCACGAATACAATCGCGGAAGCAATATTCAGACCGGCATAAACCAGGAACAGTTTCCAGAACAGACGCGAAGACCACATTCAGACATTTACCTTGTTGACCGTCCGTACAGGGAATCATGTCAGACCACTTTTAAGCTGACCTGTTTTCACTCCCACACGCAACGAGATTTCCCTATCGGGTTGAAATGAATTGGCCTATTGTGAACCCGCCCCCCTGTATTTCGCAAGGGCTGTCCCCCATTTTCACGCAGACTTCAACAGAACACGGCCACGAACAGCACTGCTGCTCCAGTAAAATGCCCCTGATCCACCAGGGCAGACCAGGGGCACCCGCATCAGGCAATCACGCGTGTGACCACTCCCGAACCGACCGTTTTGCTGCCTTCACGTATCGCAAACCGGTCCCCCTCAGCCAGCGCGATCGGCTGGTTGAGCATCACGTTCAGTGTCACACCATCGCCGGGCATGGCCAGATCTGCCTGGCCTTCCACCCGTGCGGTTCCCGTGACGTTCGTCGTACGAAAGAAAAACTGGGGCGTATAGCCATCAAAAAAAGGCGTATGCCGTCCCCCTTCTTCCTTTTTCAACACATAAACTTCCGCCTCGAAGTTTCGATACGGCGTCACGGTGCCAACTGCTGCCAGCACCTGCCCCCGCGAAACCTCTGCGTAGTTCGTCTTTCTCAACAGGCAGCCCACGTTGTCGCCGGCATAGCCCGTGTCGACCAGTGCGTTGAACGACTCCACCGAAGTCACAACATCAGTGCGAGTCTCTTCACACAGACCGACAATCTCGACCGCATCGCCGGGACGGATCTGTCCCTGTTCGATTTTACCCGTCACCACAGACCCGCGGCCCATGATGCTGAACACGTTTTCGACCGACATCAGAAACGGCCTGTCAGTCAGCCTCTGCGGATCCGGCACGTAGGTATCGAGCGTCTCCAGCAGTTCGTGGATACACCGGGAGGCCTCAGGATCATCCGGACGTGCATCGGCCAGTTTCGCGGAGCCGTAGATAAACGGAACTTCATCTCCAGCGAAGCCGTAATGCGTCAGCATTTCCCGCAACTCCAGCTCTACCAGTTCGATCAGCTCCGGATCATCCACCAGATCACACTTGTTGAGAAATACGACCAGGTACGGAACCCCCACCTGCCGCGCCAGCAGAATGTGCTCGCGCGTCTGAGGCATCGGACCGTCGGCGGCAGAAACCAGCAGCACCGCACCATCCATCTGGGCTGCACCGGAAATCATGTTCTTGATGTAATCCGCGTGTCCCGGACAGTCGATGTGCGCGTACGTCCGCTTGTCCGTTTCGTATTTCACATGCGACGCCAGGATCGTCACAGTCTTGTTTTTATCGCGTTCGATACCGCCGCGAGCGATCTCCTGGTACGACTTGACGCGCGCCAGACCACGCTGTGCCTGCACCTTCAAGATCGCAGCCGTCAGCGTTGTCTTGCCATGATCGATATGACCGATCGTTCCCACATTCACATGAACTTTATGAACCATTGCTCATAGCCTCCTTTCTCAAGAGGAGTGTGTCACATCTGCCGGCCAGCTGAAGAGGTGAGCAGCCTCAGCAGCCTTTTTGTGCCCGTGCAGCGCCAGATCGGCTGATGCAACGAAAAAATGCGAGCCTCGCCCCGGCTGGGGTATACCAATAAAAAAAGCCCGTCCGATCAAAGAATCGGACGGGCTTGAATTCATTCAATGTCGACGTTCACACTTCACACACCGACCCCGTCCCGTCAGATTCTGACGAGTTGCTCGATGAACTCTCGCTGGAGAAGAAGTGAAACATGGTTTTTCCCTGAAAGATTAATGGGGTAGCATTACCCGTTGGGAAGCAGACACCAAAGTTCAGGAGCAGGTTCACAAAAAAACGCGCTGCCCTCAGAAACAGGTCAGCGCGAAATTAAAGCGACATGCTCAACCATAGATGAAACATCGCTAAATAGAATGATTCCGCAGACCGAGGATCAGTCTGGAATGGAGGTCACAAGTTCTTCTGAAACCGCTTCCAGGACGTCTGACGTAATCAGCGGCAGCTCGTCGGCATAACCGACCAGCAGCCCCAGGTCACACAGGCGATTGATCTTCCGCGGATTCCCCTGCGTCAGTTCGAACAACGCCTGGAATGCAGAGGCTTCGAACACCGGTTCGGTCCGGCCGGCGACCTGCAGACGATGCTCAACATACCGCTGAGTCTCTTCCGCAGAAAACGGTCTGAGCAGACAGCGGACCGAAATGCGGTCATCCAGCTGAGCAGAACGTTGCAGGTGACTCAGCAACAACCGGTCTCCTACCAGCAACAGCGTGAAGTCGACATCGGAGGTCTGCTGGAAATTGAGCAACTGATGCAATGTCTCGAAAATTCGCTGATCTGCAATCAGATGTGCTTCATCGATCACGATCACGGGCTGTGCCCCCTGCTCACAAAGCAGCTGTAACTGCCGATGCAGGGCACGGATGATTCGATCCTTACCGGTCACTCCCGGCTCGATGCCCGCCTCTTCAGCTCCTAACTCAACCGCAAGATATGAAATCAACTCGACAGGTGAAAGCTGGGGAAAGACCAGTTGTACGAACGGCTGATGCCGCTCTGCAAGCTGACTTTTCAGCACGTGGCACAGGTAGGATTTCCCGCTGCCCGGGTTCCCGACCAGCAGACCGGCTCCCTTGCGGTTCTCCACCAGGTATTGCAACTTCAGCAGTCCGGCCTGATGCGGGTGGCTCTCATAAAAATACCCAGCGTCCATCTTTTCTTCGAAAGGGCCGCTCTGCAGATTCCAGTAACTCTGATACATCGACTCTGATTCCCGCGAATGGTTGAAAGGTCTGAGACTTCCGCTTAATTGTTCTCTTAATAGTTTCTGGAAGGAACAGCTGCGCTGCGCACTGTCGGCAGCTCGAGCTCTTCAATTTCTCCAGTTAGCCAGGCAGCCCCGGAGCTGCTTGCATTCTGCGTACCCCCGGACTGCCTGTTTCCCGACACATAAATGGGCTGCGCTCCAGAAACCTGCTCGACGCGTCCACTCGTCTGCTGATCTCCATAATCGCGTCCCAACGCATGATAGACTCCCGAACCGGTCTCTCCGCTGCCTGCCGCCTGTTCCACAGAAACCGTCTGTACTTCCCCCATGGCTGCTTCCACATCAGCAACCGCTTCCTGCAGCGGCAGCTCTGCATCCAGACCAAATTCCATCGACAGTTCATCCCCACTTCCCAGATCGGGCGCCAGCGACTCGGCATCGGAAAGCAGCTTATCTTCCACAGAAGGCTCTTCCAGTGAACCAAAGAAGGAGATCAGTGCCATCATTGAACAGACACTGGCGATCAAACCGACGAAGACTTTAGCCGTCTGGTTCCAGCGAACACCAAAGCGAGACTGGCGTTCGGTTTGAGAGGAATCTCGTGAGATGAGACTCAGAACGCTTTTGAATTTGAGAGACTTCAGCCAGCTCATGACTCGATCCTTCGAGACGGGACTCTGTTTTGACAGCAGATCAGAATTCAATCCCTGAATTCCGGTTAGACAGGACACGGTGTCCGTTCTCCCCCTCACTCTGTTCTGTCGAGAGGCAGTCAGCGCTCTTTTTGTATCGGTTACCGGGTGTATGACTCTTGATCATTTCACAGACTTGGTAAAAGGGGCAGACTTACCAAAATAAACCGGTGATACCTGTCGCTGAGAACAAAAACTGCCGACACCATCGCATAGTACCGGCAGCATTAGATCAGCAACATAACTTACTGACAGGCCGAGATTTAGTTCAGGCCCAGCACATCCGCCATTGTATACAGACCCGCCTTCTGGGTTGTCAGATATTTGGCCGCCATCAGGGCGCCGTAAACATAGCTGTCACGGGTATGGCCGCGGACTGTGAGGTCGATCGTCTCACCCATCATGCCGAAGACAATCGTATGCTCTCCCACATTGTCGCCGGTCCGCAAAGCGTGATAGCCGATTTCACAAACCGGACGCGGACCGGGACGCCCTTCGCGTCCGTGAACGTGTTCGGTCTGCCCCATCTCGTCAGCAATGATTTCACCAAAGTGCAATGCAGTCCCACTGGGGGCATCTTCTTTAAACCGGTGATGCCGCTCGATAATTTCTACGTCCACGCCACTGGGAGTATTCTTCAGCGAATGGGCGGCTTCCCGCACCAGCTTCATCATCAGATTCACAGCCACGCTCATATTGGGGGCCAGAATCAGGGGAGTCGTCTGTGAAGCCGTCAGCACTTCATTCCGCTGTTCCGGCGTCAATCCCGTGGTAGCAGCAACCAGCGGAATCTGCCGTTCAGCACAGACCCCGGCGATTTTCACCAGTCCGGCCGGCAGGGAGAAGTCGATGATCACATCCACGCGGTCGGTCAACTCCGACGTAATGTTCAGGCCAACAGGACCGATGCCGGCCACTTCACCCACATCTTTACCAAGGGCAGGAGAAGTATCCGATTCCAGGGCAGCTCCCAGTTTCAGATCCGGATCCTGATATACGAGCACAGCCACCCGCTGTCCCATCCGACCGCTGGCTCCATTGACTCCGACAAGAAGTTGATCGCCCATCTCACTGCTCCCATTCACAATAACGTTCTGATATTCGAACCAAAGATTTTTTGTTGGCTTAACTCTGTTGCAGATCGTAATACACGCACTGTCACTTTTCCATCAGAGCCCACCACTTTCTCCCCGCATTTTCCAGTTTATTCGCCTCAACGCACCAGCTTAGCGAGTGCCTGCTTGAGTTCTTCAATCACATCTGTTTCGGTCTCAATTTCCAGACGGGTTTGCAGCATCTCAACCGTGGTCGGAGCTCCCAGCCGTCCCAGCGCCCAGACCACAGCCCCTCGAATCAGCGACTCATCATCATTGAGTACTCCCAACAATGCCGGCACTGCACTCTCATCTCCCCGGTTCCCCAGTACGATGGCTGCATTCCGGAGCAACCCCGCCCGACGGGCCCGCGACATTGGCGTGCTCTGGAACCGCTCCTGAAATGCAGCTTCATCCAGTGTCAGCAGTTCGCAAGCATCAACGGGCGTAAACGTTTCGACCGGCTGGAACGCTGGTTCTCCGCTGATCGGTGCCTTCCGATTCCAGGGACAGACATCCTGGCACACATCACAGCCGAACATCCAGTCCTGCATCCCCGGTCGTAACTCTGCAGGGATTGGCTGATCTCGCAGTTCGATTGTCAGATACGAGATGCACTTCCGCGCATCCAGCGTCCCCGCTTCTACGAACGCATCGGTCGGACAGGCCTCCAGGCACCGCGTACAGGTACCACAATGACTTGTTTGTTGCGGTTCGTCATATTCCAACTCATCACTCAGCAGCAGCCCCGCCAGAAAAAACCAGCTTCCCTCCCGCTTGTTAAGCAGCAGAGTATTCTTTCCAATCCAGCCCAGACCTGCCAACTGGGCGAAGTCCCGCTCCAGCAGCGGCGCAGTATCGACAACACCCCGCGTTTCACAATCGGGATACTGCTCGTGAATCAAGCGCGACAACTGCTTCAGTTTCTTGCGAATCACCTTGTGATAGTCGGTCGTCCCCCAGGCATAACGCGAAACCCGCGCCTCGGTTCCCGTCACCTCGGGCGGCGTTTCCGTCTGATAATTCAACGTCAACATCAGCACACTGCGCACGGAACTCATCACATAGCGTGGATGTTCATAGGCCTCTTTACGACGTTCGAGGTAACTCATCTCTCCCGCGTATCCCTGGTTCAGCCAGTCCAGAAAGCTGTGATAACCAGTGGGCGTGACCGCCGGCGCAATCCCGGCCAGATCAAAGCCGACCTCGCGCGCCAGTCGCTTGATCAGCTCACTCTGCTGACTCAGCGAATTTCCTGTGGTTTCGGCACTCTTACCCATTCTGCTCCCACAATTCCATGTCACTCATCACAGCGACGAATCTGCCTGCATCTGTTCCCACTGGGCATGACCGATTTTTAATACGTCCGCATCATCCCTCTTCGTCAGCGGTGTGTACTGAGGGTGTCGCGATTCTTTGTAAGGATCATTGTGCTTCGTGTTGTAACAGCAGATGAATCCCCATCGCGGATGGTCGCTTTTATTCTGATCTGAACGGTGCAGCAGATTGGAGTGAAAGAAGATCGCCGACCCCGGTTCCAGCGTGCAGTACACGAGTTCAAACCGCTCGCAGGCCGCCGCCACCCGCTCCGGATCTGCGCCGGTCTGGTCGCCTACTTTTCCATGATTCATCCGCCCCATCAGGTGGCTCCCTTTGAGCACCTGCAGGCAACCGTTCTCCTGGGTCGCCCGGTCGACGGCAATCATACAGCTGGCCATATCCGGAAACAGGCAACCGTTGTTGTACCAGTATCCGTAATCCTGGTGCCATGCCCAGGCACCACCCACCTTCGCTTCTTTCTGGATCATCTTGTGGTGGTAGTGGTAGACTTCATCTCCCAGCAGTTCTTCCATCCGGTCGACAACCCGGTGACCGGCGGCAATCGCACCATAGATGTCTTCGCCGATTTCGTTCTCCACGCTCAGTTTGACCGCGCCCCCTTCTCCGTCAGCCCGGCTGAAAGTCGCCTGCTGCATCGCCAGGTCTGCCCGACCAATCTGCCCCAGTAGCGCTACTTCTTCCTCACTGAATAACGATTCCACGACCACAAAACCGTCACGCTGAAACCGCTCGATTTCTTCATTTGAGAATAACGACGTCACCATTTGCCTCACTCCCCGTTCACAACTGTTAATGAGAGCTATTGAAATAACACCAGAGTTTTCCGGGTGGCACTGTTGGCTTGCCCAACAGTGAATGTATCACAAACAGAACCCGCTACCTCCTTTATTCTACCGCCTTGCTTCCCGGGTTGCGAGTAGATCATTGCCAAACAAAAAGACACAGTCCCTCCAATGAAGGACTGTGTCTGATAAACTCGATTTTTCAGCGGGATTCAATCAGGCTTCATCCAGCAGATTAACGGCTGCAAACTCCTGACCTTCCAGCATCGCCAGGCTGGCACCACCGCCGGTACTCACATGCGAGACCTGATCGGCAAAACCGAGCTGCTGGATCGCGGCGGCACTGTCGCCACCACCGATGATACTGGTTGCATCACTGTCTGCGATCGCCTGGGCAACCGCTTTGGTTCCTTCATCGAACGGCGGCATTTCGAACACACCCATCGGTCCGTTCCAGACCACTGTTTTAGCGGACTTAACTGTCTCAGCAAACAGTTTCGCCGATTCCGGGCCGATGTCCAGTCCCTCGAAACCATCAGGGATTTCACCGGCTTTCACAACCTGCTTGTTGCAGTTGCTGTTAAAGTCGTCGCCACAGTGTGTGTCGACCGGCAGCATCAGTTTGTCGCCCCCTTTGGCGATCAGCTCTTTTGCCAGTTCGACCTTGTCCTTTTCTACCAGACTGTCACCAACCTGACCTCCCTGTGCCAGCGAGAACGTGTAAGCCATCGCGCCACCGATGAGCACCTTGTCGCAAATGCCCAGCAGGTTGTTGATCACGTTGATCTTGTCAGAGACTTTCGCGCCCCCCAGAATCGCCACGAACGGACGCTGTGGATTGGCAATTGCATCGGACAGGTATTGAATTTCTTTCGATACCAGGAAGCCAACTACTTTCGGCTTACCGTCCATGGCTTCCGGAACTGCGACCATCGAAGCATCGGTCCGGTGGCAGGTACCAAAAGCGTCGTTGCAGTAGATATCAGCGAACGCAGCCAGCGCACCTGCGAAAGCGGCATCCCCTTTTTTCTCACCATCGTTGAATCGCAGGTTCTCCAGGATCAGTACCTGGCCATCTTCCAGGGCAGCGACTTTTGCCTTCGCATCGTCGCCAACCGTATCCGTCGCGAAGGCGACGTCCTGATCCAGCAGCTTACCCAGGCAGGCAGCGGTTGGCTTGAGACTGAATTTCGCATCACCAGCATCCCCCTTGGGACGTCCCAGGTGACTCATCAGAATCAGGCGACCGCCACGATCGATAACCGACTTGATCGAAGGCAGAGCCATCCGCACCCGGCGATCATCGGTAATATTCAGATCGTCATCCAGCGGAACGTTAAAGTCGACACGCATCAATACGGTCTTACCCGCTACGTCTACGTTTTCAATTGTTTTCTTTGCCATGGAAACTTGAACCTGTCTCTTTGATTACAGAGGTTAAGATAGAATGTGACTGTATTGAACCCGTCGGAAAAACGACGAATTCCTGGTTATACTGGCGGGAGCACTTTAAGTTGCGAGCGCGGGCTACTGAGAGACCGACGGACTACTCGTCCATCACGTCCTTTTCTTTCGCATCCGCCATGCTGTTGACTTTACCTTCGAACTTTTTGGTCAGTTCCTGGATCTGATCCTTGGTATCGTCCCGTTCGTCTTCCCCCATCACTTTGTCTTTTTCGGACTGGTCAGCATGCTTGTTTGCATCCCGGCGGATGTTGCGGATCGAAATCCGGGCTTCTTCAGCCAGCTCTTTCACGCGGGAGACCAGCTGACGACGACGTTCTGTCGAAAGCGGGGGAATGTTCAATCGCACGACGCGACCATCGGTATTCGGTGCCAGTCCCATATCGCTGGCCTGGATCGCTTTGGCAATCTCTCCCACCATCTGGGCATCGAAGGGGCGAATCAGAATCTGCTGCGGCTCGGGAACGCTCACGTTCGCCATCTGCTTCAACGGAGTCGGCGAACCGTAGTAATCCACGCGGATCGAATCCACCAGACCGGGGGTGGCCCGCCCCGTACGAATCCCCTGCAGCTGACCCTGGAATACGTGAACCGCTTTGTCCATTCTCTCTTCCGCGTCGAGTAAAATCTCTGCCTGGTCCATGCTGCAAGTCCTTCGAATAGTTAGCTTTATCTGAATAGAATCGATGTCTGACTGGATACCGCCCGCCCCACTGACCGGAAATGTTCAGTCTGTCAGCAACGCGAACTGGCCCGATTTTAGTTGACCAGCTCTGAAAATCAAACCGTCAGGAACGAGAAAAACCAGCTGAAACAGGTTCAGCTGGTTTTTCTCAGGCAAGACTCACTCTTCTTTTTTACTCTGCAACAGGAGACCGATCAGGCAATCGGCGACTCTTCCCGGTTCATAATTCCACTCAGATACAACAGGTTTTTCTCCTGAGGCAGATTGGTCTTGAACTGCAGATGTTTCAGTTCCGCCTTCAACAGATCACGGCGACTGATCTGACCGACCAGGCAGTTTCCATCCCGCACGACCGGCAGACGACGTGTCGGAGTGCTCTGAAAAATCTGCGCGATGGTCAACAGATCCGTGTCTTCCGTGATACACCGCGGTTCCGTATCGATAAACGGAAAGATCTGCGTTGAAGGCAACTGCTCATAGCTGGCTTTAATCAGCACATCCATGCAGCACCGTTCTGAAAAGACACCCAGTAATCTGCGTTCTGAATCCAATACGGGTGCACCGGAAATCCGATGATTTAACAGCTTCCCGATTGCTTCATGTACATCCATGTCCGGAGTTAAGGTGATTAACTTCGTGACCATGATGTCTTTCGCGAGTACAGGCTTATCCATAGCTTTTCCCCCCTTCTAAATTGGCGATTTTAGAGACCAGGTCAGTGAGTCACACAATAAACAGTGACAGGAGATGACTTCAGAACGAGGTGATCAGTGTGAACTCAATATAGAAATGAAATAACGCCTGGCACGTTATTCATAATCGAATGTGGAAAACTTTTATATTCTATCAACCACTTTTTGATTACTCAAAATCTTTTCCGCTGATCACGTATCCGTACATGTGATCTGACCAACGTTATCTTTCACAATTTCAACGACTTAACGATTTCTGCAAAAAATGATTCCTGTGCCTTTTACACCAATTTCTCTCCCATCCTGGAAGTCGAGACCTGACAGATACGCTCCGGGACGCTTATAATCAGGCTTCGCCTACTCAACTTTAGAATCTCCTGCACCAGCGGTGTTTCACAGCCCCTGGTCAGACAATAGAAATCAGGGCAATGTCACAACGCGTGGAAATCGATGGTGTCGGACTGCATCTGGGACGGCCGGACCAGACCGTCAGCGACTGGATCGGACAACATGAAGCACTCAAGCAGTTGCTCGCCTGCTGGCTGGTGATCGACGAAAAAGATATGCCACTCACACCGCGACTGGTGGGCACGCCCGGTATCGGAAAAACATCGCTGGCCATCGCAGGCGCACGCACGCGCGAGCAGGAACTCTACATCTATCAATGTACTGCAGACACACGACCTGAAGACCTGCTGGTCACCCCGGTACTCGCCGAAAGTGGGAAGATCAATTATCACGCCTCTCCACTCGTCAGTGCCATGATTCGTGGCGGCATCTGTGTCCTCGATGAAGGCAACCGCATGAATGAAAAATCATGGGCCAGCCTCGCGCCACTGCTCGATCATCGGCGCTACATTGAATCCATTGTCGCCGGCGTCACAATCCCCGCACATCCAGATTTCCGCTGTGCGGTCACCATGAACGAGGATGAGTCCACCTTCGAAATCCCCGACTACATCCTCAGTCGTCTACAGCCCAGCATTACCCTCGAACATCCGAATCGCGAAGATGAGAAGATGATCCTGCACTATCATCTCCCCTTCGCCGATGAGCATATGCTCGACCTGACCGTCGACTTCCTGCAGCAGTCACACAACCTGAAGCTCGATTTCTCAACCCGTGACGGAATCAACGTGCTGCGACTGGCACTCAAACGTGCCGCTCAGGATAAAGAACACCCCCTCAGTAAAGATACCATCTGGCTCGAGTCACTGAAGAGCTGCCTGGGTGATGATGCCCTCGACCTCGAATCTCTCTCAGAAAAGCGTCAGCAGAATCTGGGTGGCAACATGATGCCGATGGGGCTCGGAGACTTCTTCTTCTCCCCGGATAACCCCCTGCATCCGGACCGGGATGATGACGATTTTGAGGACTTCGAGGATGACGAAGACGACGACAACTATTAAATCGTCATCCAATCCAGTCAGGCACTCGCGCGTCGACTCAGATCATTGGCACCGATTGCCTGAGCTGCCCTACTGAGGGGCCGCTGCAGGTTTCGGCGCGACTACCGGCGGTTCTTCAAAACTCAACCGGATCTGGAATGGTTCGATCAGAATATCTTTCTGCTCCAGATCGGGTACGACCCAGGTTCGCAGACGATTGCTGCTCGTTGTCTCTTTAAGTACCTGCGAACCATCCCGCAGATCGATGACCTCCAGATCAACCTGATTTCCCGAAGAAGTTGAAATACCCATGACCCGACGGATGCCAAACGTCATCACCGGCAAATCGAAGAACTGTGTGAAATCGATCCCCTGTGCCTCAAGCATCCGCGACCACATCAGCTCTCCCGTTTCACGATCGATGGAATACAACATCCCGTTGAACAGGAGAGATGTCATGCTCAAAGGGCGATACGTTACTCTGCTCTTTACGACATACGGCAGACTGACAAACACCAGGTACTGCTTTTTGTTCTCCAGCAGCAGCACACGCATCACATTGGGGGCAGCCTGGCCTTTGACTTCGACCTTCTTCTCGCCAGTCCGCAGGTCTCGTATGGAAATCGTTCCATCCGCTGCCACCATGGCGATTTCATAATTCTGCCCCAGCGTATAATTCGTATCTTTGTTGATCTCGAAACTCCAGACCACTTCATCGCTGACCAGGTCCCGCAATTCAAGTCGACGCGTATCATCGGCGGGCGGCCCCAGTGTCAGCAGGTAGCGTTCAAACGCAAAAATCGCCGAGTGACCTGGCTTCAGTTTGAAAGCATTGACCGACTCTCCATTCTGACCACTCCGAACCACGTACCGCGGCTCAGTCCGGCTCTGAGAAGTCATCAGAATCACATGCTCCGCATCGCCAAAATGCCAGCTGTTGTTGGGCAGTCCCTGACGTTTCCAGAGAATTTCCCCAGTCAGCAGATCGGCGGCGATTAATTCGCTTCCCAGTTGATAGCAGAGGAATTCAGAATTGATTGTGCCAATACGTCCCAGTTGTTCGCGATCCGAATTCCGCGTGATATATTCGCGTAGCACCGGCGCCAAACCACTGCGTTCAATGGAAATGTAATCACGCAGACTCGGCGGACCGGCGATCATCCTCTGTTTCCAGAGCAGGCTTGGCTGACCATCGGTTTTCCGATTGATGGTATCCAGCACAAAAAACTCGGCCCCAAAGTTCACGACCAGATAATTCTCGAAGACGCGGGCCGAGAAGAAAGGCTGTTGCGGAACTTCGATCCCGGCTTCCGACAGCGAGAAGGTCCACAACGGCTTCCCTGCACCGTCAAATGCCAGCAGTTGTTCTTTCGCCGGCCCCACTTCCAGCCGATGGTTTTCGAATAAAGGATTTGTCAGCCCGATAATCTCCACCGGCAGCGAAGTGTTCTGCCCTTTGGACTGCTCATCGCGATATACCTGGGCCGGATAGTCAGGCCAGACAGACCTGGAACGTGACTGTTTCTGAAACTCCGGATCTGACTGCCAGGACTCCACCACCTGTTGACCCGATTTTCCATCCAGACAGATGACATCGGGCCACTTTGTTTTCAGCTCCTGCAACAACTCCTCTGCCTGGGCATACTGATTGAGTGACACATAAATCTCAGCCAGTCTAGCCGTGGCGAAGGCGGCACTCACAGGCTGAGCTGAGTTGCGCAGCTGCTCAAGCTGCTGCATCAGCTGACGACGCAAGACCGACTGCTTTCCCGGAGAAGCTGTTTTCAGCTCTTGCGTCAGCCGCTCAACCAGCAGCATTCGCGCCTGACGTGTGGCCGACAGATTACCACAGCACTTCAGAAATCGCTGTAGTTCATCCTGATCGGCAGAGGCCAGGTGGTTCGTATAATAGCTGGAGAAGAACGCATCGATTTCCTGACGTTGCTCTTCATTCGCCCGCACCATCAACAGTTCCAGCTGCGATCGAATCCAGCGATCGGTGCGAACAAAAGCGCCTCCTTTGGCAGTCTCGGTAGAAAACAGATTCTTCAATTCCGAGAGCTTCAGGTAGTTCTCCAGAGCCGCTTTCAGATTTCCCTTGGACTGGTAATTCGTCGCCAGGATCTGGAAGAAACGACGCTGTTGATTTTCATCAACGAGCAGTGGTTCAATTTTACTGATCTGACTCTCATACTGACTGAAGTCATGATCGAGACTTTCCAGCATCATGTCTGCATACAGTCGCCGTGCACGGATGGTGGGTTTGATCTCAATCGACCGCTCAATTTTCGCCAGGGCCTGATTCACATTTCCGGAGTAAAGATACAACTCACCCCGCAAGAGTTCCGCCTCTGCCTGTTTCGCTGGCTGATCGGACTGACTGGCCAGGCGAATTTGTTCAATAATCGACGCCGCCGATCGAAACCCGACGACTTCGGTCTCATTCTGAGCGACCAGCATCCCGCTCCCGGCTGACAGATTTCCCACCAGCGTGTCAGTCTCGACCCGCGTCCGGGCCAGAATCAGACCATCGTCCAGGCGGATACTCAGGATCTCTCCTGTATCCACAGGTAGAAAATACGTATCCCGCACCACGATGCCCCGTCCGCTGGGAGCTGGAATCTTCTGAGCTTTCGGCCAGGCCGGACTTCCATCACTTAACTTGAGTGCCTCAATTGAACCCGGTCCTACCAGCAGGATATTCCCATCCTGCACCGAGGCAATAAACAGGTATTCCTGCCGCGGTCGCGACCAGATCAGTCGACCATCAAACAGATCCAGGCACTTCAGGTTCTGTCCCGTACGTGACTCTAACAGGACCCGGTCACCCACGATCAACGGCGTGAATTCCGCCCAGCCTTCGGCATTCTCGTTCGCATCGCGACTGAAGGCAGCGTAAGAGGTAATCGCATTTCGGCGTGGCTCCACATTTCTCCAGAGCAGTTGACGTGTTACGGCGTTGATCCCCACCGTACACCCCGAACCGGTCGGACAGACCAGAACGCCATGGGCCAGCGAGGGGCTCAATCCCATGCGGCGACGGATATGGTCCAGCGGACGACGATCCGTTGTATAATCGCGGGCGATCGGATACTCGCTACGAAACAACGACTGCGTCCAGAGCGTTTTCCCGGTCTGCGGATCCAGCACCAGCAGACGAAACTCGCGTCCCTCTTCTGCTAGAGCATACAGCTTGCCATTCAGGGGTAACGGCGGCCCGAGGAAGTAGTGCCCTGAGTAATTAATCGGGTTCTGTAACCGGGGACCTCCCAGTTCCCAGACGAACTTACCCGTGTCGACTTCAAAGGCCATCAGACGGTTGTAGGAGTTGGGTGAGAGAACGCTCTCCTGGTCTTCCCGACTGAAGTGATAGAAACCGCCGATAAAGCCAACGTTTTCCACGCTGAATACGAGCTTGCCATCTGAGCTTAAATGGCCGACCGTGTAATCCTGCCAGGCCCGCTGCGTCAGATATTTCTGTAACGGAGTCTGGGGCGTACCCAGAAATTCTTCATCGGAATTCTGCGGATCCTTCAGCATCTCGCGGAACAACGCATCCGAAACCGTCGTCTCCCACTTCAGTTTGCCGGATCGCAGGTCCAATCCCTTCAGGTTATTGTGCGTTCTCACGACAACCGTGTCGCCCGCCACGATCGGACTGGCAGCAGGTAATACCCCCGACAGATGCTTGCGACGGAAGTCACCCAGTTTCTGCAGGATCGCTTCCAGGGGAGGCAGATTTGGATTCTTCTGTAAGAATGGGTCGCGGATCGTGGAAAACTGCCACTCCGGTTTCGAGGAAGGGACGGCGAACTCTGCGGATGCGATTCGCTCTGCATTACCGCGATAGAGAGTCCAGTCAGACTGTTCCCGGGCTCCCTTCAGATTCAGCGTTCCCACCAGTTGGGATAACCATGCGACAGGGTTCTGCCCTTCCTTGAACAACGCGACCTTTTTGCCATTCGGAAAGACATAGTCTGTACCGTTGGTCTCACGAGCCAGCTTCATCAGCGACTGGCGGCTTTTTCCGAGGTTCCCCAGATGGTACCAGGCGACCGCCAGCTTGAACGTCAGATGTGGTTCCTTCTCAGTGGCCAGATCATGCCGTTCGCTGAGCGATTCCCACAACTGCGCTGCAGCCGGTAAATCACCCCGTTCGTAGTAATAAGAACCCAGCGTGTAAGCAGCCTCGGCTCCCGCCTGGGTATGAAAAAATCGGCGAACGACTTCGCGGAGGAGGTCCTGGTTGTCCTGTTCCCGTGCTTCGCGCAGCATCTGCTCAGCGGTGGGACCGTACTGCACCGAATAGTATTTTTTTCCGTCCGGAGGTAACGCCGCCAGTTGATCCTCGGCAGCCCGTTTCAGGCTGTGAAAGCCCACACCACGATCAATGGCCACAAAATCTTCCGGGGCATCCAGAATCGCCTGCAACTCAGGAATTCCAGCAGAATAGTTCTTCTCATCAATCAGCTGGCGGGCATCCTGATAGCGTTTTGAAAACTGACGACTCGCAGGAAACAGCTCCAGTTGATCGCGGCCATTGGGCCACGCATCCAGGGACTCCTGCCCGAAACAGAAACCGGGCAGCAGTAAACTCAGAATCAGCATGCCCCCATACAGGAAACAGCGGGTGCGTTCTGGTAGTAATCTGGTAGCGTCTGATGCAAACAACATAGGCAAAAGCGGTGTTTCCACGTCCTGTCTAAATAAAATAACTTTGAAATTCGAGCGAGTTTCGAATCTCCTGGCCCTGACCGGAATCACATCCCCGGCAACAGAACTAATTCACCATCAAGCGGGTGTCTTCGACGACTTCCTGAATGCCCGATTGATCCAGCTCCCCGGTACGGAATGCCCGGTTCGCTTTGACAACGCCCTCCCAGAGCATGACATTCACAGCAGCCTCCTGCTTTACGTTATAACCCAGCGGACTGTCAGTGCCTTCATACACCGTCAGCGGTACATGTTGAATTTTCTTCTCGCTGGCGATTTGTTTTAACTTCGATTTCTGCTCACCAGGATTCTCACTCAGCAATACGACGAATGCAGCCAGCTTATCATCTTTGTGAGCGGCCACCTCCTGATCGATCTTCTGAATTAGTGTCTCGGTCTGTGGTCCCAGTTCCCGGACGAAAATCCCCACAACAGGGCGTTCCCCATACAGACAACGGTAGCAGAGTGTCTTTCCCTCATAGGGCCCCGTGACATCTTCCACTTCAAACGGCATCGGGACCTCTCCGACTTCCATTCCCGACTGGAAGGAAACCGTCTCTGTCTGACTCATGTCAGGCTTCGAGGATGCTGATCCCGGGAGAGGCGCTGCTGCCCCCAGTTCGGCTTCGGCGACCGGCGTTTCGGAATCGGCGTCCGATACCGTCTCATTCGACGTTTCCGTTTTCCCGCATCCTGCCAGCGTCATCGCAGCCAGCAGAAGCACAGCGGCGGAGACAGACAGGATTTGATTCAAACGGTTACGGCTCATGGGCTTGTCTCCCTGGTAACAAACAAAAAACAACTCACCCGCACCGTCAATTGTATGCCTTCAGCCGGTTGACTGTCGAGTACGAATGACGATTTTTACGGGTGAGTGAACGCTTCTGAACCGTAGTTTTCGGCCCAAAGAACGGTTTTAGGAGCAGGAACTACTTCAGTTCGTTGACTTTCTTCAGGATGGCTTTGCTGTCATCAGCAGCTTTGACCTTGGTGTTCTTCATGGCAACCTTACCGTCTTTGTCGATCACAAAAGTCCAGCGGGCTGCTGTCACACCACGGGTCAGCTTCTCCTTTTTCCCGTCGATGGTCCGCTCAATCGTGGAACCGGGACGCAGGGGAACACCAAACTTCTTAGCCACACTGCCATCTTCATCCGCCAGCAGCGTGAAGTTCAGATCATACTCTTTTTTGAACAATTGATGATTACGTACCGAATCACCACTGACACCCACAACTTCTACGTCTTTCCCCTGCAGCTTCTTCATGTCATCTCGGAATCCACAGGCCTGCTTGGTGCAGCCACCGGTCATGTCGGCAGGGTAGAAGTAGACCACCAGAATTTTCTTACCAATATAATCAGTCGACTTCCAGCCTTTGCCCGCGTCATCTGTAGCTGTGAAAGCAGGAGCCGCATCGCCGACTTCCACTTTTCCTGGAGGAGCATTCACCTGCCCCTGGACACTGGCAGACAAACCACACAGACAAACCAGACTCAACAGGGAGCCGAGGATATTACGATACGATACCTTCATGTCAATCACCTTGTTTAAAATTAGAATTGGAGTTGGAGCTACATTACATCTTACATTTTCAACGTGCCTGCGTCTCCGCTGCAGACAAATTCTCATTCTCTTTTCGTGATCCAGGGACGATGCCGTGATTCTGGAACGCGGTCACCTTTCGGGGCTGCGCGATCAACAGCTGATCCCCCGCGATTACCAGGTTCCCTCCCGTTTCTCCCTGTAAGGCCTGCAACGGGATTCTCTGCTTGAGTGTGCCTCGCTCAATGTCTACGACCAGCAGTTCATCCCTCAAAGGCCAGTATACGTTCTCTACAGAAAGCAGCCCTCGACCATAGCCGAAACCCTCCGGATCGAGATAGCCTGCCTTCCAGCGTAACGCCCCACTTGCCCGATCGATGCCATACAGTTGATTCCCGCTGACCACCAGGGTCCGCGCCGTGACTCCCAACAGGTTTCGAATCTGCTCCGGCCATTCCCGCTCCCAGAGCAAAAGTCCCGAAGACGCATCGAAGGCCATGAGGGTTTTTGTATCCTGGGGAGCAACGAACAGAATTCCCTGGTCATACAGGCAGGGGACCAGACCACTCGCCATGTGATCGCTCAATTCCCGCCGGGAAACATCGTCTGCGGAAGGGTACGTCACGACCCAGTTGAGTTTCCCATCCTGAGTATTCAGTGATGCGATCGCTCCCATATCCGTTGAGAGATACAGTTGCCCCTCCGCGAGTGTCAGCAGCAGATGGGTGATGTAGTTCACACCTTCTTCGATATTCCTCAGTGCCAGGCAGACCTTCTGATTCCACAGCATCTCCCCGGTCTCGGTAGAGAAACAGGCGACATTCGTCTGCACTTCAGGAAAGCCCCGGTGCAGCACGACGTAGAAACGATCGCCGGCAACAACAGGAGCCCCTTCAAACGACCAGACAAAATTCTGCTCGCGCAACTCGGCAGAAGAAATCTTCCAGAGCATCTTGCCTTCGCCCTCATCCAGGTCCAGGCAAACCAGTTCCGAAAACAGTCCCAGCCGCTCATCTTTCGCCACAGAAGTAACCGGCGATCCCATGCGGGCGTATAACCGTCCGTCGGCAACAGTCATCGTAAACCGGGGGACTCCCACGACAGAGCGAAACGGCAGTCTGACTGCCCCCTGCAGAACGGAAGGATATATAATCGGACTCGCCTGAGGATCCGCGTCAGACCAGGCGGGTGTTCCCGTCTTCCAGTTGAGTGCATAAATGCGCTCTGAGTCATTAATAAAAACATGCTCCCCATGTACGACAGGGAAGAGCCCCGGTGGCACGCGTTGACCAAAGGCAGGTTTCCGCGTGTATTCCTGACTCCAGACCAGAGGCACACGAAATGACCAGGCTGCGGCCCCGACGTTCAGAGCATGTCCGGCCCGGAAATTACGCGTCTGGTGTCCCGCGAATGTCTGCATTTCGTCTTGATCATTCGCCAGTGAGACCTGACCGCGATCTGATAGAATTCCTGTAAGTTGGTCTGCCAGGTTCCCCTGCTTACCGGCGAGTGAGCCTTCCGCATCAGGATAGCGCTCGCGAAACACAGCCAGTTCCGCTTCGGCCTGTTTGAAATTTCCCTCGAACAGACTGACCAGAATCAGACGCGCCAGAATCGGGGGCACGGATAAATCGGAATCGGGATAGTAGAAGAGTCCGGTATCACTGCGCGCTGCAGATCCCGGTTCAGGAGGTAGCAGTTTCCGCCAGTAATCCCGCGCCTGTCCCAGTTCACCGCGTTCCCAGGAGATTTCACCGAGGCGATACAGGGCATCGTCGCCGTAGCTGCTCATCAGTGCCTGATCGACAATCTGCAACAGCGGGCCGACTGACGATTCCGCTTCCGCCTCTTCCAGCCACCTGCGGGCTCGGGGATCAACCTTTTCCCGGTAAATCTGAATCGCTTCCGGGGGAAATCCTGCGAGCAGGTTCTGACAGTAAGTCGCCACCCGCAGATAGCGTCCCGGGGATTCCGGATAAAGCGTGTTGCCGTATTCCTGGGAGATCTGGATCAGACTGTTGATCGCGTCTTCCCATTGCGCGCCAGCCAGAAAATCCTGCACGGAGCCCATCTTCTTGAGCACCGCATTATTCACATCCAGGGAGACCGATTCGCGAAATTGACCGGCGGCTGCCTGTGGCTCTGTCTGAGCCAGGCTGATCTCTGTCGAGAATAAGATCGCTCCCAGCACCAGCAGAGCGATGCAACCGCACGGTTTATGCATGGCGAAAACGACCCCACATCATTCAGCAACAGATCTAAGGGCATTAAAAAGGACACGCCCAATCGGACGTGCCCTGTCTGTACGTTTCTCTGATGTTACAGAGGATTACTCGAAATCAGATGCTTTGTATTTGATCTCGCCCAGGTCGAGGGTTTCCCCGTCCTTGACGTTCACGTTGAAGCTACGATCCAGGTAACCTTTCTTTTCATGCCAAATCCGGAAAGTCTGCTTACCAGCGGGCAGATTCTTGATGGTAAATTTTCCATCTGCATCAGATACCACAGCGTAAGGATGATCTACCACGAACCAGTAAGCGGTCATCCAGGGATGGATGTCGCACTTAACCTGCATCGGCAGAATTTCAGGAATCGGGTTGGATACTTCTTTTCCTTCACGATCTTTGGGAGCCAGGATGAAGTTGACAGCCTGGTTCTTGATCGGGAAGGTGTGGGTGTTGTGAGCGACGGGATCGTCAGATTTAACAATCACTTTCTGGTCGGTACGAACAATCAGAGCGTGAGGCTCGAAAGTACAACCTTTCTGGTCAAACACGACGGTCTTGTCTTTGGATTCCTTCAGATCGGGATGAATGTCTTTTGCCCGACGCATGTAGAGGAAGATATTCTGGATGCCTTTGTTGTCAGGATTGACAACCAGATCATTTCCCAGATGAGTGTCAGCTGCACAGACGGCAGCATCTTTGACGTTGGGATCGCCTTTCTTTCGCTGTACAGGACGCTCGGGGACAGGACCATCGAAAACGAACTTGCCAGTGATTGAACCCCAACCCGCTGCGGAAGCAGCAACAGGCGCGAAAAAATTCAGGCCAGAGATCAAAACAGCGGCGAGCAGAACCTGGCTAATATTTTTCTTTTGCATAACTTAAACACCTCGTTTATTTGAATTATGATTGAACAGACCAATGATGGAGGCAGGGATACGGTCACCACATTCAGTCTAAGCGGCCCGTCGTATTGGTAGGTTTCTGGCAGGAAAAGTTCGTTTACCGGGTAAACGGCCTGCATTGTGTGAAGTTACTCTCTTCTCAGGATGACAGAACGCAGAACCAAAATCAAGTATATCTGAAACGGGATTACAGCAAATTTCGGGATCTCTAAGGTGATTTAACCCAATATATATTGGTTTTCCAATGGTTTGGAGCTGATTCTGCCCCTGACTACGTGTTTACAGACTTATTTCTCTGGCTCCACCAGCCCCGTTTTCCGCAGGATTTCCTCAAAATCAGCCGCCCCTGCACGATTTCCGCACCGATTTCCACTGCCCAAACCGGAAGCCCTGACAGTTTTTGTTCACTAATTTTCACCAGGTCCTTCGCAGTCGTCAAAATCAGCTCGGCTCCCGACCGTTCTGCCTCTGAGCCAATTTCCTGCAGGTCGCCTGCACTATAGTGATGATGATCCGCAAAGACACGCATGCCACAAACCCGGCCTCCCGCATCCACCAGTGTTTGCTGAAATCCGCGAGGATTCCCGATCGCGCAAAAACCCCA